>NZ_CAXAON010000003.1:0-338341 GCF_963970495.1 Pseudomonas sp. EA_65y_Pfl2_P78 | reverse complement strand
CTTGATCATCTTCACGACTTGCAGCTTGAAGCTGTCGTCGAATGTTCTGCGTTTGTCGGTCATGAAAAACTCCTCGATAGATGCATTTTCCACCTATCGGGGTGTCCGGGGAAATTAGACCACTACAGTCCTTGAGTAGGGGGCGACTCAAGTAGCTACCCCTCACCATCCCCCGTCTACTGTCAGGTCTGACAGTAGACGGGGGATGTCACTCTGTGATTTACGCTTGCTGTGTCAGCGATGAGGCCGGCACAGGCGCCACACCTGCCTGACCCGGACGCAAAAAGTCCCGCCATTCAAATGGCGGGGCTTATTTTTCAGAAAGTCAGGTGGACCCATATCCTGACGCCATCGATACCCATGGTTGAAGAGGTTGTCAGAGGTGATTGCATACCTTCAACCAAGCAGGCCGCGCATGATTTTGATGTTCGTATCGGTTGTCCAACTGAAAAACAGTACGTTGTCAGGCATGAACGCGATGGCGAGTGATGAGCCCGTGGTCTGCGGGAAACGCAGGGAGCCGGTGCCTTTGCCGAATGAGCTGTCGAGTGTGCCGTCACTGATCAAGCGAGCGATCACAACGTTCCGTGTGGCCTCCATCGGCAAGTCTGCTCTCCCTGCCACGAGAAGTTTTCCGTCGCTCTGCGCTGTGCCCGCAAGCCACCCGGTTTCTGCATAGTCGAGCACTGTCTTGAGCGGTTGTGTGCGGTTGAACTGAATATTGGCTTTGCCGTTTGGCTCTCGACTGATCAGCAATCCTTTTCTGACGCTTGCAGAAGCTTCACCGATGGCAAAAACGCGTTGATTGGGCTGCAAGGCCAATTGATGAATTGCAAAGTATTCCTTTTTTTTACCAACGCTCAGATAACCCGTTTTGTTGAAAGTCTTGTCCGGCGAGCCATCGCTGTTCAGCACAGTGATGACGCCGAATGGGCTGTCCAGGTTCTGCAGCAAAAGGATTTTGCCATCGGGCATTACTGATGCCTGAGCCTGATCGTTATTGGGTTGACGGTCAGTTGCAGGTGTTGATGCGCAGCGGGTGGCCGGTAGATCGACGATGACTAAACCATTGTTGCCGAAGGTAGCGTCCGCAGTACCGTTCAGCGCCATCCGAAACAGTGCTTTTTCGATGGGGTGCCGCTGGCTCTCATCTGTTTGGCTTCAGGAAGGCAAGGCCTTCTTTCGTTCTTGATGGGATGCAGGCATCGACCTTGGCAGGCTCCTTACTGTAAGACCTGACAGTTGACGCATGAATAATTGCAGTGTCGGCCTTTACAGGGGCGAAAAAAAACCGCCATTCACATGGCGGTTTTTTTCAGCATCCGGTCACTCAGACCTGCGGGTCGCCCACGTGCAGGATCTTCATGCCGTTGGTGCCGCCGGTGGTGTGGTAGCTGTCGCCCTTGGTCAGGATGACCCAGTCGCCTTTTTCCACAACGCCGCGTTTGACCAGTTCGTCGATGGCCTTCTGGCTGACTTCGTGCGGTTCCAGCGAGGCTGGGTCGAACGGAATCGTGTACACGCCACGGAACATCGCCGCACGCGCCTGAGTCTCGCGATGTGGCGAGTAGGCGTAGATCGGCACCGAAGAACGGATACGCGACATGATCAGCGGGGTGTAGCCACTTTCGGTCAGCGCGATGATCGCTTTGACGCCCGGGAAATGGTTGGCGGTGTACATGGTCGCCAGCGCAATGCTTTCGTCGCAGCGGGTGAATTCCTTGCCGATGCGGTGGCTGGAGGTTTTACCGGTCGGGTGCTTCTCAGCGCCGACGCAAATGCGCGCCATCGCTTGCACGGCTTCCAGCGGGTACAGGCCAGCGGCGGATTCGGCCGAAAGCATCACGGCGTCGGTGTAGTCGAGCACGGCGTTGGCCACGTCGGACACTTCGGCGCGGGTCGGCATCGGGTTCTGGATCATCGACTCCATCATTTGGGTCGCCACGATCACAGCCTTGTTGTGGCGGCGTGCGTGCAGAATGATTTTCTTCTGAATGCCCACCAGTTCGGCGTCGCCGATTTCCACACCGAGGTCACCACGGGCAACCATCACCGCGTCGGAGGCCTTGATCAGGCCGTCGAGGGTTTCGTCGTCGGCCACGGCTTCGGCGCGTTCGATCTTCGCCACCAGCCAGGCAGTGCCGCCGGCTTCGTCGCGCAGTTGACGGGCGTAGTTCATGTCGGCGGCGTCACGCGGGAAGGACACCGCCAGGTAGTCGACTTCCATTTCAGCGGCGAGCTTGATGTCGGCCTTGTCTTTTTCAGTCAGGGCCGGAGCGGTCAGGCCGCCACCGCGACGGTTGATGCCTTTGTGGTCGGACAGCGGGCCGCCGATGGTCACGACGCAATGCAGTTCGGTGGCCGTGGCGGTTTCAACGCGCATCACCACGCGGCCGTCGTCGAGCAGCAGCTCGTCGCCCACGCCGCAGTCCTTGACCAGATCCGGGTAGTCGATGCCGACCACTTGCTGGTTGCCTTCGGTCAACGGATGGCTGGTGGAGAAAGTGAACTTGTCACCGATCTTCAGCTCGATCTTTTTGTTGGCGAATTTGGCGATACGAATTTTCGGGCCTTGCAGGTCACCCAGCAGGGCGACGAAGCGGCCGTGCTTGGCAGCGAGGTCACGCACCAGTTTCGCGCGAGCCTTGTGCTCGTCGGGGGTGCCGTGGGAGAAGTTCAGACGGGCAACGTCCAGGCCAGCCAGAATCAGCTGTTCGAGAACTTCCGGCGAGTTACTGGCCGGGCCAAGGGTAGCGACGATTTTGGTACGACGGACGGACATGCAAAGACTCCTGAGTTCAAGCGCTAGCGAAGGCTACTATGCTCGACGGGTGTAGTCATTGTTCGTTTGCACTACTTTTTGCGAAGCGCTTCGTTCTAATCTTTTCTTTATTGAACTCGGCAACTTTGGGACAAACGCGCCTGAAGATTTCCGAGCAGGGGTCGATACAGAGCACAAGACAGGAGAACCCTCATGCGATTGTTGCCCATTGCCGCCCTTGCCCTCAGCGTCCTCGCCGTCACGGGCTGTACCCGTTGGTCGATGAACCATCATTTGAACAACGCCTACAGCGCCTATGATCGCGGCAATTGCGAGCAGGTCATGCTTGAACTGTCCAAGGTCGAACGCGCCAGCCGTGCCCGCCCGTACGTGTGGCCGGAAGTGTCGATGATGCGCGGCCAGTGCCTGGAACGTCAGAAAATGTTTGTCGACGCGGCGCAGACCTATCAGTTCATCATCGCCTCGTACCCCAACAGCGAATACGCCTACCGCGCACGCGCGCGCCTGGAAACCTTGCAGAGCCTGGGCCATTACCCGATCCCGGTCGCCACCCCCGCCGTGCGGCCAACCCGCTTTTAATGGAAGTTGTCAGACAAAATCTGGCTGTGTGTACAAGCTGAGCTATAGTCGATTAACCCGGGTTTAGAGCCGAATCTGTAAACCCGGAGCAACACCTGCGACTGGCAAGTGGTCAGGTGACGGCGACGTAGCGACCGTCACACCGGAAGCGGGGAGAGCGGGCCTGCGACTCAGGCACGTTCCGAAGCAAAGGTGCGGCTCTGTGACGGAGCCTTGCATGGCGAACTGCGCATGTTTACCGACCGCCGGATTGAACGGCATCAGCTGCCGTATTTCCTTAGAGTGTTCAATAGCGTTACCGACAAGCCCATCGGTTTTCTCGGCAACGTGTCCGCAGACGGGCTGATGCTGATCAGCCATTTGCCCATGATGGTTGGCGTGGATTTCCAGTTGCATCTGAAAATCCCCGCCAGCGATGGCTGCCAGCAAGTCATCGACTTCACCGCGTATTGCGTGTGGTGCCATGAAGACGCCACGCCGCTGCATTACGACGCCGGGTTCGTTGTGCAGCGACCGCCGCCGGAATATGGGGAACTGGTGCAGGCGTTGCAGCGTTATTTCAGTTTTCAGCCGTTGCCGGCTTCGGCTTGATTTCGGCGGCGCTCGCTGTTGCCATCGCTGGCAAGCCGCCTCCCACAGTTTTGCATTGTGCATGGATGTTGCTGTCGACGCAGACCCTGTGGGAGCGGGCTTGCTGGCGATGGCGTCTTCAAAGGCGCCCGTGATCCAAAACCAGGCCACCGCGATCGCCCGCTCCTGATCCAGCGCCTCTTCCGCCAGCAATAACCCCATCTCATTCATCTGATAGATCGCCATCGCCAGATGCCTTGGCCTGTCATCGAGGTTGTCGGCCAGGTCGAGCAGCAGAATGCTGACCGGGGCAACTTTAAAGCGCACAAGCCGGCGGATTCTGAGTGAGTTGTCGGCAACTGCGCAACCTGGTGTAGCCGGGTGTTAGTAGCTGAAGGACATCCGTATGTTGTAGCGTGAGAAAAGTTACCGTTGGTCGGGACTGTCAAAGTTGACAGGTGCGCGCGTAAGTCAGGCCGCCGTAACTTAGGACGACCCGCCACTAGCGACGCCGACAATTGGAGCCCCGTGAATGACTTCCGACGACAGCGACAAATCCAGTCTGGAAATTTCCGGGCAGCAAGACAAAGAACTCGTCAATCAAACTGATCTTCGCGAAGTAACTGAAGATGCATTGGTTTCTGGCGCGGGGCCGCAACAATCGAGTGATGATCTTGCTTCCTCTATGTCGAAACCTCCCCCAGTAGAGTTGTTAGCGCCATATAGCTCTGTCATTCAAGGATGGGCGTTCAAATTGGAGTTCCGAATTCCTTGGGACGGAACCCATCAAGTATGGATAGATTACATGGTCGATGGCGTCATTCATCATCAGGTTTCCGAGTGGTTTCCCGGGCGTGTTGTTAATGTCGTCAATACAGCGTATACGAGCGACGGCGCAAGGTCGCTACGCATCCAGTGGCGTCTCGGAGATGAATTTTCGGATTACAGGTATCTCGATTACTACATTATTCATGACGTTTTAAGTTTCGAAGATATTTCAGAAGACTTTACCATTCGCGGTTATGGGGGGGGCGGAACGACGGCTTTTGCGTTGGAGGTGGGTCCCGGGAGTCACAACGCACTTGGTGCTGAAGTGGATTGTGGTCAGACTTGGGTTGCGCCGCTTGATACGGTGTACCCCCCAGGAAAAAAATCCATTGGGATGTTCCAAACGGCTCGTTATAAGAATCGTCAGTACTTTCGCTTATCTGCAGTCAGAGAAATGTTTTATTTATATTTGCCAAAGCTGGAGTCTCCCCGGCAAGGGCAAGTCTTGCGAACGTCCGAGTTGAGTTTCAGTGGCAAGGGGCATCGCGGATTAAGACTTCAGGTAGTGAGTCGAGATGATCACTATGACGTATTAAGTGAAGCTTCAGTAACTGCTTCCGATTCTTGGAAGTTGGCACCATTAAAAGAACGCATCCGATCTGGGGAACTCACTGTTGAAGTACAGTATACACACCCCAATATCAGCCACGGATACTCAAGAGCGGTCACGTTTGTTGCCGTCGGCGTGCTTGAAGTGCTCAAACCAGGACCCTCTTCTACGCAGGAGCCGAATTTTGTGTTGGAAGGGGACAACGGTGTAAGCGGCGCCAGTATTTCGGTGTATTTGGATCTCACCAATTCGCTGGTCGGCTCGGCGGTTGTGCCTGAGAAAGGTAGTTCGTGGGTTGCTTCTGTCGCTGATTTGCCACCAGGGCCGATCAGTCTCGTTGTCGAACAGGATCTGGGCGGTGTGTCATCCGAACGCAGTGCACCGCGAGCCTTCAGAATCCGCCCTCCCGAACTGGAAAAACCTGATGTCACCTTACTCCCGGATACAAGCCTGAAGTTCTCCGGCACCGGCC
Organism: Pseudomonas sp. EA_65y_Pfl2_P78; assembly: GCF_963970495.1. Classification (NCBI taxonomy): domain Bacteria; kingdom Pseudomonadati; phylum Pseudomonadota; class Gammaproteobacteria; order Pseudomonadales; family Pseudomonadaceae; genus Pseudomonas; species Pseudomonas sp. EA_65y_Pfl2_P78. The sequence continues at coordinate 332,560 of NZ_CAXAON010000003.1, read as the reverse complement.
ATTTCGATCAAAACTTCTCGACCGAAATCCAGTTCTCTGCCCGCGACGTTTCGCTGCCTTTACCTCCCAACATCCGCGTCGATGGGCTGGGTCAGTGGGAAACCGCCCCCGTTGTCTGGCCTCTTGGCAGCTACGATGTGACGGTGATTCAAAAAATCGCCGACAACGCCAATGGCTGGATCGAATCGCTGCCGCTTGAATTCGAAGTCCACAACAACATGCCGGATATCACCGAGGCGAGCTACACCGAGGAGTATCTACCCGTCTTCAGCGGTGAAGGTTACACAGGCGCCACCGTCTCGCTCAGGTTTCCCGATACAACCGAGGCTGCACGAAGTGTAGCGGTCGTGAACGGCAAATGGTCGACCCCGGCATTGGTGAAGTGGGGGCCAACCAACAAGCGGGAAGTCCACATTACACAGCATCTGGGAGACCATCCCTCGCAACGTCCTTTCATACTGCACGTCACGATTCCACCGCTGGCGCCAGGCCTGGATGATCCTTCCGAGGAGGGGTTGGAGCCGATATTCAGTGGCACTTGTTGGTCTGAAGCGGTGGTGAAGCTCCGGTTCAGCGACGACGGCTCGGAGTACGAAGCGGATGTGGAGGGTGAGCGCTGGGCATTTCAGCGAACCAAAGCATTTGAACCGGGAGTCCTCCACCGCGTCACCGTTACCCAGATCGTTGTCGATGTCCCTTCAGTGCCGGCATCGAAAACCTTCACTGTCCACAGAGTCATGTTGCAACCGCTCATCGTCGCGCCGGTATCCGGCTCAGAAGTGGGGTACGACGTCACCATTGAAGGTGATAACGGCATGCAGGGCGCGATGATGCAATTGCATGACAGCCAGATGGGAGGAACGCTGGGTGCTCCGCTCGAATTGCTTGAGGAGGGCAAATGGTCGATAGGACTACGCGATCTGGAGCTGAGGCATTACTTCCTCCACGCGCAACAGATACTTAACGGGCAAGAGTCGACCAACAGCGCTGTGCACGAACTCAAGGTGGTGGTGCCGCCGCCTCGATTCACGACGCCGATCCCTGGCGGGAAAGCGCCGCGCACCTCGAAAATTGCTGGCACTGGCCGACCTGGCGCGCGGGTGGAGGTCTGGCTGGAAGGCGCTACTGAGCCATTGCTGACGGATATTGAAGTGAACGCGTCAGACAGCTGGGAAGCCGAAGTGAGTCTGCCGGTGGGAAACACAACCATCTGGGCTTTTCAAACCTTCGTCCACAATGGCACTCCACAACGCTCTCAGCCCAATGAGCGTTTGCGTTACAAGGTCGTGCCGGCGGCTCCGTTTATCGAAACCCCGACTGCCGATGACCATGTCGGCCGACGGGTCGTGGTGTCGGGTTTCGCGACGCCCGGCGACACCGTGACCGTGACGCTGGGTAGCGACCAGGCAAGCGTCGAGGTGCGGGAAAACCGGACGTGGTCGGTAACGCTGAAGCCTGGGCAAAACGAAGGCAATCATGAACTCGAAGTTGTGGCGGCTTACGAAGGGTTTGAATCCGATAGCGCGAAACGCACGCTTCAGCTGGCAACTTATCTGCCCACCATTGAGATACCCGCGCCGGGACGCTGGGTCAGCAACCCGGTGCTGTTTGCCGGCACGGGCCGTCAAGGTGTCGGTGTTCTGGTCGACCCCTTCAACCCGGACAAGACATGGGCAGCGTCGATTCAGGTCGACCCTGACTGGCAAGGCCTGTCTGACCAAGCGCTACCGTTGGGTGGCAACTGGTGCCGTTTCAAGCTGCAACCAAGCGATAGCGATCCGCTGGGTTCCGACTGGGTCGGCAGTGAGCGGTTTGAAATCGAATCAGCACCGACGGGTAAATCACACTTGTAAAATTCCGATGAACGGGCATTAAACCTGTCATTTATGACAGTTGGCGGCTGCTGCGTTCAAGCGCTAAATCCTTATGGAACGCTGGGTCCGCCTGACACGACAGTCAGGCGGGCCGGGCCCGTTATCGACTCAAGGAATGTGACCATGGCTGATTCACTCCGTCCCGCTGCGCAGTTGTTCATTCAGCTGTTTGGTCAGCAAACGTCCACTGCGCAAAACCGGCTTTCGAAACTCTGGAGTTACGTTGAGGAAGGGGGATCGTTTTTCCCACTGGTCGAAAAGGGTATTCCGGTGCTGGTCGGCGAGTACGGACTTGAGCAGGAAGAGGCGCGACGTTTTTTGCGCCGGGCCAACAGCCTGGCGAGCTATGTGCGGCGTCGGTTTATTGAACATCACGTGGAGAGGGATAAAGCCGGGTCGATAGGACCGTCCAGTGGTTTGATGTCGCTCGTTGACGGGCCGCAACTGGAGCGAATATTCGATCTGCAATTGAGAGCCAAGTGCCCCTCGGATTCTCTGGAGTCCATGTTCGGGCCTTCGGCGTATCTGGTCTTTTTGTATCGCTTGATTCGCGACTTGATCGAATCCGTTGGTGACGACACCCAGCTGCCGTTGCATGAGCGTCGCACGGATTTGATGACGTTGACGGTCGACAGTAAAGCGGTGAACGCGCCGGAGTCATCAGTCGACGTGGTCGTACGCGTGCTACAGGCGTTCATCGCTGCGAACACGGTGGTTCCAATTGAACAGGCATTGATCACAGCACGCTATCCCAACGGTCTGCCGTATTACCAGCATTGGGTCACGGTTGATGGGGTTGCGGGTTTCAGCGGACGATCAGTGGGGGATTTTGCCAACATCGTTGACAGGAAATTCCCCAACTTCTTGCACTCCGCGTCCCTGACCAGGCTTGCCGCTGCTGCTCTGGCTCATGCCTCTCGGCTGGGCCCTTACCAGCAGCAGCTTCTTACTGAGGAATACACATATCCCGAGGATATGTATCAGTTCTATCTGGAGAACTTTGGCACCGAAGACACTGAGTATCTGAATCTCAATCAGATATTTTATTTGGCTCAACGTACAAATCTTGTGGCCGAGGAGATTACAAGTCTTTTTTCGGTTGGGGACTACGCGCCGCGGCGTTCGGCCAATGTGAATTACTCCAGTGAGCCCGATGTCCCGGAAGGCGGCCGATCCGGCTCGGTTTACATCAATGATAATGCTCACCCCGCTATCGGTATCACCACGCAGTCAGGGAATAGTTTTCATCGGATAATCGTTAATCCCAATACCCCAAGAGGCTTGAATACATTTGATCGACTCAACCGCAAGTTGCGCCTGGACAAATGGCTGAATCTGTCCCCTGAGCAGACTGACGCCCTGTTGGTGGCAGCGATCAGGGCGCAAGCGCGTGGAGCCGAAAAGCCTGAGGTGTGGGCGATTTCGGTCAACGTGATCCATGCGTTGGGCCTGTTTCAGCGACTGCGTGAACGCTACAACTGCACGGCAGCGGATTTCGCCGTGTTTCTCGATGAACTGTCACTGTACGGTCGCGGTGATGCACTGTCGCAGTTCGATCAGGTCTTCAACAATCAAGATAATTATCGCGAGCCGCTGAGACTCGACGGCACACCGTTTGCGCTGATACCGACATCGGACCAAGACAATCTGACGGTCAGCCAGCTATGCAGTGGTTTGGGCATTGATCTTCAGACTTACCACTACCTGGCGTTGGCGATAGCCCAGGCACATGATCTTACCGATAGTCTGGTGCGCAGTTCGCCGGTCATTTCCAGTTTTTACCGTCTGGTAAAACTGCCCCGGCTGTTGAATATCACGCCGGTCGAAGGCGTGTTGATGCTCAGTGTGCTGGGGGGAGAAACCTGGCTCAAAGGGCTGGCGGGCACGCCGTGTATTGTCGACGTGGCGGGTGATGACAGCCGCATTGACGCCACGGCTGGCGATCCGGGTGTGCTGAGCCTGATCGAAGCCATGCAGGCCTGCGTGCAATGGTGCGAGCAAAGCAACATGTCGGTGCTGTGGATGTTGCAGCACGTGAGTGCACCACTGCGTCTGAGCGATTTCTCCCAGCAGGACCAACAGTTCTTCGACAAGATCGGCACCCTCCTGCCCAGCGCGCGGTTATCCAATAATTCTTTTCTCGTAGCCGGTATTCCGCCGGCCGGAGAAAGCGACTGGCTGGATTTACTGTCGATTGACAGTGAGGGGCTGGCGCCGGTTGTCGATGTCAATGGGCTGATACTGGCCACTGCCATGACGCCGGAGGATTATTCGGCCTTTGCCCGCGAGAAGCTTGAATGGGCCGTCAGGAACGGCCTGGACATTGAGGACGCCCAGGTCAGCGTCTTGGCCGAGATCATGCTCGCCGTTCTTCTGCAGGCCAGAGACGCTCAAGTGTCGCTGGTCAGGGAGTCGCTGGCAGTCTACGCCGGCATTGAGGGCGAATTGGCCGTTCTGGTGCTGAACTGGGTCGATGCTTCGGTGTACCAACTGTTGCGCCAGGTGTATGACCGCACTGACCTCGAACCGCCAGCGACGCAGCGCAGGCGCGACGAACCTTCAGATCCGTTACTCCAATTGCTGGCTGTTGTGCGCCAGCGCGCCGAAGTCGTTTCAATGCTGGGTTTGAGTGCGGCCCTGCTCCGGGATTATCTGGATTATGGATATGAGGCGTGGGTCGACCAAAGCATCATCGATCCCTCTCAAAAATCTGTGTTCTCGGTGCGCATACTTTACGCGATGACCACGCTGACCCGCGCGTTCAGCATGAGTGAACAGCCGGAACAGAAATTGCTGGACTATCTGCGTCAGGTCCATTCGCTTCCTGCCCGACCCAGCGAGGATGCATTGCGGGTGGTGCAGCAGGCAGCAGCCATCAAACTGGCTGAATTCTTTGCCTGGAGCGCGCAGGAAGTCAGCGAATGTGTTCGCCATATCGATCCTGAAACCCAAGTGTTGAAAACCCTGGAACAACTGGATCTGCTGATACGCGTTTACCAGTTGTCGATGCAGACCGGTATGGATGCCCGGACCATTTTGCGGATCGGTACCTTGCCGGAGACAACCGATGCCAGCGAGGCCTATGCCCAGGCAGCTGAACTGGCTTTGCTCAGTCAGACGCAGACGCCTGTGCCTGTCGTGCAAGCACCGGGCGAACTGAAGCAGTTGGTCAGGATGACTTGCGCAGTAGAACCGACGGAAGTCTTCGCTAGTAAAAAAGATGAGAAAGCGATCATTACGATGACGCTCACCGACGCCCGAGGCGCAGCGTTGAAAGGCATCGCTGTTGATTGGCACTCCGAGCTAGGGACCATCAAATCGGGCATCACCGATCCCAATGGAGTCCTCACGGCTGAGTATTTTCCGGGCACAGTCTTGGGCACGGACAGCCTTTATTTTTCCATGAGCCTGCTCGAGCCTGAGTGGGCAGTGAGCATCAACGTCATCGCTCACGCCGAGAGCATGAGTTTCCCGACCGGGCTGATGTCTCCGGTGCCAACGGAGGTCGTGCCGCTTGGTCAGGAAATCACACTCTACGCCACGATGGTGGACCAGTACGCAAACCTTGGGGCCAACATGCTGGTGGACTGGGCCTGGGAAGGAGATACAGATCCCGAAGAACGACCAACGATCCGTCCGGCACAGGGTTTCACCAATCAGCAAGGTCAAACCACGGTTTATATCACCAGCGATTTCAGCGGTGAATTCGAAGTCGGTATACGCAGCCTGGCAAGCGGGTTGGGGACACTCTTCGAACCCATCAGGTTTGGGGTGACGCAAGGCCGCAGCCACTCGCTTGAACAAGCGTCAACGCCTTCCGCCAGTGACTCGGGAACCTCTTCCACGGAGCAAGGATCATGACATCGAACAACATTGGTCTGTTGCAGGAAAAACGTCGTACCGCGTTGCTTGAGTATTGCATCGGGCAAGTAAAGGCTGAGCGTTACCCGCCTTTGCGGACCCCGGAGGACGTGTTCGAATTGCTGCGCATCGACCCGTTGGACAGTGCTCGAGTGCAGACGTCGGGGGTGGCCGAAGCGATCAGTTGTGCGCAGCAATATATCAGTGCGGTGTACAACAAAATGGAGCCCGGTTTCGAAAACCACGAGTTTCCCCCTGAACAGCTTGAAAACTGGGCGCTGTACAACAACTACTCGGACTGGGCCGCAGTGCAGATGATCGCGCTCTACCCGGAAAACTACATCAATCCGTTCGTCCGTCAGCGTAAGACGGATCTGTTCAAGGCCCTTGAAAACAACCTCAACCAGGCCCGTTTGAACAGCGATTCGGTTCAAGCCGCGCTACAGGATTACTTGCAAGCCTTCGAACAGATCTGCGATCTGGATGTTGTCAGTGGCTACATGGACGGCACGACCCCGGAGCGCGCCGATTATTACTTTCTCGGGCGTCAGCGGGTGCCGCCGTTCCAGTACTTCTGGCGCAAGGCGCAAATCGAGATCACGCCCACGTGTGTGGCCGTCAACCCGGCGGCGTGGAGTGAATGGAAAGCGGTGGATGTTCAACTTGCCGGGCGGGTGCTGGACATGCGTCCGGTGGTCTGGAATGGCCGACTGTGTCTGGTCTGGGCGCAGTGGCGGGACAAGGTCGGCGAGCTCATCAAAGCCGTCCCCGCGGATCCCTCAAAGGACGACAGATCCCGATTCGTGCCCCATCAGCTGGATATCAATGTGGCCTTCATGAGGCAGAACGGCCAGTGGTCGGCGCCTTTGAATTTACGCCATGGCGAGTTTGATGAGGATCTCTCTGCGGGTGCCCGGTTGATTGCAACCGTGTGGGTCGACTCTCAGAATCCCAAAGGCAAGCTCGGGGTATTGCTGGACAATGATAAAACCGGCACAGCTGCCTTGAAAGAGACCGCGATCATCGATGTGCTGATGCGCCCCGTTGTTGAAGACGGTGGTAACTGGCTGGAGCTGGCCAAGACTGAGCGATTTGTTTCTGCCTTGACGGTTCAGCACCCCTTGGGTCTTGAGGTTACTGTGGTCCCAAGTGAGTCACCGTCAGGCTCCATGGCAGCTTTTCTGGGGCTGAACGTCTTCGCCATGCGATCGGGTAGTAATGATGTGCTGACGGTTGAGGGTTTTTGCCGGCCCACAGGTTTGTCAGAGAAAAATACAAACTTTACCTTGCAGTTGGAAAATCCCGCCAATGGCGACCCCGCGCCGGTGAAGCGTGCGGTGTCGACAGCCGGCGGTTGGACAATGAATTTTTTGGGTACTTTCACTCGACCAAAGGGAACGTGGAGCAACGTCAGGTTCACTCTAAAGAACGATACTGACGGCTTTGGCGGTAAACAGTTTGCCCTGACGATTGTCGACCTCCCGTATTTCCTCCCGCCAACGCTGCTTAAAAACACAACGGATGCCGCCCAGTTCCTCGACTTTCAACTGGGTGATGACTGGGCGTTGCGATACGTTCGGCTCAATTCGCTGTTCGGCCCCGAGCTGGTCACGCGCTCCACTGTCTCTGCGGCGACTCTGATTAATTTGGACTCCCAGCATCTGTCAGAGCCGCCGCCTACCAATGTTGATTTCGAGGAGCGCAACGGCGCTTTCGACGGTGCCAACGGGCTGTTTTTCTGGGAGCTGTTTTTCCATCTGCCGCATTTGATCGCGACACGCTTGCGTGATGAAGAGCGGTTTGCCGAAGCCCAGACGTGGCTGCATTTCATTTTCGATCCCCGGGCCCCTGCCGACAGCAGCTCGGTACCCGAGAAACCACGTTTCTGGCGCTGCCGCCCCTTGATCAACGATCTGGGGCATGCCGGTTGTGAAGCCGCAGCGCCCGCCGACCCGGATGCGATTGGATATTCGGCGCCTGTGCATCTGAGGCTGCTGATGTTCATCGAATATGTGAAGAACCTCATGGCCTGGGGGGACTGGCATTACCGCCAACTGACCCGCGAAAGCCTGGTGGCGGCGAAGCTGTGCTATGTACAAGCGGGATCATTGATGGGCAAACCGCCTCTGACTCAAACGGTGAACTTGTGGCAGACCGCGACGCTGGGGAACCTTCTGGCCCAAAGTTGCACGCGTACGGCACTGGAAGCGTTCGAGCAGACATTGAATTACAGCCTGGCAGATGTTCCGGGCGGCTCCGATACGGCTCCCATGCTGGGCATGTTGGGGTGTCCGCCGTTCAGGGCACCCATCAATGATGAGTTGTTCGCGTGGTTCAACGAGCCGCAGTACCGCATGAACAACTTGCGCAACAACTTGACCATTGATGGCAAGCCAATGCTCCTGCCGTTGTTCAACCCACCGACTGACCCGAACCAATTGCTGCGCGCTCTGGCCGCAGGTGGTGTCGGTGGTGCCAGACCGATGGGCGGACGGCTGGTGGTGATTGCGTTTCGCTGGCGTACGATCTTCGAGGTTGCCTTGCGTGCGGTGCAGGTCTTGCAGGATTACGGCAGCCAAGTACTCAATCTGCTTGAGCGGCGTGATCGTGCCGAGCAGGAAGAGCTGCAGCAAAACCATCTGGTGGAGTTGGGCAACTACGCCAAAACCGTGCAGGAGCAATCCATCGCTCAGTTGGAAGCGAGCATGACGGCGCTCGAGCAGAGCCGGACAGTGGCCCGGGAACGGGCTGCTGCTTACGCAGCCCGCTATGACGAAAACGTGTCGGCTGTCGAATATCAGGTCATGGCAAACCTGGACCAGTCCAAAGAGCTGGCGCTGACTGCCAAAATCCTCAAACCGGTAGGCGCGGCCTTGGCGGCCGCGCCCAATATCTTCGGTATGGCGAACGGCGGGTTTCGTATCGACAAAGTTACGGATGCCATCTGCTTTGGCCTGGAGATAGCTTCGTCGATGCTGCAAATCGATGCCGACAAGCAAGCCACCACCGAAGGTTATCGCCGTCGCCGCAATGAATGGGGGCTGCAACGCGATCAGGCGCTGGCAGAAATCGCGGCCATCGATGCGCAAATCGTCGCGCAGAACCATGCGGTTGATGCGGCTAGAACCAACCTTGCGCAAACGCTTCGAGCTAACGCTCAGGCGCTGACGATGTACAACTATCTTAAAAAGCGCGCAACCAATGCCGAATTGTTCGGCTGGATGCTGGGCCAGCTCAAGGCCTTGCACTATCAGGCTTACGACGCGGTGGTCAGTCTTTGCCTCAGCGCGCAAACGGCGATGAGCGCCGAAACCGGCGATTACGATTCACATATTCCCTTGCCGCAGGTCTGGCAGGATCAACGCCACGGTTTGACTGCTGGCGAGCATCTGCGCGCGCACCTGCTGCGTATGGAGCGTGAGTACTTGCAACGCACCGAGCGACGGCTTGAACTGGTGAAAACCATCTCGTTGCGTCGCCTGTTCAATGACGCAACTGACCCTCAGGGCGTTGGTGGTTGGGAGGCTGCATTGGCGCAATTGCAGACGACCGGCTCGCTGGAGTTCAGACTGACGCAATTGCTGTTCGATCGGGACTATCCGGGACATTACTGCCGGCAGATCAGTTCGGTGGAAGTCGACTTGCCAGTGCTGACGGGTCCTTTCGAGGACGTGCGCGTGACGTTGCTGCAGGTTGGCAGCATGACCGCCAGCCGGGCTTCGGTGCAGTCAGTGCAGTACTTGCATAAACCTGATCCTGGGGAAGTGGCCCCTTCCGATGTGCTGTTCAACTTGCGTCCGGGCCAGCAGATCGCCCTGTCGGTGGGGATTGCCGACAACGGCATGGCGGCGGCGAAGCCAGACGAAGGTTTGCTCTTTCCATTTGAAAATACCGGTGCGGTGTCTGCCTGGGAGCTGAAATGTCCATGGCATAACGAACCGCCGCAGAAGGCCATGCTGCGCTCGATGAACGATTGCATCTTGCGCATTCGCTATACGTGCAAGAGCGGAGATCAGTCGTTTACCGATTCGGTGAAGGAGTTGGTCAATGCAGCACAAGCAAGAGCGTCTGGCCGGCAAGGGCAAGGGAGTGCGCAGTCATGAATAATCCTATCGTTCAGGTCAATGAAAACCTGGTGTGCAACGGTGATTTCGAAGAAAGGTTCGAATGTTGGGCAAGGACGGGTGCGGTTGCCATAGGCCTGGCGTATTACGACAACACGCCTGTCAAACACATCAAAGCGCCGAAGGGCACGGGTGTCACGCAGGACGTCACACTTCCAAGAGATCCTGATGGCAATGGTGCTTATTGGCTGAGTTTTCTGTGGGAAAGCAGTTTCAGCCAATCAGGCTGGGTGAGGATTTCTCAGGGAGAAATCGAGCATTACCGCATCGAACTCAAACCCGTCGGTAAACCTGATCAGGCACAACATCGCGAGGGTCTCGGATCAGGGCCAGAGAGGCGATTCAGTCCGACCCTGCATGAAGTGCAACTGACATCGGACATCTCAAGCTCAAAGCCGCTGCGCATCGAAATATACAGCTCGACAGAGTCTTCAAGTCCATTTGGCGAACTCTGGGTTACACGCGTCAAAGTCGAGTTGAAACTCGCGCCACTTGAGTTGCAGGAAATTGGGCTGGACGGCGTGTCGTTTCTGCCCTTGCGCAAAATGTACCTGTGTCAGGGCGCCAGCAGGGGCGGAGCTTTTGGCAGCAATGCATTGATCACGCCCCACGCACTCGGTTTTGTACCTGTGCCGGATAACCCTTGGGACGGCACCCCGGTTGCATTGAGCATCGACAATAACCCGCAGGGCGCGATTGTCGCGACGCCTGCTTGGGACACCCAGCAATCGCTGGACGTGCCATGGATGCTCGATTGCCCGTTAATCGATGATCAGGACTACGAATTCACCCTGAGCTTGCGCAACCGTTACACCGCGCAGGCCTACGAGATCCCCGTATCGCTGGGGCATCATCGACTGATTTTTCGTGAGGTGGTCGAGGCCGCTTACTACCCGTTGATTGAGCAAAGTGTCCGTTTGGGTGTGCAAGTAGCGTCGTATTACACCGGCCAGCCATTTGCCGGGCTTACGGTGAACTGGGCGACCGCCGAGCATGGGGTGTTGGCGGCTACCGTTACTGGTGAACAAGGTTGGGCTTACTTCGATTATGAGGCGAAGGCAGCAGGGGGCTTCGTTATTGAAGCCTCTGTGGTCAGCCTTTATTACCAGCAGGGTGTGTGGACTCAGACGTTTGACGTACTGGTACTGGGCGAGGATCCGTGGGCACGGTTGACTGTCCGTGAAAACAACGAAATCAGGGACTGGATTGATAACAGTTATCCGAACCGGGGTTCTACCCATTTCATTGATGTAATGCTAGAGACCAACAGTCGTCTGCGAGGCAGCGACTTCTATTTGCATTGGCACGGTGACAAGCCAGGGCAACTGGGTGTCGTGGTCAGTCCGCCACTGGAAACATCGGTGCCCATGCCGATCGATGGAGGGGGCACTGCATCCTGGACGCTGAACTGCGAAGACCGGCGCGACGGGATATTCGAGTTGTCACTGGTCTGCTCGAAGCTGTTGTTGCCGTCGCCCAGAAAACGCATGTCGCTGGCGCGCAACAGGATCAGGATCAAAGAGGTACGCCAGGCCGAGAATAGTCCGGTGGTGGAGGAACACGAAAGTGCGTACCTGCGCTTGCAAGTGGTGCATGTTACTGATCAGGGCGACGGCGAACCGGTGATCGGTGCGCTGGTTGAGTGGCAAACCGCCGACAGCGTCGTGCAAAGCCAAACGGGAAGCGGTGGTTGGGGGAGCCTGAAGTTTTACACCAGAGAACCCGGGACTCATGCGATCACCGCAGCGGTCCGGGCGCATGAATCTGCTGCGCCGCATGAGTGCGAATTCAGCGTGACCGCGATGGCCAGGAGTTCTTGGAAAGACAAGGTCAACATCACATTTGATCGTGGTCTGATCAACCAGGATCGAGGGGTTGCCTGCAAACGAGGTCTCACCCATTCCCTGGAGGTCACTGCCCTCGCCGGCAGTCCTCTTATCGGCCAGGAAATTACGTTGGCATGGGGCATCGACGAACCAGGCATCGGGCTGGTGGTGAGTGAACTTGGCGAGCCCAGGGTATTGCGGGCAGATGAACCGCTGATCTGGACCCTGAGCTCTGAATTCGCCAAGAGCCGCAGCAGCATGTTCGGACTGCGGTTGTTGACCAATTCACTGGAAGATCGAGAGTTGCTCGGCCGCTTGGTTTCACCGGACATTTACGATGAATTCACTCTGGAACTGGATCATATGAGCACCGACCGAGGTCAGTCGCTGTATCCCTGTCTGGGTGCCGTACACCGGTATATTTTCAGAACTAACGCACTGAGTGCCCTGGTGGGGCTTGCCATGGATTTGCAATGGAACGGAACTCCAGCGTCAGAGTTGGATATCGTTCTTGACCCGCCTCCACATAGCCACAATGTTATTGATGAAAGTGGCATGACCTGGACACTGGATTGTTCAGATAGTCGGGGGGGCGGGGCGTTCGGTCTGAAATTCTTGACGTGGGATGGCTCGACGGATGTCACCAGAATGCACTTGGGCCACAACAAACTCAGCATTGAAACCGTACGTGAGTCTGCCGTTTTCCCGATCGTGGGTCAGGACCCAGCATGGATGTGGGCGAAAGTACGTTCGGATTTCTCGCAAGCTGCCATGGTTCAAGTGCCAACTCAGTGGAAGGTGGATGGTCATTCTGAAGAACATGTGACTGCTGACGATGGCTGGGCAGGCTTTGCGTATGGGGCAACCACAGGCGGATCGGCAACGGTTGAGGTGTCTGTCAGCAGTCCGTATGACAATGCTACAGATACACGTTCGATGGAGGTCTGTTCGCTGGCCGACGATCCATGGGCTCGATTGCAGTTCAGTATGGACAACGGGCCTGCACAGCCTTTCGGCCAGGACACCGGTTTTGCGCGACGCAAACTGACCCATAGAATCGACGTAACTGCCCCGCAAGACACCTTCTTGTCCGGTCGAAATTTGACGCTGGGCATGGTCGGCACCGGGCCTGAGGCACTCGGCATTCGTTTTACTCAGCCAGTACTCGGTTTGCCAAGGGTCTTTAGCCGCGAGGCGGGATTCACCGATTCCTTCATGGTCGATGACAAGCGTAACGGCAGTTTCGGCTTGTTTCTGGCCTGCGAAAGCCTGGCTCGATGGTCACCTGTCAATGCAATGTCGGTGGGTGAAGGCGCGCAAGTGGTGAAGATCGCCGAGCGTTCGAGGGTTAGCCAGACGCTGTACTGGGGCGAGGCTGTGTCCGAGCAGATCACCGTTGTTTCGACCATCAGCGGCAGGCCGATGGCGGGGATGAATGTTGTCTGGCGCACTCCGGATCTTGGCGAGGTGACGACGACCACCAACTTCTACGGCGAGGCGCGGATCCGCTTTGTGCCCAGGACTCCCGGAGCGGCGCAACTGACCGCGACGGTGGGAGATGCGCAGTATTCGGAAGCGATTTCATTGCCGTATTTCCTGCATGAACCTCGACAGATCAAGGAACTGTTCAGCGATGATCTGACCGGTTATCCGGGGCAGGAAGTTTCAGCCCGGGTTTACGTCGTCTCGGCCATTACCGGTAATCCCTTGGCAAACGTTGAGGTCAATTGGGAATTCCCTGGAGTCGACATCGCGCCGACGACAACCGATAGCGAAGGTATCGCCAATGTTGTGTTCCGACTTTCGGCTCTTCAACCCGGTCTTCTCGATGCAGGCGTTCGGGGGGGCTTGGCTGGATGGGAGGTCAGTTCGATTCCTTTTACGCTTAAAGCGCACGAGCGAATGATGACTGAGATCAGAGGCAGTGGCAGTTACCCGGTGGATCAATCTGTGCCTGTCTCGTTCAGGATCGTCTCGATCCCCGACGGCAAGCCGATTGTCGGTCAGAAAGTTCTCTGGGGACTGAACAGTGTTCCCGATGGCTCATCATTTTCAACGGAAGATGGATGGGTGAGAAAAAGCTATTCGTCGCAAGGAATGGTTGGCTACAAGACCATTCGTGCTTCTGTTGTCGATGAGCAGGGGGCGGTACTTGATGAGGAAGTATTCCGGCTTCAATTCTTTGACTCGGAGTTGCCTTGAACCTCGTACAGAAATCAGTAGGGGGTCATGCGGTTCCGCTCCTTTTCCAACTGAGATACTGCGTCACCAGTTCGGCCCCCAACTCTGCGGGCCGGACATCCACCACCGGAACGCCATGAGCGCTCAACCGCTCATGGAGTTCTGCCCGCTCATTCAGGTAACTCACCGTGCCGCAGTAAGCCAGCGCTTCGGGCAGCGTTTGCAACGTGGTCTGGCGTAACGTGTCCAGCGTTTCTTCGCGCAGACTGGCGACCAATACCCGATGTTGTGCGCTCAGGCGTTTGACCGCGCTCAGCAGTTCCTCATCGTCCTCATCGCGCAGGTTGGTTACCAGCACCACCAAGGCCCGACGCTTCTGTCGCGTCAGCAGTTGATTGGCGGCGGCCTGATAGTCGGCAGGGCGCTGCGTGCTGTCGAGGTCATAAACCGTGTTCAGCAGTACGTTCAGTTGCGCGCTGCCTTTGACCGGCGCGAGATGGCGTGGGTGATCGCTAGCGAAGGTACTCAAACCCACCGCATCGCCCTGACGCAAGGCCACATAACTGAGCAACAGGCAGGCATTGAGCGCGTGGTCGAAGTGCGACAGTTCATCGTCCTGGCTGCGCATGCGTCGGCCACAGTCGAGCATGAGGATAATCTGCTGATCGCGCTCGTCCTGATATTCACGGGCAATCGGTGAGCGTTGGCGTGCGGTGGCTTTCCAGTCGATCTGGCGCAGGCTGTCGCCTTCACGAAATTCGCGCAGTTGGTGAAATTCCAGGCCCTGACCGCGACGTTGCCGCTGGCGCACGCCGAGCTGGCTGAGCCAATTGTCCACCGCCAGCAGTTCGCCGCCATAAAGTCTGGCGAAGTCCGGATAGACGCGGGTGTTGTCGATCACGTCGAGCAAGCGCTTGCCCGACCACAAACCCAACGGGCTCGGCAGGTTCATTTCGCAATGCTCGAAGCTGAAATGGCCGCGTTGCAACGGGCGCAGGCGATAGCTGATCTGGCTGGTTTGACCGGGCTGCAGCTCGACGTTCAGTGGCAGGTTTTCAAAACTCAGGCCATCCGGCACATGGTCGAACAGCTCAATGTTCAGTGGCATGGCAAAGTCATGTGCAACCTTGAGTTGCACCTCACCCCAGCGCCCGAGCGCCAGACTGCCGGGCATCTGCCGTGTGATGCGCAATGCCGGCAGACGCTTGAGGCGCAGGGCGTCGAGCGTCGCCAATGCCAGCAGTGCCAGCAGCAATCCCCAGTTGATTGAAATCAGGCTGGCCGGGAGGTCGATCTGCAATGCCTGCAAGGTGCCCAGCAGTGTGCCGATGAGCAGCAGCAGAGCCAGCCAGATCAGCAGCAGGCGCGAGGGTTTCACAGGCGCGGCGCCGGAACTTGGTCGAGCAGTTGCAGCAGTACCTGATCGACTTGCAAACCTTCTATGTCCAGTTCTGGCGCGATGCGCACGCGGTGGCGCAGCACGGCCAGTGCGCAGCCCTTGATGTCATCGGGAATCACGAACTCGCCGCCACGCAACAAAGCGCGGGCACGGGCGCAACGCACCAGGGCAATCGAGGCGCGTGGCCCGGCGCCAAGGGTCAGCCCCGGCCAGGTGCGCGTGCTGCGCGCCAGACGCACGGCGTAATCGAGCACCTGATCGTCCAGCGGCAAATCGCTGGCAATACGCTGCAAGGCCTGCACGTCCTTGGCTTGCAACACCGTGCGCAGCGGCTGCACATCGAGCATGTCGGCGCGGGTCGAGCGGCTGACCTGACGCACCATGTTCAGCTCCTGATCGGCGTCGGGGTAGTCCATGCGCACCTTGAGCATGAAGCGATCAAGCTCGGCTTCGGGCAGTGGGTAAGTGCCTTCCTGTTCGATCGGGTTTTGCGTGGCGAGAACCATGAACGGTTGCGCGATGGGCAGGGCACGACCTTCGAGTGTGACCTGACGCTCCTGCATGGCTTCGAGCAGTGCCGCCTGGGTTTTCGCCGGGGCGCGGTTGATTTCGTCGGCCAGTAACAGGTTGGTGAACAACGGGCCTTTGCGCAGCTTGAACTGCTCGGTGTGCAGGTCGTACACGGCGTGGCCGGTGACGTCGCTGGGCATCAGGTCCGGGGTGAACTGAATGCGCGCGAACTCACCGCCGAAACACCGGGCCAAGGCACGCACCAGCAGGGTTTTGCCCAGACCGGGAACGCCTTCAAGCAACACATGGCCGCCGGCGATCAGCGCGGTCAGCACGTCGTCGATCACCGCGTTCTGGCCGATCACGGCTTTGTGCAATTCGCCGCGCACCGCTTGAGCCAATTGACTGGCGCGCTGGCGTTGCTGGGCGGCGTGGCTGGCGCTGCCGGGCTCGATCTGTTCAGTCATAGCGTGTTCCTCAAGGTTTGCAGGTGGGCGACCTGGCGGCAGAAATCGGCACTGGATAAGCGCCGATCCGACACCGGGCTCAGGGCCTGGCTGATGGCGCGGGTGGGTTGTCGGGTCAGGCGCGACAACGCCAGCCATTGTTCGGCAACGTTCAATTGATCAAAGCCGGGGTGACGGCGACGGGCGCGGCGCAGCACATCCTGTTGCAGTGCTTGCAGCAGCGCCTGCTGGCCGTTGTGGCGCAACAGAAAATCGGCGCTGGCGCGCAGGTGTTCCTGCAATTGCCGGCGTCCACTCGGGGCGGGTAATTGCAGTGGGCCGTGACGCACGCCGACATGCCAGAGCCACAGACCGATCAACGCGAGCAAGGCGACAATGGCTTGCGGGAAGTAGCGCCAGAGCAAGCTCAGCAGGCCATCGTGCTCGGTGTTGTAGATCAGCGTGACATCGGTGTCAGCGCTCAGATACCAGAGCAGCCAGGCATTGTCGTATTGGCTGATGGTCTTGTTCTTCCACAACTCGGCGTCGGTGACCACGGTGATCGTGCCAAGGCTATAGGGCAGTTGCATCATGTGCGTGGCCTTGGCGCTGTTGGCCCAGGCTTGCGCGAGGTTCTTCGGGTCGTCGAGGTGGAAGTCGGTGTCGAAGCCGGCGTAGGCCGGTGCGTTTTCGTCTTCCAGATAGAGTTTGGTCAGTTTCGGGAAGCGCTCTGGTTCAGCGTCTGCGGGTACGTCTTTCAGATCCTTGCTCAGGGATTGATGCAGTTGCACGCGATCGAGCAACAGATCGTTGCTTTGTTTGCTCTGCTCATCCCACAGCGACTCGGCGACGAACACCAGTCGCCCACCGGCCCGGGTCCAGTTCAACACTTGGTCAACCTGACGCGGGGTCATGCGTGAGCGGTCGTTGAACAACAGCAACGTGTGGCGGCGTGGATCGATATCGGGGAGTGCCGCGAGGCTTTCGGCATGGCTGACGTTGAGCCCGCGTTCACGTAAAAACAGCTCGGCAGCCAGATACGGATTCGCTTGCGCGGCGGGAGAGGGGCCGTGATCGACTTCTTCCTGATAAGGCGTGGCGTTGAGGTAGAGGAACACGCTCAGCGTGCCGATCAACAGGGCGATCAACGCAGCCACCCACCACAGTGTCCGGCGATTCAACGGGCGGCTCCGGGACCAAACAAGGCACGCCAGCCATCGCACAGCTCCTGCTTCAAGGGGGCTGCCGGGACGCGATGCCCATAGGCCATGTTCTGCCAATGGGTAGTCAGGCTGCGGCTGAAGGCGAGCAGTTCCGGGCGTTGCAATTGTTCAACGTGCGCGAGTACCTGAAGTTCGGTATCGGCGGGTTTCAGGGTCATATCGAAGTCGTGGAGCAGATGGCTGAGCAGCCCTCGATACAGCAGGCCCAGCGCTGCACGGGGTTGGCTTGGCCAGAGTTGTTCGGCGCTGCCTGCAATGTCGTCAGGCAAGGTGTCGCGGTTCAAATCCAGGCCGAAGGCTTGTTGCGGCAGCGCGCGTTTCGGTTTGGCAGACAGTCTGGGGCGGCGGCTGACGAACGCTTGCAGATAGTCGCGATAACGCCAGATCAGCCAGCCGAACGCAGCAATCACCGTGCCCCACAACAGCACTTCAATAATCTTCGCCAGTCCATTCAAGTGTTGCCCGTCGAGCCAGCCCAAAAGGGTTTTCAGCCACTGCGGCGCTTCACCCGGTGTTTGCGCTTGGGCAGGTTTCGCCGGGTCGTCGCTAAAGCGATAGCGGGTGACGGATTCCTTGTTCTTGAACGGCGGTTGCTCAAGCAGTGCCTTGATGCTGTCCCGTGAGGCCTGACTGGTCAGAGGCTGATTCAACAGTCGCGGTGCCTGTGGACTGTCATCCGGTTCATCAGCCCAGGTCGAAGGCACATTCGGCAGCACCAGAAAAACTGCCAGCAGCACTCCCAATACACCGTTGTTCAGGCGCTGTCGCAAGCGACGAAACACCAGTTCGATATCCCAGGCTTCCAGTTGTGTGCGCCGGTTCAGATAAAGACTGAAGCCGCAGGCGACATAGATCGGCTCCCACACCACCAGCACCAGCGCGTAGAAGGCATTGGTCAGGTGTTCGAGCCAGCGCCAGTCTTGATCCGCCGCGAGTATCAGCGACTGCCAGCTCCAGTCCGTTTCGATTTGCTGCGGCAGCAGCATGTAGAACAGCACCATCAGGCCGATCCACAACGCGGTTTCCAGGTGCACGCCGATGATGGTCAACCACTGCGCTTTACCTGCGTTGCGTTGCAGGAGCACGTGCAGACGCTGTTGTCTGGCGCTGCCGTCGAGGCCCTCGAGTTGTACCACCGGCAGCAGGAAGCTGCGGCTGAAACTCAGACGGCGCCAGGTCAGGCTGGCCAGCAGTTGCGGTTTGAGCAGGCGCGGCCATTCGCGCAGGGCTTGCTTGAGTGTCGGCGTTTCGCCAAACAGCGCTTTCGACAGGATATACAGCGGCAGGCGTTCATACGCCGGTTTCAGCCACCAGAAGATAAACACCGCCAGTGACGGCGAATCCCACAGCAACAGACTGAGCAAGGCGAACAGCGGCAGGGTGACAATCGCCCAACTGGTCATCAGCAGACGCCGATGTTGCTGGCTCATCAGCACGCCCAGGTCCATGGCTTCCCAGGTCGTGCGCGGGCGAATCACCACAGTGGCGTCACTCAGGCGCATGGCGGGTCCTTCCGGCGAACAACAGATAGACCGCGACCAGAGCCCAAAGCGCGGCGCCGACCAGATACTTGGTCAGTGGTGTGACGCTGGTTTTCGACGACCAATAAGCTTCGATAAACGCGGCAATCAACAGGAACAACATCACGCCGCAGACCAGCAACACGCTTTTGCGTGCGGCGCGTTTCAGCGCTTCGCTGCGGGTCAGCCGCCCGGGCGCGATCAATGCCCAGCCGAGTTCCAGGCCGGCGGCCCCGGCGAGGGCGATGGCACTGAGTTCAAAGGCGCCATGGGCGATGACGAATGACCAGAAGGTCTGGCCGAAACCGATCTCGCTGAGGTGCCCGGCCACCGCGCCGATGACCATGCCGTTGTAAAAAAGAAAGAAGGCACTGCCGACGCCTAGCAACAAGCCACTGGCGAAAGTCTGAAAGGCAATGCCGATGTTGTGCATCACGTAGTAACCGAACATCACCCAGTCTTCGCTGGCCGCGCGTTCGGCGGGACGCCCGAGGTGTCCGGCGACCGGGTCGTACATGCCTTGCATCTCGCGCACCTGATCGGCGGGGATCAGGTTGTAGACCAGTTCGGGAAAGAAATACACCAACACGCCGACGCCCATCAGGCTGCCGAAGAACAGCAGGCTGGCGACCAGCACAAAGGGCCATTCGGCACGGACCAGGCGGGGGAAGTCGGCGAGGATGAAACTCAGCAGATTGGCGCCGAGTCGACTGCGGTGACGGTAAAGCTGTTGATGCCCACGCAGCACTTGTTGTTGCAGCGAATCAATGAGGAAACTGCTGTAGCCGCGTTCCTGCGCCAACGCCAGATGCTGGCAAAGCCGGCGGTAGGCTTTGGGGAAACCGGCGACTTGCGAAGTCTCCTTGCCGCGCTCAAGGCGTTCAAGGGCCAGTGCAAAACGCTCCCATTCGGCCTTGTGCCGCGTTTCGAAAAGGCTTTGTTTCATGTCGGGCCCAACAAGCCGCGAGCGATGCCATTGAGTTCAGCCACAGCCTTGGGCGCTGGAATGTGCAATGGCTGGGCGAGCAGGGCCGCCAGTTCATTGACCCGTGCAGGCGATAACTCTCCTTGGCGCTCGGCAAAGCCCAGCACGGCGCGTTGTTCGGCGAGTGTCAGGGGCACCGGTGAGCGTCGAGGTTCGGCATCAGACAGTTGCGGACGACTGAGCGGGCGTTCGCTGTAGACCACCAATGTGCCGGCTGCGATGTCGCCCAGACGTTTGAAGGTCGGGTGTTGCAGGCAACTGATGGCGCCGAGGAAGTAACCGAATGGCAGCAGATCGACAAAGCGCAGCAGGTTGCGCAGCAGGGAGGCCGACCAGCCGATGGGGGTGCCGTCATCGTGCACCACGCGAAGCCCCATCCATTGTTTGCCCGGCGAACGTCCCTGACGCAGCACTTCAAAGAGCACCATGTACCACCAACTGATCGCGAACAGCAAAAGCGAGCCGAGGCCCATGCCGAGCTTGCCGAGAAATGCCAGCACGATAAACAGCACGCCCATGAGCACGCCGCGGAGGCCCAGATCAATCGCGAAGGCGATGGACCGCACCATCAACCCGGCCGGACGCAAGGGCAAGTCGATGCCTTCCGGTGTTTCGACCTGATGCCGCGTATCCAGCGGCGGGGCCAGCGATGCTTTCCTTGGCGGTGCTGTGGGTTCGAGCATGGGCTACCTGATGTTCGCCTGTTCGGGGTGCAAGTGAACCCGATGCTAGCAGCCTCTCGGGGGAAAACGACATAACTATGTATTGCACCGCGTGTGGCGCGAAGTGCTTGAATGACGCAAGGCTGGCCGCCACCGCGGTTGAACGCCTAGACTTTGCCGATCTTCAGTTCAGGAACCGCCCGTGACTTCCATCTTCTGGTACGACTACGAAACCACTGGCATCAATCCCCGTTGCGACCGTCCGCTGCAGGTTGCGGGGATTCGCACCGACCACGACCTCAACGAAATCGATGAGCCGGTCAACCTCTACTGCCAACCCAGCGAAGACATCCTGCCGCACCCGGCGGCGTGCGTGATCACTGGCATCACCCCAGGCCAACTCGCCGAAAAGGGTTTGAGCGAAGCCGATTTCATGACCCGGGTGCACGCGCAACTGGCCGCCCCTGGCACTTGCGGCGCGGGTTACAACACCTTGCGCTTCGACGACGAGATGACGCGCTACAGCTTGTATCGCAATTTCTTCGATCCTTACGCCCGTGAATGGCAGGGCGGCAACAGTCGCTGGGATCTGATCGACGTGGTACGTGCCGCCTGTGCGCTGCGCCCGGAAGGCCTGGTCTGGCCGACCGATGAAGAGGGGCGGGTAACGCTCAAGCTCGAACGTCTGACGGCCGCCAACAATATTGATCATGGCAATGCCCATGAAGCGTTGTCGGACGTGCGCGCGACCATCGCCCTGGCGCGGTTGATCCGCGAGAAACAGCCAAAACTGTATGACTGGCTGTTCCAGTTACGCAGCAAGCAAAAAGTCATGGATCAGATTCGCCTGTTGCAGCCTTTGGTGCACATTAGCGGGCGATTCTCGGCGGCGCGCAGTTATGTCGGTGTGGTACTGCCGCTGGCCTGGCACCCGAAAAACCGCAACGCCTTGATCGTCTGCGACCTGCACCTTGATCCGCAGGGCCTGCTCGACCTGGATGCACACGCCTTGCGGCAGCGTCTGTACACCCGTCGTGACGATTTGCTGGAAGGTGAGTTACCAGTGCCGCTCAAGCTGATTCATATCAACCGTTGCCCGGTGGTGGCGCCACTGTCGGTATTGCGTGCACAGGATCAGCAACGGTTGGGGTTGGACATGGCGCTTTATCAGGCGCGAGCGCTGCGGCTAACTGACGCACAACAAGTTTGGAAAGATAAAGTGGCGGCAATTTATGCCAGCGAAGATTTCACCCCGAGCGAGGATCCGGAACAACAGTTGTACGACGGATTTATCGGTGACCGCGACCGGCGTCTATGTGAGCAAGTGAGAGCGGCCGATCCTGCTCAATTAGCGCAAGAGCAATGGCCTTTCGATGATGAACGTTTGCCTGAATTACTCTTTCGCTATCGAGCACGCAACTTTCCTGAAACGTTGACTTTTGAAGAGCAAGAGCGCTGGAGAATATTTTGTCAGCAACGGTTGTCCGAGCCGGAATGGGGCGCACCGAATACCTTTCAATCTTTTACAGAGAGCGCAGAGCAATGGACGCTTAATGCCACGCCGGAGCAGAGAGTGGTTCTCAATGAATGGCAGAATCATGTCCAGGCATTACGCAAACGATTGAATCTTTGAAATCGAACATGACCGGGTCTAAATCCCAGGCATAAAAAAACGCCAGCATTGGCTGGCGTTTCTTTTTTCGCGGATTGCTCTGCGAAGGCGCTGCGGCTTAGCCCAGCAGGGTAGCCCAGCCTTCAACCACGTCACCGCCCCACTTGAGTTTCCACTCTTTCAGAGTCTTGTGGTTGCCACCTTTGGTTTCGATGACTTCGCCGTTGTGCGGGTTTTTGTATTGTTTAACTTTGCGAGCACGCTTGGTGCCGGTAGTTTTTACTGCGCCGCCGCGTGGGGCTTTGGTTTTCGAATCCGGATCCAGCAGCGCGATGATGTCACGCAGGGATTTGGAGTATTCGCCCATCAGGGTGCGCAGCTTGCCTTCGAATTCCAGCTCGGCTTGCAATTTGTCGTCTTCGGACAGGTTCTTCAAACGGGCTTGCAGCTCTTTGATAGCTTCTTCGGTGGCGCGATATTCGTTGATCAAGGACATGATTACTACCTTAGTAAAGTGCTGAATGGCAGGGACAGTGCCGCAATAATAGTCAGGCTGTTTCATCAAGTAAACATTTAACCGGCGTTTTTATTTAAATTAGTTACGGGATTTAGCTGCAGATTGAATGTTCAGTTAAATAATGTGATGCAGTCATCACGGATATTCACAGTTATCTGATCAAACAATGATCGCCCTGCGCACAAAAATGTGCGTCAGGGGCCGCCTCGATGCCTGCGTTCATCAATACTGCAGTTTTCCTGCGCAGTCGCTAGAATGGCGGCCTTTGCGAAGTTCTGGAGTTCCCCCTCATGCGCACTTTTCGGCTGGTGATTTCTTGCCCGGACCGCGTTGGCATTGTTGCCAAAGTCAGTAATTTTCTGGCAGCCCACAATGGCTGGATCACTGAAGCAAGCCACCACTCGGATAATCAGGTCGGCTGGTTCTTCATGCGTCACGAGATTCGTGCCGATTCGCTGCCGTTCGGTATCGACGTATTGCGCGAGAAGTTTGCGCCGATCGCCGAAGAGTTCTCGATGGACTGGCGCATCACTGACACCGAGCAGAAGAAGCGCGTTGTGCTGATGGCCAGCCGCGAATCCCATTGCCTGGCTGACTTGTTGCACCGTTGGCACAGCGACGAACTGGACTGCGAAATCTCCTGCGTCATCTCCAACCACGACGACCTGCGCAGTATGGTCGAGTGGCACGGCATTCCTTATTACCATGTCCCGGTCAATCCACAGGACAAGCAACCGGCGTTCGCCGAAGTGTCGCGTCTGGTCAAACAGCACGACGCTGAAGTGGTGGTGCTGGCGCGCTACATGCAAATCCTGCCGCCGGAACTGTGCCGTGAATACGCACACAAGGTCATCAACATTCACCACAGCTTCCTGCCGTCGTTCGTGGGCGCCAAACCGTATCACCAGGCCTCTCTGCGCGGCGTGAAGCTGATCGGTGCGACCTGCCACTACGTGACCGAAGAGCTGGACGCCGGTCCCATCATCGAGCAGGACGTTGTCCGCGTCAGCCACAGCGACAGCATCGAAGACATGGTGCGTTTCGGTCGTGACGTCGAGAAAATGGTATTGGCTCGCGGCTTGCGTTATCACCTGGAAGACCGGGTGCTGGTGCACGGCAACAAGACCGTGGTGTTCTGATCGAACTCACGCATGCTTGAATATCGAAGGGCCTGGGCGTTCAATCGCTCCAGGCCCTTCGCCGTTTCAGCCCTTGAGGAAATGCCATGAGCGATCCACTGGACAAAGCCACTTCCAAAGCGCCTGCCACCTTGGGGGAAGGTTGTTTGAGCCGTTATGACCCGGATGACATGAGGGAGGAGGATGGGACGGAGTTTCCCGGCGCCGCCGAGTTGTGGGAGCAAATAAAAGAAGAGCAGGATGGGCCTAAGAAGCCTGCCGCGCCTTCATCAGCTTCTTGAGCAGTGGTCTGCCTAGCATCAACAGGAACACCGGGCCGCCGACCAGTAGATAGAAGTAGTACGTCACCACCCGCCAGATCAGAATGGCCGCCGCCGCGGTGGATTTTCCCACCATTGGCGCCAACAGTGCCGCCGAGGTCAACTCCGCAGCGCCCGCGCCACCGGGTAACAGACTGAGCTGTCCGGCGCCCAGCGAGAGCATCTGCACCAGAAAACTCCAGGCCCACTGCAAGTCCGCGCCCAGTCCACGCAACGCCAGATACAGCACGCTGTAGCGCAGCAGCCAATGCACGCAGGTGAGGGCGAACACTTTGCTCAACGTCTGCCAGGGCAACTTCAGAGCATTGATGAAGTCGGCGAGAAAGTGCAGCACCTTGCGCGTCCAGCGACGGCGCGTGCTCGCGGGCACGTTCATTCTGGCCAGTAGCCGTCCGCTCAGGCGAATCAGTGGGCGGTGGTATCGCGCCAGCAGTACGCAACTGAACAGCCCGCCGAACAACGATACGGCGCTGACGATTAAAAGCCATTCGAGACGATCACTCAGGTGCCGGAACACGGCGTAAATCAGAATGCCACTCAAGGCGCACAGAAAGAACAGCAGGTCACTCAACTGATCCATGGCAAACACGGCGCTGCTGCGGGACGGGCGCACGCCGCAGCGGCCCAGTAGGGCCATGATCGTCAGGGGGCCGCCACTGCCGCCCGGTGTCGCGCAGTAGGCGAATTCAACGGCCATGACCACGCCCAGGCTCTTCATCGGCGTGATGCGATTACGCTGATCGCCGAGCAATAAGCGCAGACGCAGGGTGTTGATGCCCCAGCAAAGCAGAATCATGGCGAACATGATCAGCAGCCATTGCAGCGGAAAGTTTTGCAAGCGCGCCCAGATTCCGCTGCCGCCGAGCAGCAACGGGATCAGCACGGCTGCGAGCAGACCAAGCAACAACACAAGGCCGCGACTCATGCGGCACGTACCCGTTGACCGCGCTGTTGTGCAAGCCAGTTCACCTTGGTCATCGGCACTCTTCCTGACGCCAGCAGCCGCAGGAGGGTATTGAGCCAGTAATCGCGGGAGTAGCCATGACGCATGTCCACCGGGTGCAAGCCTAGACGAATCACTGGGGCGTGACGCCAGCGGTGTTCGCGCTACCACGACGCCAGGCGCTGCGCGCACTCCATACCAGCCCCGGCGCATCGACAGGGGTGAAGTCCGGCAGACGATAAAGGTGCTGAGGATCGCTGGTGTAGCGCAGCGGTAATTGGCGCAGAGCTTGTCGCGTGCCTTCGCTCATCAACCAGGCTGGAGCAACGAAGCCGTGCAGCGGCCAATCGTAGCGCTGGAACAGTTCAATGCCGGTGCGCAGGCGGGCGAGCGCGGCGTTGTGGGATAAACGATAGAACTCGCCTTCATGGGTATAGAGACGGCGCATGAACCAATCGCGTGGCGTGGTCGGGTCAGGTTCCTGGTCATCATGAAAATAACCGTGCAAAGCCAGTTCATCGCCGCGTGCGAGGCGGGTGCTCAGCAGTCGACGAAAGTCCGGGTGAGCGTCAAGGGCATCACGGCGATGAAAATCCGGTACCACCAGCCAGGTCATCGGCACGTTGCCTAAAGCATCGACTGTTTCTACAAAAGGTCGGTAATCCGCCCAGGTAGAGGGGGCCACGTCGTGCAGCGTCAGCAGTACGGCGGGGCGATTCAGGGAATCAGCCATTGGCCACCTTCCGTGTCACATGGCCGAGGACGGCATGGTAGTGGCTCAGCAAACTGTCGACCACGGTGTCCCAGGCGTAATGCCGTTCGACATGTTGGCGCGCCTGTTGGCCAAGTCTTGCGCTGTCGCGACTGAACAACTCGTGCACGGCGTTGGCCATGGCTTGTGGGTTGTTCGGTGCGCACAGCAGGCCGCAGGATTCTGGCACGATCTCTTGAAAAGCCCCGGCCGCCACCGCCACAACCGGAATACCGCAGGCCATGGCTTCGAGGATCACCAGACCGAAGGTTTCCTGATCGCCGGCATGCACCAAGGCATCGGCACTGGCCATCAGTCGGGCAATGGTCGGTGCCGGGCAGAATTGATTGATGACGCTGACGTTGTCCGGCACCACGGCGGGCATCGATGAACCCACCAGCAGCAGGTGATAGCGCGGGCCGAGGCGTTGCATGCATTTGAGCAGGACCGGCAGGTTTTTCTCTTTCGAGCCGCGCCCGGCGAAGATCAGCAGGCGCGTGTCTTCGGCGATCCCCAGTTGGGCGCGCAAGCCTGGATCAGCGGCGCCCGGGTGGAAGTTTTGCAGGTCAACGCCCAGCGGTTGCACGAAGACGTTGCGCACCCCCAGGCCCGTCAGCTTGTCAGCCATAACCTGGCTCGGCGCCAGTACCCGATCAAAGTTGCCGTAGAGCTTGGTGACATAGGCCTCGACGTTGGGCGTAACCCAATGTCCCATGCGGTTACTGGCCAGCAGCGGCAGGTCGGAATGGTAAAAACCGATCACCGGTACATCCAGTTGGCGCCGGGCATCCAGTGCGGCCCATGCGGTGAGGTACGGGTCGCCCACTTCAATCAGATCGGGCTGCAAGTCCTGCAGGACGTTTCGCCAAGGGGCCAAACGCACGGGGAAGCGGTAACCCTTGCCAAAGGGCAGGGCGGGAGCGGGAACCGTATAAACACCATCGTTTTCACCGAAATGCGCGCCCGGGATCAGCAGACTGTGACGAGTCCCGGGTTTGACGCCCAACCGGCGGTGTTTGGCGTCAAGATAAGTGCGTACGCCACCGCTGGCCGGGGCATAGAACATGGTGATATCGGCGATGTGCACAGTGATCGTCCCTCCGCAGCGTTGCTCTCCTTTGGTTGACCTTTATCCACAATAGATGTTCGGTCGGGATTTGTGCGGTGCAACGAAGCGCAGCCCTCTCCCGGAAGGAGAGGGCTGCGCGAAGTGTTTGGGCTTGATACATCGACCTGAGAGTTTGAGCCCAACTCAGGTTTGAAACGCTTGAAGATCGGCGCCCTTTTCCCTCACACCTTGGGGTGAGGGGGGAGGTTTTTGATCTTAAATGCGGAAACTGCCCACCAACTGCGTCAACCGCGAAGCCTGCTGCTCCAGATCCGAACAGGCACGCAACGTCGCCTGCAGGTTCTCAACGCCTTCCTGATTCAGCGTGTTGATTTCGGTGATGTCCACGTTGATCGACTCGACCACGGCCGTTTGCTCTTCGGTCGCGGTGGCCACCGACTGGTTCATCCCGTCGATCTCGCCAATGCGCTGGGTCACACTGTTCAAACGCTCACCCGCGAGGTTGGCAATCTCCACGCTGTCCTGGCTGTGACGCTGGCTGTCACTCATGGTGCTCACCGACTCACGGGCGCCGACTTGCAACTCCTCGATCATGGTCTGCACCTGTTGCGCTGATTCCTGGGTGCGGTGTGCCAGGTTACGCACTTCATCCGCCACCACGGCAAAACCACGACCGGCCTCGCCGGCACGCGCCGCTTCGATCGCAGCGTTGAGTGCCAGCAGGTTGGTTTGCTGGGAAATGCTGGTGATCACTTCGAGAATCTGGCCGATGTTCACGGTTTTGCTGTTCAGCGACTCAATGTTGCTGCTCGATGCGCTGAGCATGCTCGACAGTTGATTCATCGCCTTGATGCTGCGATCCACCACTTGCTGGCCGTCCTCAGCGAGGCCGCGGGCATCGCTGGCCTGATTCGAGGCTTGCGCGGCATTGCGGGCGATTTCCTGAGCCGCGGCACCTAGCTCATTGATCGCGGCGGCGACACTGCTGGTGCGCGAAGCTTGCTGATCGGAGTTGTACATCGACGAGTTCGACGCGGCGACCACGCGCAGCGCGACTTCGTTGACTTGCCCTGTGGCCGACGACACTTCGCGGATCGAGCGGTGGATGCGCTCGACGAAGCGGTTGAACGCGGTGCCGAGGGTGCCGAACTCATCGTTATTGACGATGGTCAGGCGTTTGGTCAGGTCGCCTTCACCATCGGCGATGTCTTCCATGGCGCGGGTCATGACGTGCAGTGGCTGGATGAGGATACGGATCAGCATGCCGAGCAGGGCAATGATGATGGCTACCGCGATAACCGTCGCAATCACTGCCGAGGCGCGGAATTGGCTGAGCATCGCGAAGGCTTTGTCCTTGTCCACCGACAGGCCGATGTACCAGTTCACCGACGGCAGGCCTTTGATCGGGGCAAAAGTGACGATGCGGGTTTTGCCATCGACGGTGATTTCACTGAAGTCGCTGCTGATGCGCGGGGTGTCCTGCGGATACGCTTCTTTCAGCGATTTCATCACCAGCGCTTTGTCCGGGTGCACGAGGATCTTGCCGTCGGCGCTGACCAGGAACACATAACCCATGCCGTCGAAGTCCCGGGCGGCGAGGGTGTCGACCAGCGATTGCAGGCTCAAGTCGCCGCCAACCACGCCGACGCTCTGGCCGGCCTTTTTCGAGGCGGTGGCAATGGAAATGATCAGTTGGCCGGTGGCCGCGTCGATGTAGGGCTCGGTCAGGGTCGGGGTACTGCTGCTCTCGGCACCTTTGTACCAAGGGCGAACCCGTGGATCGAAACCGTCCGGCATCTTCACGTCCGGGCGGATGGTGAAATGACCGGTGGCATCGCCCAGGTAGGTGGCCATGAACGTCGAGGTCAGGGCCTTCTGGTCCAGCAGACTGGCGACATTGGCGGGTTCGGGGTTGATGGCGATGTTTTGTGCGGCGTTCTCGACCAGCAGAATGCGGCCGCTGAGCCACGTCTGAATATTGCCGGCGGTGACTTCGCCCATTTCGTTGAGGTAGTTGTTCAGGTCATCTCGAATCGCATTGCGCTGGAGCCAGTCGTTATACAGCGTGAACGAGGCGAAGGCAGCAATGACGATGAGGGCGGCGGCAAGCAAAATTTTATGGCTGAAGCGCAGATTTTTGTTCATGGCTTGGGGTTCCGCTAAGGTCTTAATGTCCAGGGCGTGCTTTTATAGAAACATGCGCAATGGGCAAGGATGAAAGTAAGCTGATATTTCCGTCTCTCCTTAGGGAAATGTCTGTCCTGACTTTTGGTCGGGCTCTCACCTTTCTTTATCGGCCATGCAGAATCAAAGATTAACCAACGGGTGACAAAATGCCTGACTCATCGCAACTCGTAATCGGCGCCGATCTCGCGGGGCAACCGATCGCCCAGGCCATGCGTCTGGCGAATCGACACGGGCTGGTCGCCGGCGCGACCGGTACGGGTAAAACCGTCACCTTGCAGCGTCTGGCCGAAGCCTTCAGCGACGCGGGCGTGGCGGTATTCGCTGCCGACATCAAGGGTGATCTGTGCGGCCTTGGTGCTGCCGGCACCCCCCAGGGCAAAGTCGCCGAGCGCATTGCCGGGATGCCTTGGCTCAACTACAAACCGCAGGCTTATCCGGTGACGTTGTGGGACATCCACGGCGAGTCGGGCCATCCGCTGCGCACCACGTTAAGTGAGATGGGCCCGCTGCTGATCGGCACCCTGCTGGAACTCACCGACAGCCAGCAAGCGGCGCTGTATGCCGCGTTCAAAGTCGCGGATCGTGAGGGGCTGTTGTTGCTGGATCTGAAGGACCTGAAAGCGCTGCTCAATCACCTCAAAGACAATCCGCAAATGTTGGGAGACGACGCCGCGCTGATGACCACCGGTTCCAGTCAGGCGCTATTGCGTCGGCTGGCAACCCTGGAACAGCAGGGCGCAGAAGCCTTGTTTGGCGAGCCGGCACTGCAACTTGAAGACATCCTGCAACCGGCCGCCGATGGCCGTGGGCGCATTCATCTGCTTGACGCCAGCCGTCTGGTGCATGAGGCGCCGAAGGTCTACGCGACGTTCTTGCTGTGGCTGCTGGCCGAGTTGTTCGAACAACTGCCAGAGCGCGGTGACGCGGATAAACCGCTGCTGGCGCTGTTTTTCGATGAGGCGCATTTGTTGTTCGGCGACACACCCAAAGCCTTGCAAGAGCGCCTGGAACAGGTGGTGCGGTTGATTCGGTCCAAAGGTGTCGGTGTGTATTTCGTCACCCAATCACCGGCTGACTTGCCGGACGATGTGCTGGCGCAGCTTGGTTTGCGCATCCAGCACGGGTTGCGCGCCTTCACCACCAAAGAGCAGAAATCCCTGCGCGCAGTGGCGGACGGGTTCCGGCCCAACCCTGCGTTCAACAGTTTGTCGGTGCTGACTGAGTTGGGTATCGGCGAGGCGCTGGTCGGCACACTCGCGGACAAGGGCACGCCGCAAATGGTTGAGCGCGTGCTGGTCGCGCCGCCGCAGTCACGAATCGGGCCGTTGTCGCAAACCGAGCGCACGATGCTGATAGCCGGCTCACCGTTCAAGGGCCGGTATGACAAACCGATTGACCGGGAGTCGGCTTATGAAATTCTCATGGGACGCAAAAACCTGGCGCCGGAGCCTGAAACACCGGCGGGCAAGCCAGCAGTACCAGAGCCTGGTCTGGCCGACAGGGCAGGGGAGTTTCTTGGTACGGCGGCAGGGCAGGCGCTGAAATCGGCCATGCGCCAGGCTGCCAACAACCTGGGCAAGCAACTGGTACGCGGCCTGATGGGCTCCCTGCTCGGCGGCAGCAAACGCCGCTGATCAACCGGTGGGAGCGGGCTTGCTCGCTCCCCGTCAGATCGATGTCAGGTCTTGGCTTTGGCGTGCGCGGCAAGGCGCTCCAGCGCTGCGCGCAAACCCGGATCAGTGATCCCGTCCGCCGTCGCCTGAATCGTCGCCGCTGCATCCGTCGACAGGTCCATGGTATGCCCGCTCGCGCCACGCTGAACCGTTGGCGGTTGCACCTTGAACAGAATCCGCGTCAGGCTGGCGAACTCGTCGAACATTTGTAATTGCCGTTGCAGACGCTTTTGCTGATAACGCAGGCGTGTGGCCCAGTGGCCGTCGGTGACAATCAGCAACAGACTGCCTTCACGCCACGAAGCGACATGGCAGTGTTCGCGGGCAGCGGGTTGCAGTTGGCTTTCAAGTAGACGCTGCAAATGACCCAAACGCTGGGCATGGCCGAGGATGGCTTTGAGCGGCTTGGCTTCGCGCAGTAGAACGGCGGGTGCTCTGGCCGTAAGAGGGCGAAATGCCATGATCGAACACCTGAAGTAACAGAAGCGCCATGGTAGCAGAAAGCAGCGAGATCACTCGCCCATTGCTTTTGCCCCTGCTTTGCCCATTAAATCAACCACTAACTTCTTTTCTGCATGACTTGAAGTTGAGCAAAACGCCCCTATTTCAAGTGAGCCCCGTCAAAGCGCAGTGCCAGCATCGTGGAACATCGCCACTTTCCTCACCACCGTTTCCGGGTAGAATGCTCGTTCGCATGCGGCCATGAGGGCTGCACGGGCGACTCACGGGGCCGCCCTCCATCCCTTTAGTGTGGAAGATCCTGCCGATATGTTTGCGCCTTTGTTAAAGAAACTTTTTGGAAGCAAGAACGAGCGTGAAGTCAAACGCATGCTCAAGACGGTGCAGCTCGTCAATGCCTTCGAAGAGCAAATGGTGGCCCTTTCGGACGATCAATTGCGCGCCAAGACCGATGAGTTCAAGGCCCGCATCGCCAAAGGGGAAACCCTCGACAAGCTGTTGCCAGAAGCCTTCGCGGTCGCCCGTGAAGCCGGCAAGCGCATCATGGGCATGCGCCACTTCGACGTACAACTCGTCGGTGGCATGACCTTGCATGAAGGCAAGATCGCCGAAATGCGTACCGGTGAGGGTAAAACCCTCGTGGCTACCCTGGGTGTTTACCTCAACGCACTGTCCGGCAAGGGCGTGCACGTTGTGACCGTGAACGACTACCTGGCCCGCCGTGACGCCAACTGGATGCGTCCGCTGTATGAGTTCCTCGGCCTGACTGTCGGCGTCGTGACGCCGTTCCAGCCGCCGGAAGAAAAACGCACGGCTTACGCTGCCGACATTACTTACGGCACCAACAACGAATTCGGTTTCGACTACCTGCGCGACAACATGGCGTTCAGCATGGAAGAAAAATTCCAGCGCGAACTCAACTTTGCCGTGATCGACGAAGTCGACTCCATCCTTATCGACGAAGCGCGTACCCCGCTGATCATTTCGGGTCAGGCCGAGGACAGCTCCAAGCTGTACATCGAGATCAACAAACTGATCCCGCAGCTGGAACTGCACGTTGAAGAAGTCGAAGGCGAAGTCACCAAGGCCGGCCATTACACCGTCGATGAGAAGACCCGTCAGGTCGAACTCAACGAAGCCGGTCACCAGTTCATCGAAGACATGCTTACCCGCGTTGGCCTGCTGGCTGAAGGCGAGAGCCTGTATTCGGCACATAACCTGGGCCTGCTGACCCACGTCTATGCCGGTCTGCGTGCGCACAAGCTGTTCAATCGCAACATTGAATACATCGTGCAGGACGGCCAGGTCGTACTGGTCGACGAACATACCGGCCGTACCATGCCGGGCCGTCGTTTGTCCGAAGGCCTGCACCAGGCCATCGAAGCCAAGGAAAACCTGAATATTCAGGCCGAGAGCCAGACCCTGGCCTCGACCACGTTCCAGAACTACTTCCGTCTGTACACCAAGCTGTCCGGCATGACCGGTACCGCCGACACCGAAGCGTTCGAATTCCACCAGATCTATGGTCTGGAAGTCATGGTCATTCCGCCGAACAAACCGTTGGCGCGTAAAGACTACAACGACCTGGTATTCCTCACCGCCGAAGAGAAATACACGGCGATCGTGGCGGACATCAAGGAAAGCATGGCCGCTGGCCGTCCGGTGCTGGTGGGTACTGCCACCATCGAAACCTCCGAGCACATGTCCGCACTGCTCGTGAAGGAAGGCATCGAACACAAGGTTCTGAACGCCAAGTTCCACGAAAAAGAAGCCGAGATCATTGCGCAGGCCGGTCGTCCGGGCGCACTGACCATCGCCACCAACATGGCCGGTCGTGGTACCGACATCCTGTTGGGCGGTAACTGGGAAGTTGAAGTCGCTTCGCTGGAAAACCCGACCCCTGAGCAAATTGCCCAGATCAAGGCCGACTGGCAAAAGCGTCACCAGCAAGTGCTGGAGTCCGGCGGCTTGCAGGTCATCGCCTCCGAGCGTCACGAATCCCGCCGTATCGACAACCAGTTGCGTGGTCGTGCCGGCCGTCAGGGTGATGCCGGTTCCAGCCGCTTCTACCTGTCGCTGGAAGACAGCCTGATGCGCATCTTCGCCTCTGACCGGGTGAAGAACTTCATGAAAGCCCTGGGCATGCAGCCGGGCGAAGCGATCGAGCACCGCATGGTGACCAACGCGATCGAGAAGGCGCAGCGCAAGGTTGAAGGGCGTAACTTCGACATTCGTAAGCAACTGCTCGAGTTCGATGACGTCAACAACGAACAGCGTAAAGTGATTTATCACATGCGTAACACGTTGCTGGCCGCCGACAACATCGGTGAAACCATCGCCGATTTCCGTCAGGACGTGCTCAACGCGACCATCAGCGCCCATATTGCGCCGCAGTCCCTGCCAGAGCAGTGGGATGTGGCCGGTCTGGAAGCAGCGCTTGCCAGCGACTTCGGGGTGAAACTGCCGATCCAGCAATGGCTCGATGAAGACGATCACCTGTACGAAGAAACCCTGCGCGAGAAGCTGATGAACGAGCTGATCGCTGCGTACAACGAGAAAGAAGATCAGGCCGGTGCCGAAGCACTGCGCTCCTTCGAGAAGCAAATCGTTCTGCGCGTGCTGGACGATCTGTGGAAAGATCACCTGTCGACCATGGATCACCTGCGTCACGGCATCCACCTGCGTGGCTACGCCCAGAAGAACCCGAAGCAGGAATACAAGCGCGAGTCGTTCACGCTGTTCTCCGAGCTGCTCGATTCGATCAAGCGCGACTCGATCCGCGTGCTGTCGCACGTTCAGGTGCGCCGCGAAGATCCGGAAGCCGAAGAGCAACGCCTGCGTGAGGAAGCTGAGGCACTGGCTGCCCGCTTGCAGTTCGAACATGCCGAAGCTCCTGGTCTGGATCAACCGGACGCGTTGGGTGAAGAGGTCGATGTGGCCCTCGCCACCGCTCCGGTGCGCAACGAGCAGAAGCTGGGCCGCAACGAACTGTGCTACTGCGGTTCGGGCAAGAAATTCAAGCATTGCCACGGGCAGATCCAGTAAAACCCGTTACAACGGCTGAAATACCCGCGCCGCGACCGGCTTCTGCCGTCGCGGCGTTTTGCCATTCAAGCCACCGTCCCAACGATGGGCGGTGCTGACATCATTGAGTAAGGAGCGCATTCATGGCTGTTGGTCTTGGTCCTTTGCCAACGTTGCACCCGGTTGCCGGTTTTGAACTCGGTATCGCCTCGGCCGGCATCAAGCGCCCCGGGCGCAAAGATGTTGTGGTGATGCGCTGCGCTGAGGGTTCGACCGTGGCGGGCGTGTTCACGTTGAACGCTTTTTGTGCTGCGCCTGTGATCCTGGCGAAACAACGCGTGCAGAACGCTGTGCGCTACTTGCTGACCAACACCGGCAATGCCAACGCAGGCACCGGCGAGCCAGGCCTGGCCGCGGCTGAGCGCACTTGCGCCAGATTGGCTGAGCTGACTGGCGTCGACGCCAATCAGATTCTGCCGTACTCCACCGGTGTCATCGGCGAGCCACTGCCGGTCGAGAAAATCGAAGGTGCGCTGCAAGCCGCGCTGGATGATCTGTCGGAAAACAACTGGGAAGCGGCCGCCACCGGCATCATGACCACCGACACCCTGCCCAAGGGTGCCAGCCGCCAGTTCCAGCATGACGGCGTGACCCTCACGGTGACCGGCATCAGCAAAGGCGCAGGCATGATTCGCCCGAACATGGCGACCATGCTCGGCTACATCGCGACAGACGCCAAAGTTGCCCGCGACGTGCTGCAAAATCTGATGCTCGACGGCGCCAACAAGTCGTTCAACCGCATCACCATCGACGGCGACACCTCGACCAACGATTGCTGCATGCTGATTGCCACCGGCCAGGCGGCTCTGCCGGAAATTACCCGTGCCGAAGGCGAACTGTTTGCCAAACTCAAGCAAGCGGTGTTCGAAGTGTGCATGGACGTGGCCCAGGCCATCGTGCGTGACGGCGAAGGCGCGACCAAGTTTGTGACCGTTGAAGTCAACGGCGGCGGCAATCATCAGGAGTGTCTGGACGTCGGTTACACCGTGGCACACTCGCCGCTGATCAAGACCGCACTGTTCGCCTCCGATCCGAACTGGGGTCGCATCCTGGCCGCTGTCGGCCGTGCCGGCGTGCCGGAACTGGATGTGAGCAAGATCGACGTGTTCCTTGGTGATGTGTGCATCGCCAGCCGTGGCGCTCGTGCTGAGACCTACACTGAAGCGCAAGGCTCGGCGGTGATGCAGCAGGAAGAGATCACGATCCGTATCGAGCTGGGTCGCGGCGATTGCAGCGAAACGATCTGGACCACCGACCTGTCGCATGAATACGTGAAGATCAACGCCGAATACCGGACCTGATCCACAGGCCGGGTATGAGCTGCCCGCGAAGACGGCAGTCCAGACACCACAAGTCCCAAAGCTTTTCCTCTGACGAAAAGGCGCCAAAACCATGTCCCTGCACCTGATCATCGGCGACAAACTGCTTTCCTCATGGTCGCTACGTGCTGCGCTGGCAGTTGAGCTGACCGGCGCGCCTTACAGCGAAGAACTGATCAAACTCGGCAAGCCCGACACCCGTGAGCAACTGCTCAAGCATTCACCGACGGCCAAGGTGCCGCTGCTGAAAACCGCGCGCGGTACCATCGCCGATTCGCTGGCGATTGCCGAATACCTCGCTGAGCAGTTCCCGTCCGAGCCACTCTGGCCGACTGACATCGCGGCCCGCGCCCAGGCCCGATCCGCCTGTGCACAAATGCACAGCGGCTTCTTCGCCATGCGTAACCACATGCCGTTCAACCTCAGCCACGATGCGCCGCTGAACCCGGTGCCGCCGGAGGTGAAGGTCGATATTGAACGCATGCTCGCGTTGTGGGCCGAATGCCGTGCTGTCGCCACAGAAGAAGGGCCGTACCTGTTTGGCCGCGTGAGCCTGGCCGATGCGTTCTTCGCTCCGATTGCCGTGCGTCTGCACACCTATCAGGTGAAGCTGCCCGCGGCTGACGAAGCCTATGTTGAAACCGTCTACCAATGGCCGGCCTTCAAGGCTTGGCAGAAGGCTGGACTGGAGGAATTGAACCCGTGAAGCGTGTACACGTCGCTGCTGCCGTCATCCGTGACGACAGTGGCAAGATTCTCATTGCCCGTCGTGCCGATACCCAGCACCAGGGGGGCTTGTGGGAATTCCCCGGTGGCAAGGTCGAGGCTGGCGAATCCGTTGAAAGCGCGCTGGCCCGTGAGCTGCAGGAAGAGTTGGGTATCGTCGTTGGCGCTGCCCGGCCATTGATCAAAGTGCGCCATGACTATCCGGACAAGCAGGTGCTGCTGGATGTCTGGGAAGTCTCGAGCTTCAGCGGCGCCCCCCATGGCGCCGAAGGCCAGCCATTGGTCTGGGTGAGCGCCAAGGAACTGGCGAATTATGAGTTCCCGGCCGCCAACCAGCCGATCGTTGCGGCGGCGCGGTTACCTGCTGAGTACCTGATCACCCCGCAAGACCTGGAAACTGCGGCGTTGTTGCGCGGCATCCAGAAGGCAATTGCTGGCGGGATCAAGCTGATCCAGTTGCGCGCGCCCAATGGCTATGACCCGAAGTACCGCGATCTGGCAGTAGACGCCGCCGGTCTGTGTGCCGGTAAAGCGCAGTTGATGATCAAAGGGCCGTTCGAATGGCTCGGTGATTTCCCGTCTGCGGGTTGGCATATCACTTCTGCGCAGTTGCGCAAATACGCCGCGGCGGGTCGCCCGTTGCCGGCGCAGCGTTGGTTGGCGGCGTCTTGCCATAGCGCAGAAGAGTTGGCTCTGGCCGAGCAGATGGGGGTGGATTTCGTGACCCTGTCGCCGGTGCAGCCGACGTTGACTCACCCGGATGCGACGCCGCTGGGCTGGGAGCAGGCTTCAGCGTTGATCGAAGGTTGCAGCAAACCGGTGTTCCTGCTCGGCGGCGTTGGTCCGGCGGAGCGGGAGAAGGCTTGGGGGGTTGGTGCTCAGGGTGTGGCGGGGATTCGGGCGTTCTGGCCAGAGAGCTGAAATATGTGGTGATGCTGCTGGCCTCTTCGCGAGCAAGCCCGCTCCCACAGTTGATCGGGTTCCTTTAATTGGAATGCAATCAACTGGGGGCTTGCTCGCGAAGGCGTCCGCTCAGGCGCTACTGTCCTGAAGGTTTTGCAGCAGGCTGCCAAAGAATCTCCGCCACCCCCTGCCGCCGCGCAATCAGCCGCGCCGCGACAAACAACAAATCCGACAGCCGATTGATATATGCCAGCCCAACCCCGGCCAACGGCTCAATGGCGTTCAAATGCTGACAGCGTCGCTCGGCACTCCTGGCCAGGCTTCGGCACGCATGGGCCTGAGCGATCAGCATCGAACCGCCCGGCAGAATGAAATTCTCCAGCGGCCCCAACTCCTCATTCCACACATCAATCGCCGTTTCCAGCCGTTCGATTTCCGCTGCGTTGAGCGCCTGATATTCCGGCATTGCCAACTCGCCACCCAAGTCGAACAGTCGATGCTGACAAGGCGCCAATACCTCGATCAGTTCACTCAGGCTCGGATAGGCCTCGCGCTCGGCAATCAGGCCGGCCAGCAATACGCCGACCTGGCTGTTCAGCGTATCGACTTCGCCAATCGCCTCGATGCGTGGGTGATCCTTCGGCACGCGGCGGCCATCGCCCAGGCTGGTTTCGCCAGTGTCACCGGTGCGGGTGTAAATCTTCGACAGGCGAAAGCCCATGGGTTACCTCGATAGTTGATGGGTTTGGGCCGCAACGGGCGCAGGTTGGGCCAGCGGAAGGCGCAGGGTGAAGCAGGTGTCCTGGCCCGGCGCCGATTGCACCTCCATCTGCCCTTTGTGGTTATTGGTGATGATGAAGTACGACACCGACAACCCAAGGCCTGTGCCCTGGCCGACTTCCTTGGTGGTAAAGAACGGTTCGAAAATGCGTTTACGCACGTTCTCGCTCATGCCGATGCCGTTGTCCTCGACCTGAATCTCGGCCCACGGTGGATTGAGCCTGGTACGCAGAATGATTCGCCCCGGCTCGCTGTCGTCTTCGCGTTGGTGAATCGCTTGCGCGGCGTTTTTCAGCAGGTTGAGCAGGACTTGTTCCAGTTCGTTGGCCGTGCCTGGAACCGGGCCGAGCGCAGGGTCGAACTGACGGATGATCGCCTGTCCCTTGAAGTCAAAACCGATGGCCAGATCGAAGTCGTTGCCAGCGATTTCCACCGCTTGATCAATCAGCGCCGGCAAATCACACGGGGCCAGTTGCCGGGTGCTACGACGGCTGAAGCTGAGCATGTGGGTGACGATTTTCGCCGCCCGGGCGCCGGCCTGCTGAATGCCATCGAGCAATTTCGGGACTTCTCGGCCCTGCAGGTAGCGGTTGACCGTGTCGAGTTCAATGCCCAGCTGTTCGGCGGTTTCGAGGTTCTTCGGCAGGTCCGGCGACAGGCGCCGGCGGATGTTCTGCACGTTGTGCAGGATTGCGCCCAGCGGGTTATTGATTTCGTGGGCCATGCCTGCGGCGAGGCCGCCGACCGAGAGCATTTTCTCCGACTGCACCATCATTTCTTCCAGCGACAGGCGTTGGGTGATGTCGTCGATGCGGATCACCACGCCACGCCCGGCGCCGCCCATCAGCGGGTAGAACGTCAGGGCGTAGTGCTTGGGCTCGTCGTCCTTGAACCAGGTTACGCGCTCGATTTTCGCTACCGTGTGTTGCTCTACGGTTTCCTTGAGCTGCGGCAGAAACGGCTTGAGCGGTTCAAACGCCAGGAAGATCGGCTGGTTCAGCGCTTCGTCGAGTCGCGTGCCGGACAGGGCACTGGCTTCCTGGTTCCACTGGGTGACGTAGAGCTGCTCGTCGAGGGCGATCAGCGCCGAGGGCATGGAGTCGATGATGCTGTTGAGGTAGTTCTGGAAACCGGTGAGTTTTTTCTCGATCTTGCTGCGCACCTGGACCTCCAGTTCCAGTTTGCGGTTGGTGTGGCGGGTTTCTTCGGCCAGCCCCTGAGCTTGATCGAAAGCGGCTTGCGAGTCGTCGCGGGCGCGTTTGAGCTGCTGTTCGCGGGCTTCGATGCGCGAGAGCATGGTGTTGAACGCCTCGGCAAGACTGCCGATTTCGTCGTGGTTACCGCGCGAGGCGCGCAGGGCGTAGTTCTCTTCGCGGGTGACCTGGCGCGAGAGTTCTTCAAGTTCGTGAATCGGGCGGGTGATCAGGCGTTTGATCTGCCGGGCAATCACCAGCCAAAGCAGCACACTGAAAATCAGGATGCCGAGACTCGCGGTCAGCGTGCCGGTGTAGAACGCCATCGGCAATTCGCTGCTGGCCACCAGCAACAGATGACCGGGTGAAGTGCCAGGGCGGGGCAGGGTGATCAATTGATTGCTGCGAAACTCGGTCAGTTGCCAGGCTTCGATGTGCCGATCGTGTTCCGGCAAGTTGAGCTTGTCACCATGCTGCACTTGCGCCAGTCGTTCGCCATTGCCGTCATACAGGGCGGCGGCGCGCAATGGTGAATAGCTGTCGAGCTCCTTGAGCAGGCGTTCGGCGCTGCGCGGCGATTGCAGGGCTTCGCTGACCAGACTTGGGTTGGCAATCAGCCGGCCGATGGTCTGCAAGGCTTGCGGGGCCATGCTTTCCTGGGAGATGTAATAAGCGGCGCTGATAAAAGTCAGGTTGGCGACGAGCAAGACAGTGGTCAACAGCACCAGCAGGGCGGCCAGCAGTTTCTGGCCGACGGGCAGGTTTTCGAGGCGCTGGCGCAATGGCATCAGGTTTATCGCAGCAAGGGAACAAGTGGCCAGCGTAGCCGCTGCTCAGTCGCTGGGCAATCCGAGGCTGTGCAGATGAGCGACCAGTCGTTGTTGCAATTGGCTGAGGTGCGGCAAGTTGAGTTGATGGCGTGCGGCGACTTTGCAGGCGTGCCCCAATAGATAGCTGATCTCGGTGCGTCGCTGGTTGGCCACGTCTTGATACATCGATGAGTAATTGGCAGCGGTGGCCTGGATCACTCGTTCCACTTCCTGTTGCAGGTTGTCGGCGGCTGCCGGTTGGCCGCAACGCTGAAGCAACTCCGCCAGTTCTGCGCACAACGTGGCCACTTCGCAGTGGTGCGCCTGCAAGCCGCCATTGCGGCAGTTGTGCAACACGGTCAGCGGATTGATCGCGCAGTTGAGCGCCAGCTTGCGCCACAGCCGGGTGAGGATGTCGGTGCTCCATTCATGGGGAATATTCGCTGCCTCCAGATCATCCAGCCAGATCGGCGCTACC
The DNA here is from genome assembly GCF_963970495.1 of Pseudomonas sp. EA_65y_Pfl2_P78. Lineage (NCBI taxonomy): Bacteria > Pseudomonadati > Pseudomonadota > Gammaproteobacteria > Pseudomonadales > Pseudomonadaceae > Pseudomonas > Pseudomonas sp. EA_65y_Pfl2_P78. Next base: position 291,987 of record NZ_CAXAON010000003.1, on the reverse strand, counting down.
GGGTGAGCGGCATCGCCGAGCCAGGTGTAACCGTGGCCGGCAAACACCACGCGCCAGTCGCCATCGCGGAACGCGCCTTCGGTGCTGGAGGCACTGATGCAGCGTGCTTGCGGCACTTGCGCGGCGACAGCGTCCTGGCTGCCCAGGCCGTTTTGCAGCAGGATCAATTCGGCATCCGGCGCCAGGCGCGGAGCGAGGAGGGCGACCGCGCTTTCGGCATCGTAGGCCTTGCAGGCCAACAACAGGCGACGGATTGGTTGCGGGCTGTCCGGCGTTTCGCCGGGAACTGCATAAGTCTTGGCTTGTCCTTGTTCCACGAGGGTTAATCCGCCGGCTGCCTGATAGCTGTGCAAGCGCATCGCGTCCCGCACGATCAGCCGGACCGGCAAGCCAGCGCAAGCCAGGCGCGCAGCCCAAAGAGTGCCGAGACTGCCGGCGCCAAGAACATGCCAAGGGATAGACATCAGATTTTTGCTCGATTGGTTGCAGGCATGTGCGGCTCGCCGTGTCGGTAAGAAAAGACCCGTTATAATGAGCCCGATTTTAACCGCAAGCCAAGCGCGCTCCATCCTCATCGAGCGCGCCTTTTTATTGGAGAGATTACATGCCGTCGTTCGACGTGGTATCCGAACTGGACAAACACGAACTCACCAACGCGGTCGAGAACGCCGTGAAGGAACTCGATCGTCGTTATGACCTGAAAGGCAAAGGCAGCTTCGAGTTCAAGGAAAAAGACCTGACCGTCAACCTGACCGCTGAAGCCGATTTCCAGCTGGAGGCGATGATCGAGATCCTCAAACTGGCCTTGGTCAAGCGCAAGATCGATGTGCAGTGTCTTGAGGTCAAGGACGCTTACGCATCGGGCAAGCTGATGAAACAGGATGCCGTGCTCAAGGAAGGTATCGACAAGGAACTGGCGAAGAAGATCGTCGGCCACATCAAGGACGCCAAGCTCAAGGTTCAGGCCGCCATTCAGGGCGAGCAGGTGCGCGTTACCGGCAAGAAGCGTGATGACCTGCAAGAAGCCATCGCGGCCCTGCGTGCCAAGGAGTTCGGCATGCCGCTGCAGTTCAACAACTTCCGCGACTAAGCGCTATCCGCACAATCTGTGGGAGTGGGCTTGCTCACGAACGCGGTGTGTCATTGAGCAATAAGGTTCACTGAGACACCGCTTTCACGGGCAAACCCTCTCTCGCTCGGATTTATTTTCCCCGGCGGATTTTTGCGCTACTTATTTTTTGCGTGCCGCGTAGCCGGAAATCAGGAGATAGAACATGGATTTGAATGCTGAAGTGGATAACCTGGTCAAGGCATCCCAAGCGTGGATCCCGATGATCATGGAATACGGCAGCCGTGTGCTACTGGCAGTGATCACGTTGGCCATCGGCTGGTGGCTGATCAACAAGGTCACGCGCAAGCTCGGTGGCTTATTGGCTCTGCGTAACGCCGACCTGGCGCTGCAAGGTTTTATCAGTACGCTGGCCAATGTCATTCTCAAAGTGCTGCTGATCGTCAGCGTCGCTTCGATGATCGGTGTGGAAACCACCTCGTTTGTTGCAGCCATCGGTGCTGCCGGCCTGGCCATCGGTCTGGCATTGCAGGGCAGCCTGGCTAACTTTGCTGGCGGCGTGCTGATTCTGCTGTTCCGTCCGTTCCGTATCGGTGACTGGATCGAGGCGCAAGGCGTGTCGGGTACGGTCGACAGCATCCAGATTTTCCACACCGTGCTGCGGACTGGCGACAACAAAACCATCATCCTGCCGAACGGCAACCTGTCGAACGGCATCATTACCAACACCAACCGTCAGCCAACCCGCAAGGTTGTGTTCGATGTGGGTGTGGATTACGAAGCCGATCTGCAGCAAGCGCGTCAGGTGCTGCTGGATCTGGCCAAGGATGAGCGTGTTCTGCAAGATCCAGCGCCACAGGCGGTGATTTCTACCTTGGGCGACAGCTCGATCACGGTCTCCCTGCGAGCGTGGGTTAAAACCGCGGATTACTGGGATGTGATGTTCATGTTTAACGAACAATCACGGGATCGCTTGAAGGCTGCAGGGATTGATATTCCGTTTCCACAGCGAGTCATTCGTGTGGTTCAGGAAACCGCGCCGCAATAACATCTGGGTTACAACCTGAAGGTTTCGTCGGTGTTGCATTGTTAGGTTGCTATCTAACTAGCAACAATTAAAGACTGTATGAAACCAGATACAAAAAAACGCTCACCTGGATCAGGTGAGCGTTTTTTTGTTGCCGTGTTCGAACTAGCGCTGAATTACAAAATGCTCAGCGGGTATTCGATGATCAGGCGGGTGTCGTTGTTGTCGTTGCCGTTGATGCCGTTATAAGAGGAGTTTGCACGGTAGATCGCGCTACGCAAGCGGAAAGACAGGTCTTTGGCCGGACCGCTTTGCATAACGTACTTGGTTTCGAAGTCGAACTCGTGTTCTTTACCTTCTTCGGCGCCAGTGGTGATGTTGTCACCACGGACGTAACGAGTCATGAAGCTCAGGCCAGGAACGCCGTAGGTTTTCATGTTCAGGTCGTAGCGAGCCTGCCAGGAACGCTCATCTTGGCCGTTGAAGTCGGAGTATTGGATGGAGTTGGCGAGGAAGATAGTGCCACCGCCGTCAACGCCGTAAACATAACCTGTGTCACCGGTAGAGCGCTGGTGAGCCAAGGTGAACTTGTGAGCGCCGATGCTATAGGCAGCTGCGAGGGACCAGATGCGGTTGTCAACATCGCCGCTCAGTTCTTGACCCTGGCTCTTGGAGCGATAGCCGTTGAAGTCGAAGTTCAGGGACTGATCTTCGTTGATCGGCAGGGTGTAGTTAGCGTTTATGTATTGCTTCTTGAAGTAGTCATCTACATCGGAAGCAGCCACGCCAGCTACAAAGTTGTCGGTGAACTGGTAGGTAGCGCCGGCAATGTTGGCGCTGGTCAGGCCTGGGTTGTGCGGTCCGTTGATGCTGTCGCGGCCCATACCAGTCTGCGAACTCAGAGCGGAGAAGCGACCGGCGGTCAGTTCCAGACCTTTGATTTCTTTACTGGTGATGATGGTGCCGGTAGCAACTTCTGGCAGCACGCGGCTGTCGTCTGTCGAGAAGACAGGGCTGGCAACGTATTGGTTACCATATTTCAGGACAGTGTCGGACAGACGGAACTTAACTGCACCGCCAACCTTCGATTGGGTGTCTTCTGGCCGGCCTTCGCTATCACGACCGAACATGCTGTTACCGGTACGGCCACGGCCGCTGTCCAGTTTGATCATGCCATTGGCCAAGGCATCTACACCGACACCTACGGTGCCCTGGGTAAAGCCCGACTCGTACGTAGCACGTAGGCCGAGCCCCGTCTCTTCGCGATAACTTTGCGAAGTGCTGGGGTTATTTTTGAAATCACGGTTCATGTACAGCATACGGCTGTGAACATTCAGGCTCTGATCTTCAAAAAAGCCCTTGGATTCCTCTTGGGAAGACGCCATTGCGAACTGCGAGGTGCCTGCTGCAACAGCCAGGGCGATCATGCTCCACTTCATCACGCGCATCGTGATTTGCTCCTTTGGTTTTTAGAAGAGTACTGCCGTCCCACCTGTTTTATTATCTGGGCGGCTCTTTCTTTTTGTGTCGGCGCAAACTTATATCACGCTGACAATGTTGGCGATACTTGCGAGTCCAACCTTTCACCTTCTTTACGACTCTGTCGCAGATGGCTGGGTAGATGTCGCAAATTCACAGTACCGATGCAATCGGACCGACAACTTTTCGCTGTTTTTCTAGCCTTTTGCATCGCTAAAAAAGAGTCCCTGGCAAAACACTTGAATCTCCATCGGGCAGCCTTGCCACTGTTTTTGTTGGTCTTAAGGCTCCCACGTCCCGTGGTGCGCTTAGAGTCCATATGAGTACGAATGCAACAAGCGTGCACAAACCGCAATTTCGGTGTGGCTTTTTTTCTGAACGCCTGTTTTTACCTGTAAAAGCCTCATAAACACTGGGCGAAAAGCCCCTCGGTTCTCAGGGCTTGACGCGATTGTTCTTATGGTGTTGCCGTGCCGTTGCAAGCGCGTGACAACCAAAAACGTTACCGGTTCACCCCACAGGTGAGTATTTGGCGGATGCCTTGCGCATTGAGCGTAGACGCATTGTGCGGTTTTGGTGCAAAAAATTTTACGGCTGTACCAGATTCATACCGTTCGGGTTGAGGTTGGTCTCAAGTGCTTCAGGGTTTTCGGTCATTTTCGTGTGCTGCTCTTCAATCCGGGGCCCGCGTTGGTGCAGGGTGTCGATAAATGTCCCATCTCGGGGCGTTCGGAGAATGCCCAACGGCATTGCCGTCGTGAAGGCGGGCGCATTCGCAGGTATGCTGCCTGTCTGTCGCTTGGCGCGCCGCCCTCGGGCGAGGCCGCTAAGCTCAATTATGTAGATCAGCCGGGAGTGCGCGCAGTGTTTGCTTTAGATTCACGACTACAACAGGACACCCTTGCCATCGGCGACTTCCCGCTCTGCCGGCTGCTGCTGTCCAACGACGCCAGCTACCCGTGGTTCATCCTGGTACCTCGTCGTGACGATATCAGTGAGTTGTTTCAGTTGGATGTCGCCGATCAACAGCAATTGTGGTTGGAAACCACCGCATTGGCCGAGTTGCTCAAAGACTTGTTCGATGCCGACAAAATGAATGTCGCAGCGTTGGGTAACGTGGTCAGCCAGTTGCACATGCATGTGATAGTGCGAAAACGCGATGACGCCGCCTGGCCAGCGCCTGTGTGGGGCAAGCACCCGGCCAAGCCTTATGGCAGCGAAGAGGTGGCCGCTATTCGCGATCGATTGCGTGTCGTGCTGACCGATGATTTCACCTTTGTGGAGGGCTGAGTCATGAGTCTGGAACAACGCGTTAACGATCTGGAAAGCCGTTTGGCGTTTCAGGATGACACCATTCAGGCCTTGAACGATGTGCTGGTGGCGCAGCAACGGGTGGTCGAGCGCCTGCAATTGCAAATGGCCGCACTGCTCAAGCGTCAGGAAGAAATGGTCGGGCAGTTCGAATCCTTTGAGGAAGAGGCGCCACCCCCGCACTATTGAGCCACAGCACTGTTTTGTGCAGGCATAAAAAAACCGCGAACAGTCTGGCTGTTCGCGGTTTTTTATTGCCTGGGATCAGCGACGCGGCAAAGCCGCGATCACGTCCTCGGCTTGCAGGCCCTTGTCCCGGTTCATCACCGAGAACTCCACGCGCTGGCCTTCGACCAGAACGCGGTGGCCTTCGCCACGGATCGCGCGAAAGTGCACGAAAATATCATCACCGGAATCCCGGGAGATAAAGCCGAAGCCTTTGGACGTGTTGAACCACTTGACGGTGCCGGTATCGCGGTTGGTCATGTCGTAGCTGGTTGGCGCGGCGGCAGGTGAAGATCTATAGAAGCTGACGGCCAGGTGCAGGATTACGGCTGTCAGGGCAATCACCAGGCTGAACAACACCGCTGGTTGGCCGGCGATGACGGGCATCGGCGCGATCAGGGTCAAGGTTTGCAGGACGACAGTCAGCACCAGAAGCGCGCTGACCAGGTTTTGCAGATGCTGGCGCGGGCCTTTGTTCCAGTAAGGAATCACTGGAGCAATCACCAGGTTCAGCAGGCCGAAAAAGGCCAGGTAAAGTGCATCGGGTTGTTGCAGGTAAGGAACGGCTTCGGATTTCAGGCTAGGTATGAACGACAGCAGCAATGCCGCTGCGCCCATCAGCAGGTGGACGATTTTCAACATTTTGAATGGCTCACTTTATAACGGCTCACAAGGAAGAGCTGAAGATGCACGGTTCGCTTCGGGACAAAATAAGAGGCGGTGGACACGTACACGGCATCAGCCTATGCGCGAAACCCCGAAAAACGGGGCGTAGCGACACACTGCCTATTTAACAGCAAAGCCTGCTGCTACTCAAATCAGCCCGGCCAGCGGCACAGCGCCGGTCTTTTTGTCGCAGCCTGTTCAGGTTTTCGAGGCTGCGGGCTGGCGACAGCCTTGCTAGAGTGGGCCTGCACCTGTTGGATGAATTCAATCGCCGTTAGGGGGTAAACATGGCAATCGATATCGGTATCAGTGAAGAGGATCGCAAGTCCATCGTCGAGGGGCTGTCGCGTCTGCTGTCGGACACCTACGTGCTGTATCTGAAAACCCATAACTTCCACTGGAACGTCACAGGCCCGATGTTTCGTACGCTGCATTTGATGTTCGAAGAGCAGTACAACGAACTGGCGCTGGCCGTGGATCTGATCGCCGAACGCATTCGCGCGCTGGGCTTTCCGGCACCGGGCGCCTATGCCACTTACGCACGTCTGTCCTCTATCAAGGAAGAGGTGGGGGTACCGAGCGCTGAAGACATGATCAAGCAACTGGTCGATGGGCAGGAAGCCGTGACCCGCACCGCGCGCGGCATCTTCCCGTTGCTCGACAAGGTCAGCGATGAGCCGACTGCCGACCTGTTGACCCAGCGCATGCAGGTTCACGAGAAAACCGCATGGATGCTGCGCGCTTTGCTTCAAGCATAACCCTGGCATGCGAGCAGGTCTGCGGACTGCTCGCGTGCTGTCCGGATTCGTACCTGTGTCGTTGGCTTATCCTACGGTGATGGTCACCAAGTCATCTGGATATAACTTTGCGTCTGCGCTTTTATGAAGTCACAGGATGTGGCTTTGAAAACAAGCAGAGATGGCAAAGGAGTGTCACCGATATGGTAGAAGGAGACAGGCGGGGCGACAGGATTGTCGGCTTGCCACATGAGTTGAAAGTCGATCCGTTCGTCAACGAATTCGACATGTCATTGATTCAGCCGTTGTCCCGATCCGTGCGTTTGAACGGATACGCGACATGCCTGCGACTTGAGCAGGTTTACTGGAATATCCTCGGCGATATGGCCGCAGATAATTGTTGTTCGATCAGTTCGCTGTTGTCCCACGTTGATCGTGAGGTGCATCTGCGTCATGGCGGCGTGAAAAATTTCAGCGCTCTGGTGCGAGTGGTGTGCGTCATGAACAGGGTCAAGTAAGCCACACCGGTCAATTCGCTTTGACACAGTGGTTGCAAACGAGGTCGCGGCCTGTGCAGTCTTACGGCTGCACAGGCCGCATTTAATGGATATAATCCCGCTCTTTCGCCGCAAAGCCCTGCGCGCGGTGGCAATCTGATCGCCGAGACACCCCCCATGCCGATGTACGATTACCAATGCGCTTCCTGTGGTCATCAGTTGGAAGCCATTCAAAAGATCAGCGAGGCACCGCTGGTCGACTGCCCTGCCTGCCAGGCGCCAGAGCTCAAGAAGCAGCTGTCCATGCCCGGCTTTCGCCTTAGCGGCAGCGGTTGGTACGAAACCGATTTCAAGACCGGAACCAAGAAGAATCTGGCCGGTGGCGACAAATCTGACTAGGGTTCAAACCCCGGTCGAACGACACGCGTGAGTTTCCGTCAGTCGCACAATGCTTGAGTGCGGCGGGATCTCCACCGAATTTCGAATTACGAGAAGCGAACCACTACCATGATGCGCAGCCACTATTGCGGCCAACTGAACGAAAGCCTGGAAGGCCAGGAAATTACCCTTTGCGGATGGGTTCACCGTCGTCGCGACCACGGCGGGGTGATTTTCCTCGATATCCGTGATCGTGATGGTCTGGCTCAGGTGGTATTCGACCCGGATCGCGCCGAGAGCTTCGCCGCCGCCGATCGCGTGCGCAGCGAATACGTCGTCAAAATCACCGGTAAGGTTCGCCTGCGTCCGGCCGGTGCCACCAACGCCAACATGGCGTCGGGCATGATCGAAGTCCTGGGCTACGAGCTGGAAGTGCTGAATGAGTCGGAAACCCCGCCGTTCCCGCTGAACGAGTTCTCTGACGTTGGCGAAGAAACCCGCCTGCGCTATCGCTTCCTCGACCTGCGTCGCCCGGAAATGGCCGAGAAGCTGCGTCTGCGTTCGCGTATGACCACCAGCATCCGTCGCTTCCTCGACGAAAACGGCTTCCTCGACGTCGAAACACCGATCCTGACCCGTGCTACTCCGGAAGGCGCGCGTGACTATCTGGTGCCGAGCCGTACCCATGCCGGTTCGTTCTTTGCCCTGCCGCAATCGCCGCAACTGTTCAAGCAACTGCTGATGGTGGCCGGCTTCGACCGTTACTACCAGATCGCCAAGTGCTTCCGCGACGAAGACTTGCGCGCTGACCGTCAACCGGAATTCACCCAGATCGACATCGAGACCAGCTTCCTCGATGAAAAAGAGATCATGGGCCTGACCGAAGAAATGATCCGCAATCTGTTCAAGGAAGTGCTGGGTCTGGAGTTCGGCGATTTCCCGCACATGACTTTCGAAGAGGCCATGCGTCGTTACGGTTCCGATAAGCCAGACCTGCGTAACCCGCTGGAACTGGTCGACGTTGCCGATCAGTTGAAAGAAGTCGATTTCAAGGTGTTCAGCGGCCCGGCCAACGATCCGAAATGCCGTATCGCTGCGTTGCGCGTTCCAGGCGGGGCGAGCATGCCGCGCAAGCAGATCGACGATTACACCAAGTTCGTCGGCATCTACGGTGCCAAGGGCCTGGCGTACATCAAGGTCAACGAGCGCGCTGCTGGTGTTGAAGGTCTGCAATCGCCGATCGTGAAAAACATCCCGGAAGACAAGCTGAACGTGATCCTCGATCGCGTTGGCGCAGTCGATGGCGACATCGTGTTCTTCGGCGCCGACAAGGCCAAGATCGTCAGCGAAGCGCTGGGTGCACTGCGCATCAAGCTCGGTCACGACCTGAAGCTGCTGACCTGCGAGTGGGCGCCAATGTGGGTCGTCGACTTCCCGATGTTCGAAGAAAACGACGATGGCAGCTTCTCCGCGCTGCACCACCCGTTCACCGCGCCGAAGTGCACGCCGCAAGAGCTGGAAGCCAACCCGGCTGGCGCTCTGTCGCGTGCGTACGACATGGTGCTGAACGGCACCGAACTGGGTGGCGGTTCGATCCGTATCCACCGCAAGGAAATGCAGCAGTCGGTATTCCGTCTGTTGGGTATCGATGAAGCGGAACAGGAAGAGAAGTTTGGCTTCCTGCTCGACGCGCTGAAATACGGTGCGCCGCCGCACGGTGGTCTGGCCTTCGGTCTGGACCGTCTGGTGATGCTGATGACCGGCGCCCAGTCGATCCGTGAAGTGATCGCCTTCCCGAAAACCCAGAGTGCTGCCGACGTGATGACGCAAGCACCGGGTGTAGTGGATGCCAAGGCACTGCGCGAACTGCACATTCGTTTGCGTGAAACGCCAAAGGCTGAGTAAGACGGGCCTGAAGGCGCATCTTCGGATGCGCCTTTTTTCTTTCTGTAGAAAGCAGGTCGAGATTTTTTTGTTTGCTGGCTGCGCGACATGCGCGGCGGGCGACGTTTCAAAGAGAACTCGGAGCGAGTTATGGCAGGTCATTCCAAGTGGGCGAACATCAAGCACCGCAAAGAACGTCAGGATGCCAAGAGAGGCAAGATTTTCACCAAGTGGATCCGCGAGCTGACCGTTGCGGCCCGTCAGGGCGGCGGTGATCCGGGTTCCAACCCGCGTCTGCGTCTGGCCCTGGACAAGGCGCTGAGCGCGAACATGAGCCGCGACATCATCGATCGTGCCGTTGCGCGTGGCGCCGGTGCGACCGAAGCGGACAACGTCGAAGAGCTGACCTACGAAGGTTACGGCCCTGGCGGCGTGGCGGTGATGGTTGAATGCATGACCGACAACCGCAATCGCACAGCAGCAGCGGTACGCCATGCGTTCAGCAAATGTGGCGGTAACCTCGGTACTGACGGTTCGGTGGCGTACCTGTTCGAACGCAAGGGGCAGATCAGCTTCGCGCCGGGCGTTGACGAAGACGCGTTGACCGAGGCGGCTCTGGAGGCCGATGCCGACGACGTGGTCACCCACGAAGACGGATCGATCGACGTTTTCACCTCGTTCACCAGCTTCTACGCCGTACGAAACGCGCTGGAAGCGGCCGGGTTCAAGGGTGATGACGCGGAAATCGTCATGCAGCCGACCACCAGCGCCGAACTGGATCTGGACGGCGCGGAAAAGGTGCTCAAGCTGATCGACATGCTTGAAGACCTGGATGACGTGCAGAACGTCTATTCCAACGCGGACATCCCGGAAGACGTGGCCGCTCAGCTCGGTTAAGAGCGACCAGGCTTGAATGTGGGAGCGGGCTTGCTCGCGAATGCGGCGTATCAGCAGATTTACATGCTGAATGACACACCGCTTTCGCGAGCAAGCCCGCTCCCGTATTGGTCATTCGTCGTTTTGAAAATCGTGTTTTCACCGAACCTGCAGGCGTTATGACTTTAATTCTTGGTATCGACCCCGGTTCGCGTATCACCGGTTACGGCATTGTTCGCGATACCGGACGCGGCGGCTGCATTTATGTGGCCTCGGGTTGCATTCGCACCGGTGCTGGCGAATTGCATGAGCGTCTGCAAATCGTCTATCGCGGTGTGCGTGAAATCATTCAGACCTACGGCCCGGTCACCATGGGCATCGAAAAGGTGTTCATGGCGAAAAACGCCGATTCGGCGCTGAAGTTGGGACAGGCCCGTGGAGCCGCGATTGTCGCCGGCGCGGAAGAATGTCTGGAGATTGCCGAATACACGGCGACCCAGGTCAAACAGGCCGTAGTCGGCACTGGCGCGGCGAATAAAGAGCAGGTGCAGATGATGGTCATGCACATGCTAAAGCTGACCAGCAAACCGCAAATCGATGCATCCGATGCCCTGGCGATTGCCATTTGTCACGCGCACACCCGCTCCAGCCTGTTGCCGCATGGCCTGGGAACAGCACGCAGTCGTGGCGGGCGCCTGCGTCTCTGATAGCATCAGCATCAAATTTACGGAGCGAAAGGTTTGGCGCCTGTGTTGTCGGCCCGACGTCTTCGCTCTGACTGTCGCCAGCCAACGGCTGGCCAACGCTCAAGGATCTGAAACGTGATTGGACGCTTGCGCGGCACCCTGGCTGAGAAACAGCCGCCGCACCTGATTCTGGATGTAAACGGCCTCGGGTATGAGCTGGAAGTGCCCATGACCACCCTTTACCGCCTGCCGTCGGTCGGTGAGCCGCTGACCCTGCACACCCATTTGGTCGTACGTGAAGATGCGCAGTTACTCTATGGTTTTGCCGGCAAGCGTGAGCGAGACTTTTTTCGCGAGTTGATCCGTCTCAATGGTGTCGGGCCAAAACTGGCGCTGGCATTGATGTCGAGTCTGGAAGTCGATGAATTGATTCGCTGCGTGCAGTCCCAGGACACTTCGGCGCTGACCAAGGTGCCCGGCGTCGGCAAGAAAACCGCCGAGCGTTTGTTGGTCGAACTGAAAGATCGCTTCAAGGCCTGGGAAACCTCGCCGGCCATGTTTGCCCTGGTGCCGAACCAGCCGGATGGCCCGGCGCCGGTCAATACCGCCGAAAACGATGCGGTCAGCGCACTGATTTCCCTGGGTTACAAGCCGCAGGAAGCCAGCAAGGCCATTTCCGCGATCAAGGACAAGAATCTGAGCAGTGAAGACATGATCCGCCGCGCCCTGAAGGGAATGATTTAAGTGATTGAAGCTGATCGTCTGATCGCTGCCGCGCATAGCCCGCGTGAGCGCGAAGAAGTCCAGGATCGGGCCATTCGTCCGGTCAGCCTGGCTGACTACATTGGCCAACCGACCGTGCGCGAGCAGATGGAACTGTTCATCCAGGCTGCCCGTGGCCGTAGTGAATCGCTCGACCACACGCTGATTTTCGGTCCGCCGGGTCTGGGTAAAACCACGCTGGCCAACATCATTGCCCAGGAAATGGGCGTGTCGATCAAGAGCACTTCGGGCCCGGTGCTTGAGCGCCCCGGTGATCTGGCCGCGTTGTTGACCAATCTTGAACCGCACGATGTGCTGTTCATCGACGAAATCCATCGCCTGTCGCCCATTGTCGAAGAAGTGCTGTACCCGGCAATGGAGGATTTCCAGCTCGACATCATGATCGGTGAAGGGCCGGCGGCCCGTTCGATCAAGCTCGACCTGCCGCCGTTTACCTTGGTCGGTGCGACCACCCGCGCCGGCATGCTGACCAACCCGCTGCGGGACCGCTTTGGTATCGTCCAGCGCCTTGAGTTCTACAGCACGGCGGATCTGTCGACGATTGTCAGTCGTTCGGCGAATATCCTCGGCCTGCCGCTGGATCCGGAAGGCGCCTTCGAAATTGCTCGTCGTGCCCGTGGTACGCCACGCATTGCCAACCGCCTGCTGCGCCGGGTGCGCGATTTTGCTGAAGTGCGGGCCAAGGGGCATATCACCAAATCGGTTGCCGATCTGGCGCTGAACCTGCTGGATGTCGACGAACACGGTTTCGATCATCAGGACCGGCGTTTGCTGTTGACCATGATCGAGAAGTTCGATGGCGGTCCGGTCGGGATCGACAGCCTCGCGGCAGCGATCAGCGAGGAGCGCCACACCATCGAAGATGTGCTGGAACCGTACCTGATTCAGCAGGGCTACATCATGCGCACACCGCGGGGCAGGGTAGTGACGCGCCATGCGTACCTGCATTTCGGTTTAAATGTTCCGTCACGAATGGGTGAGATGCCCGTGGTAGACGAGTTTCTCGATGCCGTGGACGATTAATACACATTTGTTGTCGATTTATTCAGGGTTTGTACTGTCAGAGGACGGTACTTTTACGGTAAAGCCTTTGAACAACGAAAAAACAGTTGCCTGGCCGGATTGGCAACCTGAGGAGTAAGCACTAGAGTATGCGCGCGCAAAACGGGCTTGAGCCGTTCGCACATCGTTGTCGCGTTTATTACGAGGACACCGATGCGGGCGGCATCGTGTATTACGTTAATTACCTCAAGTTTATGGAACGGGCTCGAACCGAGCGGCTCCGCGAGCTGGGCTTTGCCCAATCGCAGCTGGCAGGGGAGGACCTGTTGTTTGTCGTGCATTCCAGCGAAGCGCGTTACCACGCGCCGGCGCGACTGGACGACGAACTGCTGGTAAGCGCTGAAGTAATCGAATTGAACCGTGCCAGCCTGCGCTTTAAACAGCAGGTCAGGCGGGCTACGGATAATGTGCTGCTCTGTGAAGGGCAGTTTTTGGTGGCCTGTGTGCGCACTAACAGTTTGAAACCCCGGGCCCTTCCCGAAGACCTGCGTGCGGCCTTTGCCGACGTGGGCGGCCCGGGTACACACTCTAAGCAGGAGATAAAGCGTGGAAGCTAACGTCGTCGACCATTCCTCCATGTGGAGCCTGGTCAGCAATGCCAGCATCGTGGTGCAGTTGGTAATGTTGACCCTGGTGGCCGCATCGGTGACCTCATGGATCATGATCTTTCAGCGCAGTAATCTGCTGCGTGCCGGTCGACGTGCCCTGGAGAGCTTCGAGGAGCGCTTCTGGTCGGGTATCGATCTGTCCAAACTGTATCGTCAGGCCGGCAGCAACCCGGATCCGGATTCCGGCGTCGAGCAGATCTTCCGCGCCGGTTTCAAGGAGTTCTCCCGTCTGCGTCAGCAGCCCGGCGTCGATCCTGAAGCCGTGATGGAAGGCGTGGCCCGTGCCATGCGCGTAGCCATTTCCCGTGAAGAAGAGAAACTGGAGCAAAGCCTGCCGTTCCTCGCCACTGTGGGGTCGGTCAGCCCGTACATCGGTCTGTTCGGTACCGTTTGGGGCATCATGAACTCCTTCCGCGGTCTGGCCAGCGCCCAGCAAGCGACCCTCGCCACGGTGGCCCCGGGTATCGCTGAGGCCTTGATCGCCACGGCGATCGGTCTGTTCGCCGCGATTCCGGCCGTTATTGCTTACAACCGTTTCTCTGCACGCAGCGAAACCTTGCTGAGCCGCTACTACACCTTCGCCGATGAATTCCAGGCGATCCTGCACCGCAAAGTGCACACCAGCGAAGAATAAGCAGGTAATTTCCAATGGCTTTAATCGCTCGAGCTCGCAAAAAGCGCAAGCCGGTTGCCGAGATGAACGTAGTGCCCTACATCGACGTGATGTTGGTGCTGCTGGTCATCTTCATGGTGACCGCGCCGATGCTCAATCAGGGCGTGAAAGTTGATCTGCCCAAGGTTTCCAGCGAAGCCTTGCCGCAGGACAACAACACCCAGGTCCTGACCATTTCGATCAAGGCTGACAAGACCTACTACTGGAACCTTGGCAGTGAAGTCGACACCGAGAAGCAACAGGACAGGGCCATGACCCTGCCGCAAATGACCGATGCGGTGACCAAGATCATTCGTGCCGGCAACGAAGGCGGCAAGCGTACTCAGGTCTTTATCCGTGGCGACAAAACCGTTGACTATGGTGCCGTCATGGGTGCCATGGGCGGGTTGCAGAAAGCCGGGGTCGGTAATGTTGGTTTGATTACCGAGGCCCCCTGATGCGGCAACAGAGAGAGCCGTCCGCCTCGGAGAGCTTCTTCTGGCCTAGTGTCTGGGCGATTGTCTTGCACGTGCTGGTGTTCGGCATGCTGTTTGTCAGTTTTGCCTTCACACCGGAACTGCCTCCGGCCAAGCCGATTGTCCAGGCGACCCTGTACCAGCTGAAATCGAAAAGTCAGGCAACCACCCAGACCAATCAGAAGATTGCGGGTGAGGCGAAGAAGTCCGCCGCACGTCAGACCGAAGTCGAACAGATGGAGCAGAAAAAGGTCGAGCAGGAAGCGGTGAAAGCTGCGGAACAAAAGAAAGAAGAAGCGGCTCAAAAGGCCGAGGAAGCCAAGAAGGCCGACGAGTCCAAAAAAGCGGACGAGGCGAAAAAGGCTGATGAAGCCAAGAAAGCCGATGAAGCGAAGAAGACCGCCGAAGCCAAGAAGGCAGAAGAGAAACAATTGGCTGATATAGCCAAGAAGAAAGCCGAAGAAGAAGCGAAAAAGGCTGCTGAGGAAGAGGCCAAGAAAGCGGCCGCTGAACAAGCCAAGAAGAAGATCGTCGAAGACGCGAAGAAGAAAGCCGCCGAAGACGCCAAGAAGAAAGCTGAAGCTGAAGAGGCGAAGAAGAAAATCGCCGACGACGCGAAGAAGAAAGCGGCTGCCGATGCTGCGAAGAAGAAAGCGCAAGAGGCGGCACGTAAATCTACCGAAGACAAAAAGGCTCAGGCCTTGGCAGATTTGCTTTCCGACACGCCGCAGCGCCAGCAGGCCTTGGCTGATGAGCAGGGTGACGAAGTCGCGGGCAGTTTCGATGACTTGATTCGTGCGCGAGCCGCAGAGGGGTGGGCACGTCCACCTTCAGCGCGCAAAGGCATGACGGTCGTGCTGCAAATCGGCATGTTGCCGGACGGCACGGTGACTACGGTCAACGTGTCCAAGTCCAGTGGCGATGGTCCGTTCGATGCTTCGGCAGTGGCGGCAGTGAAGAATATTGGACGTTTGACAGAAATGCAGGGAATGAAGCCGAGCGATTTCGCTCCGTATCGTTCATTCAAGATGACATTCACACCTGAGGATCTAGCCTTGTGAGAAACCTTCTTCGAGGAATGCTGGTCGTGATCTGCTGCATGGCAGGGATCGCGATGGCTGAGGAAAAGAACATTCTGGTCACCAGCGGTAGTGATCGGGCCACCCCGATCGCTGTTGTACCGTTCGGTTTCCAGGGCGGTGCTGTTCTGCCGGACGACATAGCTGAAATCATTGGTAACGATTTGCGGAACTCGGGCTACTACTCGCCGATTCCCAAGCAAAACATGATCAGTCAGCCAAGCCAGCCGAGCGAAATCATCTTCCGTGACTGGAAGGCGGTAGGTGCGCAATACATGATGGTCGGCAGCATCGCTCCAGCAGGCGGTCGCCTGCAGGTCCAGTGGGCACTGTTCAACGTTGCCACCGAACAGAAAGTGGCTGACGGCAGTGTTTCCGGTACCACCGAGCAACTGCGCGACATGGCGCACTTCATCGCTGACCAGTCGTTCGAAAAGCTCACCGGTATTCCGGGTGCGTTTTCGACCCGTCTGCTTTACGTGACGGCGGAGCGCTTCTCCGAGAAGAACACTCGCTACACCCTGCAGCGTTCGGACTACGATGGTGCCCGGGCCGTGACTCTGCTGCAATCGCGTGAGCCGATCCTGTCGCCGCGTTTCGCTCCGGATGGCAAACGCATCGCCTATGTGTCGTTCGAGCAGAAGCGTCCGCGCATCTTCATGCAGAACATCGACACCGGTCGCCGTGAGCAGATCACCAACTTCGAAGGCCTGAACGGCGCGCCAGCCTGGTCGCCGAATGGCGATCGCCTGGCATTCGTGCTGTCCAAAGACGGTAACCCGGATATTTACGTGATGAACCTTGCATCGCGTCAGATCACCCGTGTAACCGCAGGTCCGGGCATCAATACCGAACCGTTCTGGGGCAAAGATGGCTCGACCATCTACTTCACCTCCGACCGTGGCGGCAAGCCGCAGATCTACAAAACCAGCGTAAGCGGTGGTGGTGCTGAGCGTGTGACCTTCATTGGCAACTACAATGCCAACCCGAAGCTTTCGGCTGATGAAAAGACCCTGGTGATGATCCATCGCCAGGACGGTTTCACCAATTTCAAGGTGGCGGCCCAGGATTTGCAGCGCGGCAGTGTAAAGATCCTCACTGATAGCACTCTGGACGAGTCACCCACTGTTGCGCCCAACGGCACCATGGTAATCTACGCCACCCGCCAGCAGGGCCGGGGAGTCTTGATGCTCGTGTCCATTAATGGGCGCGTTAGGCTCCCGCTTCCTACCGCTCAAGGCGAAGTCAGAGAACCGTCCTGGTCCCCTTACCTGAAGTGAGCGGGCGCTACACGTTTTACTTAACACACTGGGGTTCATTAGGAGTTTCACGATGGAAATGCTGAAGTTTGGTAAATTTGCTGCGCTGGCTCTGGCCATGGCTGTAGCTGTAGGTTGCTCGTCCAAAGGCGGCGACAACGCCGGTGAAGGCGCTGTTGATCCAAACGCTGGTTACGGCGCAAACACTGGTGCCGTTGACGGTTCCCTGAGCGAAGAAGCTGCTCTGCGCGCAATCACCACCTTCTACTTCGAATACGACAGCTCGGACCTGAAGCCAGAAGCCATGCGCGCTCTGGATGTTCACGCCAAAGACCTGAAAGCAAACGGCGCTCGCGTTGTTCTGGAAGGCAACACCGACGAACGTGGTACTCGTGAGTACAACATGGCACTGGGCGAGCGTCGTGCGAAAGCCGTTCAGCGCTACCTGGTACTGCAAGGTGTTTCCCCAGCTCAGCTGGAACTGGTTTCCTACGGCGAAGAGCGTCCAGTTGCTACCGGCAACGACGAGCAGTCCTGGGCTCAAAACCGTCGCGTCGAACTGCGTAAGTAATTCGATATGCGAACGTGCCGTCGTGCTGTAACTGTTCTGGCTCTCAGCCTCCTGCCGCTTGCGGCGTGGGCTGCGGTTCCTGTGGTCGATGACAACTCCGGTTATAACAATAGCGGGAGTAGTTATCCGCCTGCGGGTTACGGTACGAACGGCGCCTATGCCGGGGGAGCGGCTTCGGCCCCTACCTCGGCACAAGGCATGCTGTTCAATCAACTGCAACAAATGCAGGATCAGATATCGCGCCAGCAAGGTGTGATTGAAGAACTGCAAAATCAGGTTGCGCGCATGAAACAAGAATCCCTGGAGCGATACCAGGATCTTGATCGGCGCATAGGATCCGGTGCTGCACCTGCCGCGACTCCTGAGAATTCTTCTGCCGGTGGCGACGCAAGTGCTGCTGCCGGTACGGCTGCCCAAGCGCCTGCTGCAAGTAGCGAACCGGCTGATCCGGCCAAGGAAAAGCTGTATTACGATGCCGCTTTCGACCTGATCAAAGCCAAGGATTTCGACAAGGCCAGCCAGGCTTTTGCCGCGTTCCTGCGCAAATACCCGAACAGCCAATACGCGGGCAATGCCCAGTACTGGTTGGGTGAGGTAAACCTGGCAAAGGGCGATCTGCAAGGTGCGGGTCAGGCTTTCGCCAAGGTTTCGCAGCTATATCCCAAGCACGCCAAAGTGCCGGACTCGCTGTACAAGCTGGCTGATGTAGAGCGCCGCCTCGGTCATACCGACAAGGTGAAAGGCATTCTGCAGCAGGTGGTTGCCCAATATCCGGGCACATCCGCCGCTCAGTTGGCTCAACGCGATCTGCAGCGCATGTAAGCCTGTTTGACTGTTTTGAAGAAACCCGCGCCTGTCGCGGGTTTTTTCGTTAGAATTCACGCCCTTTTTCTGAAACACGCTTCTTGAGGCCTGCGCGTTGGCGAGGCTGCCTGAAGTGCCTGACGGAGGCGGACAGCCTGTTTAGCTGTTACGCCCGTGGCGACTATGCAAGACACATTGAGAATTACCGAAGTTTTCTACTCGTTGCAGGGGGAAACGCGGACTGCCGGGCTGCCCACCGTTTTTGTGCGCCTGACCGGTTGCCCCTTGCGTTGCCAGTACTGCGACAGCGCCTATGCGTTCACGGGTGGTACGATTCGCACCCTCGACGATATCCTCGAGCAAGTAGCCGGCTATCGTCCGCGCTATGTCTGTGTCACGGGCGGTGAGCCTTTGGCGCAGCCGAATGCCATTCCTTTGCTTAAACAGTTATGTGATGCCGGTTACGAGGTCTCGCTGGAAACCAGTGGTGCCTTAGATATCTCGGCAGTGGACCCGCGCGTCAGTCGTGTGGTCGATCTGAAAACCCCAGGTTCGAAAGAAGTTCATCGCAATCTTTACGAGAACATCGAACGGCTGACTCCCAACGATCAGGTGAAGTTTGTCATCTGTTCGCGGGAAGATTACGACTGGGCGGTATCCAAGCTGATCCAGTACGGTCTTGATCGACGCGCTGGCGAAGTCTTGTTTTCACCAAGTCACCATGATCTGAATGCTCGGGATCTGGCGGACTGGGTGGTGGCGGACAACCTGCCTGTGCGCCTGCAATTGCAGCTGCATAAATATCTTTGGAATGACGAGCCGGGGCGCTGATATGACTGAGCAACTGAACACCACCGAAAAGCGTGCGGTCATCCTGCTGTCCGGCGGCCTGGACTCGGCGACCGTCGTGGCCATGGCCAGGGCCGAAGGCTACAGCTGCTACACCATGAGTTTTGATTACGGCCAGCGCTCGCACGCAGAATTGCACGCTGCGGCGCGTGTCGCTCGCGACCTGGGTGTGGTCGAACACAAGGTGATTGGCCTGAACTTCAACGGCATGGGCGGTTCGGCCCTGACCGACACCAGCATCGACATTCCAGAGGCGCTGGGCGAGGGCATTCCGGTTACGTACGTGCCGGCGCGCAATACCGTTTTCCTGTCGCTCGCTTTGGGTTGGGCAGAAGTGCTTGGCGCGCGAGACATTTTTATTGGCGTCAACGCGGTGGATTACTCCGGCTACCCGGATTGCCGTCCCGAGTTCATTGAATCGTTCGAGCGCATGGCCAATCTGGCGACTAAAGCCGGCGTTGAAGGCAACGGCTTCCGCATTCAGGCACCGCTGCAGAATCTGAGCAAGGCGCAGATCGTCCAGGCGGGCGTGAAGCTGGGCGTTGATTATGGGCTGACTGTTTCCTGCTATCAGGCCGATGATGACGGCCGTGCCTGCGGCAAATGCGACAGCTGCCGCCTGCGTGCGGAAGGCTTTGCAGCGGCTGGCGTGAGCGATCCAACACCTTATTTTTGATTATTTTAAAAAAGGTGTTGAATAGTCCTTAAAAATCAGTATTATACGCGCCACCACACAGCGGGTCGTTAGCTCAGTTGGTAGAGCAGTTGGCTTTTAACCAATTGGTCGTAGGTTCGAATCCCACACGACCCACCATATTTGGCGGTTTAGAAAATCCGGAAGGCCCACGAAAGTGAGGATTTCCGGGTTTTTTTTTGCCTGCAATTCGGGCACATGTTCCTTCACTGTCCACAGTTCTGACACAGGTCAGAATCATCTTTTGTATCCTCCGGATATTCTGTAGCCTTGCGCAGCTTCAACGTTGTCCGTGCCTGATACTACTCACTCTCCCGGCGGTACCCTCAAGCGGTCCGGAGCCGGGTGTATACTCGACTTTCGCGCGAAAGCGCCTGCAGGTCTTGCGAACATGACGCAGATTTCCGAACGCCTTCTGGTTCAAGCCCACCTCGATGCCAAACAGCCCAAACCGCTGACTGCCGAGGAAGAGGCCTACTACCGTTCCGCCATTGCCGCCGAGCTCAAGGCTCAGGACGCGGTGCTGGTGGCCCACTTTTATTGCGATCCGGTGATTCAGGCCCTGGCCGAAGAAACCGGCGGCTGTGTGTCCGACTCCCTGGAGATGGCTCGCTTCGGCAACGCCCACCCGGCCAAGACTGTAGTAGTCGCCGGTGTGAAGTTCATGGGCGAGACCGCGAAGATTCTCAATCCTGAAAAACGTGTGCTGATGCCAACCCTGGACGCGACGTGTTCGCTGGATCTGGGTTGCCCGGTCGACGAGTTTTCGGCGTTCTGCGATCAACATCCGGAGCGCACGGTGGTGGTTTATGCCAACACCTCCGCCGCCGTTAAGGCTCGGGCTGACTGGGTCGTGACGTCGAGTTGCGCGCTGGAGATCGTCGAAAGCCTGATGGACAACGGCGAGACCATCATTTGGGGGCCGGACAAGCACCTGGGCACCTACATCCAGCGCAAGACCGGCGCCGACATGCTGCTGTGGGACGGTGCCTGCATCGTTCACGAAGAGTTCAAGTCCAAGCAGCTCGAAGACATGAAGGCGTTGTACCCGGACGCAGCCATTCTGGTGCACCCGGAATCGCCGACGTCGGTGATCGAGCTGGCAGACGCCGTTGGCTCTACCAGCCAGTTAATTGCTGCTGCGCAGAGCCTGCCGAACAAGACGCTGATCGTCGCCACCGACCGGGGTATCTTCTATAAGATGCAGCAGCTATGCCCGGACAAGGTCTTCATTGAGGCGCCAACGGCCGGTAACGGCGCAGCGTGCCGCAGTTGCGCACATTGCCCTTGGATGGCCATGAACACCCTTGAGCGCACGCTCAGGAGCTTGAAGGAAGGGACGAACGAGATCTTTGTTGATCCGGCGCTGATTCCGCAGGCGATTCGGCCACTCAAACGCATGCTGGATTTCACCCAGGCAGCGCGGATGAAGCTGGCGGGTAACGCCTGAGATCTTTCTGCCACGCACAAAAACCAGTGGGAGCGGGCTTGTTCGCGAATGCGGTACCTCAGTCGACTCAGATAGAGACTGATGCACCGCTTTCGTGAGCAAGCCCGCTCCCACTTTGGTTTTCGGTCTTTGGAAATTATTTGTGCTTCTTGGGGATCCGGACGATGCGGGTATCGGAATAGATGTCGTGCCAGGTGCGCTTCTGCTTGTCGTACAGCGACCAGAAGAACCCAAGCCCCACGCACAGCCACGAAGCGATCGACACCATGAAGCGCAGCAGCGCCTGCCACAGGCTGATCGCGCTGCCGTCGGCGTTCTGCACACGAATCCCCCACACTTGCATACCCAGCGTCTGCCCGCCGTAGGTCCAGAACTTGGCGAAGAACGCGAACAGCACCAGCAGCAGTACCGTAGAGTAAAGCGGATCGCCATCCATTTTCCCGGCGTCGGTCAGCACGCGCAGGCGTTCTTCACCGATGATTGCCGCCTGGATCAGCTTGTAAACGAATCCGGTGACGATCAGCAAGGCAGTACACAGCAGGAAGTCATAGAACATCGCTGCCAGTCGACGGCCAAGGCCAACGGCAGGAAAGTCGCCCTGGGGAGTGAGCAGATGTTTCGACATGGCAGCCTCTGGACGCAAATGGAAGCGCCATTTTACGGATTCGCGCACACAAAAAAGCCCCTGATATCAATATCAGGGGCTTTTTCGTTACAGAAGATCAGGCTTCTGCTTGTACTTCGTCAGCCTGCATGCCTTTCTGGCCCTGCACAGCAACGAAAGTCACTTTCTGGCCTTCTTTCAGGCTTTTGAAGCCGTTGCCCTGAATGGCACGGAAATGCACGAACAGATCCGGACCGCTTTCTGGAGTGATAAAACCAAAACCTTTCTCGTCGTTAAACCACTTGACGGTACCGCTCTGACGTGTGGACATTTCTTATTTCCTTTGACGCAAAAAATTAATGACAGTCTCCTTCTCATGAAAGAGTACTGGGGCTGGTTGCAGGAGAGTAAGAAGACGTCGAACGGGATGTAGCTAACTTGTAGGCTACTGCCCAGGTCACGATTCCAAGCTGACCCATGCAAACACAGTGGGGAAACTCTACGCCAACTTCGGGAGAAAAAACAAGCCCTGTGAAGTGCCCGGTTTTGCTGAGCCTGCAGGAACTTAATCGGTTGGTTAGTACAGGCTTATATGATGGGCTTGTTCAGTTGTTTTCGAACGTTATAAGCAACGTTCATATTCGAATCGATTGATAGATGGTGCACTGTTTTATGGCGATTGCGTTACACATTAGTGCACGCATAACGCAATCGCGTTACTTATAGAAACAGTCAATCAGCCGCGATAGTAGCGTTGTGGAACAAATGGCATTTTGCTTACAAGCATTTGCA
The DNA here is from genome assembly GCF_963970495.1 of Pseudomonas sp. EA_65y_Pfl2_P78. Lineage (NCBI taxonomy): Bacteria > Pseudomonadati > Pseudomonadota > Gammaproteobacteria > Pseudomonadales > Pseudomonadaceae > Pseudomonas > Pseudomonas sp. EA_65y_Pfl2_P78. Next base: position 269,469 of record NZ_CAXAON010000003.1, on the reverse strand, counting down.
CCTTTTTCCCACGAACAATGGCCCAAACCGGTGTCTCAAGCGTGACATACGCGCTGTCGAGGTAACCCATCGCCAACGGCCCACCCAGGGTCGGTCCGAAGCCGCCACTGCAGACGCTGCCGATGATGTCGCCCGCCTCATTGACGATTTCTGCGCCTTCACGCACCGGGGTGCGTTCCTGCGGCAGCAGGCCGACGCGCTTGCGGGCGACGCCATTGTGTTGCTGTGCGAAAACGTTCGATGCCCCCGGGAAACCGCCGGCCCGCGCGCCATCGGCGCGACGTGGCTTGGAGATCGCCCACAGCAGGCTGGCTTCAATGGGTGTGGTTTGGGTGTTCATGTCGTGACCGTACAGGCACAGGCCGGCTTCCAGGCGTAGCGAATCACGAGCGCCGAGGCCGATGGCCTGAACGTCCGGTTCAGCCAGCAAGGCGCGGGCGAGTTTTTCAGCATCGGCGGCCGGCACCGAGATTTCGAAACCGTCTTCACCGGTGTAACCCGAACGGCTGACAAAGCAGTCGACACCCAGCAGATTGACGCGGGCGAACTGCATAAAGGTCATGTGCGCCACTTGCGGAGCAAGGCGCGCCAGCACGGTAGCGGCCGCCGGACCTTGCAGGGCGAGCAGGGCGCGTTCTTCGAACAGCGCCGTAATGGTGCACTGATCGCCGATGTGTTTTTGCAGGTGAGCCAGATCCTGATCCTTGCACGCGGCGTTGACCACCAGGAACAACTCGTCGTTACCGAGGTTGGCCACCATCAGGTCATCGAGAATGCCGCCGTTGTCATTGGTGAACATCGCGTAACGTTGCATGCCTACTGGCAGATCGATGATGTCTACAGGCACCAACGTTTCCAGGGCCTTGGCGGCATTGGCACCTGTCAGGCGAATCTGGCCCATGTGCGAGACGTCGAACAGTCCGGCCTGCTCGCGGGTGTGCTGGTGTTCCTTCATCACGCCCAGCGGGTATTGCACCGGCATGTCGTAGCCGGCGAATGGCACCATGCGTGCGCCGAGTTCGATGTGCAGAGCGTGCAGCGGGGTTTTCGACAGTTGTTCGGTAGACATCTTCAACTCCTGAAAAATGTGCAGCCGCCGATGCGCAAGCATCAGCATTCGATAATGTTGACCGCCAGACCGCCACGGGCGGTCTCCTTGTATTTGCTTTTCATGTCGGCGCCGGTCTGGCGCATGGTGCGGATGACCTTGTCGAGCGAGACGAAATGCTGTCCGTCGCCACGCATGGCCATGCGCACTGCGTTGATCGCTTTCACCGAGCCCATGGCGTTGCGCTCGATGCACGGCACCTGCACCAGCCCGCCAATCGGGTCGCAGGTCAGGCCGAGGTTGTGTTCCATGCCGATTTCCGCGGCGTTCTCGACTTGCTGCACGCTGCCGCCCAGCACTTCGCACAACGCGCCAGCCGCCATTGAGCAGGCCACGCCGACCTCGCCCTGACAGCCGACTTCGGCGCCTGAGATCGAAGCGTTTTCCTTGTACAGAATGCCAATGGCCGCCGCGGTCAGCAGAAAACGCACCACACCGTCTTCATTGGCGCCGGCAATAAAGCGCATGTAGTAATGCAGCACAGCCGGAATGATCCCCGCCGCACCGTTGGTGGGTGCCGTTACCACGCGTCCGCCATTGGCGTTTTCTTCATTGACCGCCAGCGCATAAAGGTTGACCCAGTCGAGCACTGACAATGGATCGCGCAACGCTGATTCCGGGTTCTTGCACAGTTGCCGATGCAGCGCCGCCGCGCGCCGTTTGACCTTCAAACCACCGGGCAAAATCCCTTCGTTGCGGCAACCCGCCGCCACGCAGTCCTGCATCACTTGCCAGATGTTCAGCAGGCCAGCACGGGTTTGCGCTTCCGGGCGCCAGGCGCTCTCGTTGGTCAGCATCACCTGGCTGATCGACAGACCATAGGTGCTGCAATGACCGAGCAGGTCCTTGGCGCTTTTGAACGGGAAGGTCAGCGGTGTGGCGTCTTCGACGATGCGATCGGCACCTGCGGCGTCTTCATCGACGACAAAACCCCCACCGACCGAGTAGTACTCGCGGCTGCGGATCTGGATGCCCGCCGTGTCGAACGCACGGAAGATCATGCCGTTAGGGTGATAGGCCAGCGGCTTGCGGATCATCGCCAGGTGTTCTTTCTCGTTGAACGCGATGCTGTGTTCACCGAGCAGATTCAGGCGAGCGTTGCTGCGGATTTCTTGCAGGCGGGCGGCGACGGTTTCGGTGTCGACGGTGTCCGGGTGTTCACCCTCAAGGCCTAGTAACACGGCCTTGTCACTGCCGTGGCCTTTGCCGGTGGCGCCGAGCGAGCCGTACAGCTCGACGCGCACGCTGGCGGTGGCAGTCAGCAGGTTATCCCGGCGCAGCCCTTCAGCGAAGCGCGCAGCGGCGCGCATCGGGCCGACAGTGTGGGAGCTGGAGGGGCCGATGCCAATCTTGAACAGGTCGAACACGCTTAACGACATGAGTGGTTCTCCGGTTTCTTGTTATAGGAATTGGCGAAATATCAGGTTTGTAGCATTGCCTGTGGGAGCGGGCTTGCTCGCGAATTCGGTGGGTCATTCAATACAAATGTGACTGATTCACCGCATTCGCGAGCAAGCCCGCTCCCACATTGGATCTGTGGTGTTGTTGAGAGTGGGGGCAAATAAATGCCCCCACACAGGTTTAAGCGTAGCTTTCGATCGACGGGCAGGCACAGATCAGGTTGCGGTCGCCAAACACGTTGTCGACGCGACCGACCGGCGGCCAGTATTTGCCTTCGATCAACGACGCCACCGGGTACACCGCTTGCTCGCGGCTGTACGGGTGAGTCCACTCGCCAACCAGTTCGGCTGCGGTGTGCGGCGCGTTCTTCAGCGGGTTGTCGTCCTTGTCCAGGGTGCCGTTTTCCACCGCGCGGATTTCTTCGCGGATGCGGATCATGGCGTCGCAGAAGCGGTCCAGTTCTTCTTTGGATTCGCTTTCGGTCGGCTCGATCATCAGCGTGCCGGCAACCGGGAACGACATGGTCGGGGCGTGGAAGCCGAAGTCGATCAGGCGCTTGGCGACGTCATCGACGCTGATGCCGCTGCTGTCTTTCAACGGGCGCAGATCAAGGATGCATTCGTGCGCCACCAGACCGTTGCTGCCGGTGTACAGCACTGGGTAGTGCTCTTCGAGGCGACGGGAAATGTAGTTGGCGTTGAGGATCGCCAGTTGCGAAGCGCGCTTGAGACCCGCGCCGCCCATCATGCGAATGTACATCCAGGTGATCGGCAGAATGCTCGCGCTGCCGAACGGTGCTGCGCAGACCGCGCCTTCCTTGCGCTCCATCTGGGCGTGGCCCGGCAGGAACGGCGTCAGGTGCGACTTGACGCCAATCGGGCCGACGCCCGGGCCGCCACCGCCGTGGGGGATGCAGAAGGTTTTGTGCAGGTTCAGGTGCGAAACGTCGCCGCCGAACTTGCCTGGCGCGCAGAGGCCGACCATGGCGTTCATGTTGGCGCCGTCGATGTACACCTGACCGCCGTTGTCATGAATGATCCCGCAGATTTCGCGGATGCCTTCTTCGAACACGCCGTGGGTCGAGGGGTAGGTGATCATCAGCGCGGCGAGGTGTTCGCGGTGCTCGATGGCCTTGGCGCGCAAGTCTTCGATATCGACGTTGCCACGGGCATCGCACGCGGTCACCACCACGCGCATGCCGGCCATGTTGGCGGTGGCCGGGTTGGTGCCGTGGGCGGACGAGGGGATCAGGCAGATGTCGCGGCGCTCGTCGCCACGGCTCTGGTGATAAGCGCGGATCGCCAGCAGGCCAGCGTATTCACCTTGCGAACCGGCGTTCGGTTGCAGCGAGATCGAGTCGTAACCGGTGGCGGCGCAGAGCATCGCTTCCAGCTCAAAGGTCAGTTGCTGATAACCGGCGCTTTGTGCGGCTGGCGCGAACGGGTGCAGGGCGCCGAACTCGGCCCAGGTCACCGGGATCATTTCGCTGGCGGCGTTGAGTTTCATGGTGCACGAGCCCAGCGGGATCATGGTGCGATCCAGTGCCAGGTCCTTGTCCGCCAGTTTGCGCAGGTAGCGCATCAGCTCGGTTTCCGAGTGATAGCGGTTGAACACCGGGTGGCTGAGGATCGGCGACAGGCGTACCAGTGCAGCAGGAATGGTGCTTTGAACCGAAGCGGCAAGAGCAGCGAAGTCCGGCAGGGTCTTGCCGTCGGCGAACAGTCCCCACAGGGTTTCGATGTCAGCCGACGTGGTGGTTTCGTCGACCGACAGACCGATACGCTGAGCATCGACGACGCGCAGGTTGATCTGCTGGGCGTGAGCCTTGTCGTGCAGCGCGGCGGTTAGCGCGCCAGTGGCCAGAGTCAGGGTGTCGAAGAAGCTTTCCTGCTCGACCTTCTGGCCCAGCGCGGTCAGACCCTTGGCGAGGATCGCTGTCAGGTGATGCACGCGGTTGGCGATCTGGGTCAGGCCTTTCGGGCCGTGGTAGACGGCGTACATGCTGGCGATGTTGGCCAGCAGCACTTGCGCGGTGCAGATGTTGGAGGTGGCTTTCTCGCGACGGATGTGTTGCTCGCGGGTCTGCATCGCCAGACGCAGCGCTGGTTTGCCGAAACGGTCAACCGACACACCGACCAGACGGCCCGGCATGTCGCGCTTGTACGCATCTTTCGTCGAGAAGTAAGCCGCGTGCGGGCCACCGAAGCCCAGCGGCACGCCGAAGCGTTGCGCGGAACCGATCGCAACGTCAGCGCCGAACTCGCCTGGAGCGGTGAGCAGGGTCAGGGCCAGCAGGTCGGCCGCCACGGCCACCAACGCGTTGGCCGCGTGGAAGCGTTCGGTCAGTTCGCGGTAATCGAACACATCACCGTTGCTGGCCGGGTATTGCAGCAGCGCACCGAAGAATGGGGTGACGTCGGTCAGTTCACGCTCATCGCCCACCACCACGTCAATGCCCAGCGGCTCGGCACGGGTGCGCAGCACGTCGAGGGTTTGCGGGTGGCTGTGGATCGAGGCGAAGAAAGCGTGGCTGCCCTTGTTCTTGCTCAGGCGTTTGCAGAACGTCATGGCTTCGGCAGCGGCGGTGGCTTCGTCGAGCAGCGAGGCGTTGGCGATCGGCAGGCCGGTGAGGTCGCTGATCAGGGTCTGGAAGTTCAGCAGCGCTTCGAGACGGCCCTGGGAAATTTCTGGCTGGTATGGGGTGTAAGCGGTGTACCAGGCCGGGTTTTCCAGCAGGTTACGCAGGATCGGCGACGGCGTGTGGCAGTTGTAGTAGCCCTGGCCGATGTAGGTTTTGAACAACTGGTTTTTGCCGGCGATGGATTTGATCATCGCCAGGGCGTCGGCTTCGCTCAGGCCGTCGTCCATGCCGAGCACGCTGGTGCCCTTGATGCTTTCCGGGATGACGCTGGCGCTCAGGGCTTCAAGCGAATCGAAGCCGAGGCTGTTGAGCATGGCTTGTTCGTCACCGGCGCGCGGGCCAATGTGACGGGCGATGAATTCGTTGGCGGTGCCAAGGTTTACTTGAGTCATGTCGATTGTCCTCAGGCTTCGGCTTGGGCTTTGATCAGGCGGTCGTAGGCGTCTTGATCGAGCAGTTTGGCGACGGCCGAAGCATCGGCTGGCTGGAAGCGGAAGAACCAGCCTTCGCCCAGCGGATCTTCGTTGACCAGCTCAGGGCTGTCTTCCAGCGCTGGGTTGGTGGCCAGGACTTCACCGTCGAGGGGCATGTACACGCCACTGGCGGCTTTCACTGACTCCACGGTGGCGGCTTCAGCGCCTTTTTCGTAAGTCTGCAGCTCAGGCAGTTGCACGAACACCACGTCGCCCAGGGCGTTCTGCGCAAAAGCCGTGATGCCGACAGTGACGCTGCCGTCGGCTTCAGTGCGCAGCCATTCGTGATCTTCAGTAAAACGCAACTCGCTCATGGAAACTCCTCAGGGGGCCAGACTCGTCTGGTGGACGCGGTGGAAGGCTGGGGCGGTAAAGCCCTTATTGATGAAGGGTTCGTTAGCAAGAACGCGGCCAATGTTGATTTATCGTTATAAATCAACGTCTTGAACGTTTTGTGTTGATTGAGTGATGGTGCGTCTGTAGCGAAATCGCTACAGCGTAGGGCAAGGAAAAAAGCTTAACGGGATCAAAGCCTTGCACAGCGGCGATCGGAGGAGGGTGTAGCGATATCGTTCCGCTGTAGCGCTTTCAGTACAGATGCAGGTCGTTTTTGAGCGGATTTTACAATCCGGAGCATTACCCCTGTGGGAGCGGGCAAGGCTTAAAGTTTGTTGGGGATGCCGTACTTGCGCAGTCGATGGGCGATGGCCGTGTGCGAGGTTTGCAGGCGACTGGCCAGTTGGCGGGTCGAGGGGTAGCTGACGTAGAGTTTTTCCAGCAGCGATTTCTCGAAGGCTTCGACCGCTTGTTCGAGGCTGTCGACGTCGCTGTCGGTCTGACGCGCGACCGAGGTCCCGGCGATGTCGAGGTCGCCGATATCCACCAGACTGCTTTCGCAAATCGCGGCGGCGCGGAAAATCACGTTCTGCAACTGGCGGACATTGCCCGGCCAGCGGTTGCCGAGCAGCGCCGGGTAAGTACCGGGGGCGAGGCGACAGACCGGGCGCTGAATCTGCGCACACGCCTGCTGCATGAAATAACGCGCCAGCAACAGAATGTCCTGACCGCGCTCTCGCAGCGGCGGCACTTCGACGTTAAGCACGTTGAGGCGATAGAACAGGTCTTCGCGAAACAGCCCCTCGCTGACCATTTTTTCCAGATCGCGGTGGGTGGCGCTGAGGATGCGTACGTTGACCTTGACCTCGCGATCACCGCCGACCCGGCGGAAGCTGCCGTCATTCAGGAAACGCAGCAGTTTTGCCTGCAAGTACGGCGACATCTCGCCGATCTCGTCGAGGAACACCGTGCCCTGGTTGGCCAGTTCCATCAGCCCCGGTTTGCCACCGCGTGCCGCGCCAGTAAAGGCACCAGGGGCGTAGCCGAACAGTTCGCTTTCGGCGAGGTTTTCCGGCAGGGCCGCGCAGTTGAGTGCGAGAAACGGCGCGCTGTGCCGCGCACTGATGGCGTGGCAGGCGCGGGCCACCAGCTCTTTGCCGGTGCCGGTTTCGCCCTGGATCAGCAACGGCGCATCAAGGGCGGCAACGCGCTGTGCGCGAGCCTTGAGGGTGCGGATTGCCGGGGATTCGCCAAGCAACGCGTCGAACCCTTCGGCGTGGTCGTGGTGCAGCGCCGAGAGCTGTTCGCCGATGCGGTTGGGTTGATACAGGGTGAGCAGGGCGCCGGCGTCAGTGATCGGTGTGGCGTCGAGTAATAGCGTCTGGCCGTTGACGGTGATCTCGCGCAGCGGCAGGCGGAAGCCGTTTTCGAGCAACGTGTCGAGCAGGCCCGGATCGCTGAACAGCTCAGCGACAGTTTCACCGGCCGGTTCGCGACCGTACAACGCAATCAATGCCGGGTTGGCCAGCAGCACCTTGCCGGCACTGTCGAGGGCCAGCACCGGGTCAGTCATCGCCGCGAGCAGCGCATCAAGCTGCAAGTGCCGACGCTGGCCCGGGAGGATGTCGACCACTTTCACCGCTTGCACACCGTGCACGCTGAACAGCGCGTCACGCAGTTCTTCCAGCACCTCAGGGCTCAACGTCGGGGCGTCGATGTAGACGTTCGGCGGGATCATTTCCACCGCATCCAGATTGAGATTGCGCCCGCCGAGCAGGGCCAGGACTTCCTGGGTGATGCCGACGCGGTCGATGAAGCTGACGTGGATACGCATGGGGCGGTTCAGTGTTCTGCAATGCGGAGGGTGGCAAGTATGCCTTGGGGCGGGGCAATGGTGAAATCGGCGGCGATTTTCCGGTCGATCTGGTTGCCCTGTGGGAGCGGGCCTGCTCGCGAATGCCGTGGCTCAGCCACATTGATATCGCCGGACACGACGTCGTCGCGCGCGAGCCCTCTCCCACAGGGACGCCGGGTTATTCGAGGTGTTCGGGCTTCACCGGGTCTCCGGATTTCATATTCAACTGCGCCCGCACATCTTCAAACATCGCGTCGTAGTGCTTGTGCACCGAGCCAATGCTGGCATGCGTCTTGGGAATCCCGTACTTCTCGGCAATTCTGGTCATGTCTCTGGCGAAGTTGTAAGCCTGATCCTTGGGCAGGAAGAACGTCTCTTTCATGTCCTTGCCCTGAATGCTGCCGTGCATCGTGAACTGCATTCCTTTGCCCTCTTTGGGATCGGTGAACACTTCGTAGTCAAGGCACAGGTCGTAGCTGACATCGTCCTTGTTCAGCGCGTGCCGTTCGATGTGCAGATGACCGGGTACAAACTGGGCCATGGATCTCTCCTTTCAAGGCATGGGAGAAGGGCAGACCTTACGCCTGCCCCCGGAGTTTCTGATTATCGATAAGTGATACCGGGTTTCGCTGTGCTGACTCGCGTACCCGCATTGCCCTGGACAATCGCTTCGATGTCCGCCAGCGAGCCGATCACGGCGACCTTGCCAGTATGGCGGGCGAATTCGCAGGCTGCCTGTACCTTGGGCCCCATGGAGCCGGCGGCAAAGCCCAGGCGCTCCAGTTCGTCCGGATGCGCTTGGGCGATGGCTTTCTGGCTGGGTTTGCCGAAGTCGATGAACGTGGCGTTGACGTCGGTGGCGATCACCAGCAAATCCGCGTCCAGTTGTTCGGCCAACAGCGAGGAGCATAGATCCTTGTCGATCACCGCCTCGATGCCCTTGAGTTTGCGGTGTTCGTCATAGAGGGTCGGGATGCCGCCACCACCGGCGCAAATCACGATGCTGCCCTTTTCCAGCAGCCACTTGATCGGGCGGATCTCGAAGATGCGTTTGGGCCGAGGACTGGCCACCACACGGCGGTATTTATCGCCGTCCGGTGCAATCGCCCAGCCTTTTTCAGCGGCGAGTTTTTCCGCTTCAGCCTTGTCGTAAACCGGGCCGATGGGTTTGCTCGGGTTCTGGAACGCCGGGTCGTTGGCGTCGACTTCGACTTGGGTCAGCAGGGTGGCGAACGGCACTTCGAAGTCCAGCAGATTGCCGAGCTCCTGTTCGATGATGTAGCCGATCATGCCTTCGGTTTCGGCACCGAGCACGTCCAGCGGGTACGGGCTGACGGAGGTATAGGCCGCCGCTTGCAACGACAGCAGGCCGACTTGTGGGCCATTGCCGTGGGCGATGACCAATTGATTGCCGGGATGGATCCTGGCGATTTGTTCGGCGGCGACGCGGATGTTGGCGCGCTGATTGTCAGCGGTCATCGGCTCGCCACGGCGAAGCAGGGCGTTACCGCCCAACGCTACGACGATACGCATGGTGCAGTCCTTCTCAGACAGAGGAATGGCAAACGACTCGATCTTGCTGTCGGAACCGGGCCCTTGTGGGAGGGGGCTTGCTCTCGAAGGCGGTGTGTCAGGCTCCATCAATGTCGCCTGATATCGCCCCTTCGCGAGCAAGCCCGCTCCCACATTTACAGCCGGTTTCTTCAGTGAGAGCGGGCCGGGTCTTAGAGATCAGCCAGCGTCGACACCAGAATCGCCTTGATGGTGTGCATGCGGTTTTCCGCTTGCTCGAAGGCGATGTTGGCCGGGGATTCGAAGACGTCTTCGGTCACTTCAACGCCATTGGCCAGGTGCGGATAGCGCGCGGCGATGTCTTTACCGACCTTGGTTTCGCTGTTGTGAAACGCCGGCAGGCAGTGCATGAATTTCACGCGCGGGTTGCCGGAGGCTTTCATCATTTGGGGGTTGACCTGGTACGGCAGCAGTTGCTCGATGCGCTCGTCCCAGGCGTCCACCGGCTCACCCATCGACACCCAGATGTCGGTGTGGATGAAGTCGACGCCCTTGACCGCTTCTTTCGGGTCTTCGGTGATGGTGATGCGTGCGCCGCTTTCTTCGGCGAACGCCATGCACTGGGCGATGAAGTCAGCGTGCGGCCACAGCGCTTTCGGCGCGGCGATGCGCACGTCCATGCCGAGCTTGGCGCCGATCATCAACAGCGAGTTGCCCATGTTGTAGCGAGCGTCGCCGAGGTAGGCGTAGCTGATCTCGTGCATTGGCTTGTCGCTGTGTTCACGCATGGTCAGCGCGTCGGCGATCATTTGCGTCGGGTGGAATTCGGCGGTCAAACCATTGAACACCGGCACACCGGCAAACTTGGCCAGCTCTTCGACGATTTCCTGCTCAAAGCCACGGTATTCGATGGCGTCGAACATCCGGCCGAGAACGCGGGCGGTGTCTTTCATGCTTTCTTTGTGGCCGATCTGCGACGACACCGGATCGATGTAGGTGACGTGGGCACCCTGGTCGTGGGCCGCGACTTCGAATGCGCAACGGGTGCGGGTCGAGGTTTTTTCGAAGATCAGCGCGATGTTCTTGCCTTGCAGGTGTGGACGCTCGGTGCCGGTGTACTTGGCACGTTTGAGGTCGCGGGACAGGTCGATCAGGTAGTTGATCTCGCGAGTGGTGTGGTGCATCAAACTCAGCAAGCTGCGGTTGCGCATATTAAAAGCCATGATGGATCTCCTTGCCCGACACTGGGAAAGCGACTGCAGGCTGTGCGCCTTCGCCTTGTCTTTCCTGCGCTCGCTACGCGTTCACAGCGTCGGGTCGTCATTAGTCAAAAAATTAATAGTCGATCGGGTCGCGGATGATCGGGCAGGTCATGCAGTGGCCGCCGCCACGACCACGGCCCAGTTCCCCGGCACTGATGGTGATGACCTCAACGCCCGCCTTGCGCAGCAGGGTGTTGGTGTAGGTGTTGCGGTCATAGCCGATGACCACGCCCGGCTCCACGGCTACCACGTTGTTGCCGTCATCCCATTGCTCGCGTTCGGCGGCAAAGCTGTTGCCGCCGGTTTCCACCACACGTAGCGCTTTGAGGTTGAGGGCTTTGGCCACGGTGTCGAGGAAGCTCGATTCTTCGCGGCGGATATCGATGCCGCCCTGTTTGCTTTCGTCAGGTCGCAGAGTGAACGCCACGATCTGGTTGACCACTTCCGGGAATATCGTCACCAGGTCGCGGTCGCAGAAGCTGAACACGGTGTCCAGGTGCATCGCTGCGCGGGACTTCGGCAGGCCGGCCACGATGACTTTCTCCACGGCTTTGTTCTTGAACAGGTTCAGCGCCAGTTGGCCGATGGCCTGGCGAGAAGAACGCTCGCCCATGCCGATCAGAACGACACCGTTGCCGATCGGCATGACGTCGCCGCCTTCAAGGGTCGCGCTGCCGTGATCCTTGTCCGGGTTGCCGTACCAGATTTCGAAATCGGCGTTGGTGAATTGCGGGTGGAATTTGTAGATGGCGGTGGCCAGCAGGGTTTCCTGACGACGCGCCGGCCAGTACATCGGGTTCAGCGTCACGCCACCGTAGATCCAGCATGTGGTGTCGCGGGTGAACTGGGTGTTGGGCAGCGGCGGCAGAATGAAGCTGGAGTGGCCGAGGAAGTCGCGGAACATCTGAATGGTCTTGCCACCGAAGCTGTCCGGCAGGTCATCAGCGGAGACGCCGCCGATCAGGTATTGGGCAATGTGCCGTGGTTCGAGGCTGTGCAGCCAGGACTTCACTTCGCTGATCAGGCCCAGGCCCACCGAATCGGCGGTGACCTTGCGGTCGAGAATCCAGTCCAGTGCCTCAGGGATGGCGACGATATCGGTCAGCAGGTTGTGCATTTCCAGCACGTCGATCTCGCGTTCACGCATCTTGGTGACGAAGTCGAAGTGGTCGCGTTTGGCCTGGGCGACCCACAGCACGTCGTCGAACAGCAGTTCATCGCAGTTGTTCGGGGTCAGCCGCTGATGGGCCAGACCTGGGGAGCAAACCATGACTTTGCGCAGTTTGCCGGCTTCGGAATGGACGCCGTACTTAACTTTTTCCGTGGTCATTTCAGTGATCCTCCAGATAACAAATCAATCAGGTGCTACAGAGTCAGGAAGCCGTCATACAGGCCGTAGGCTGCCACCAGGGCACCGACGACCACCGAGGCGAAAATCAGCTTCTCGACGTTCGTGAAAACAACTTGTTTGAGTTCCAGTTTGGCCTTGGCGAACAGGATCGCGCCGGGGGCGTAGAGCAGGGCCGAGAGCAGCAGGTACTTGATCCCGCCGGCATACAGCAGCCAGACCGCATAGATCACGGCGATCGCGCCGATGATCAGATCCTTGCGCCGTTCAGCGGCGAAGCCTTGGTAGGTTTCGCCGCGCACCGCCAGCAGCAGGGCATACGCCGCCGACCACAGGTAGGGCACCAGAATCATCGACGTGGCGAGGTAGATCAGCGACAGGTAAGTGCTGGCCGAGAACAGGGTGATGATCAGGAAAACCTGCACCATCGCGTTGGTCAGCCACAAGGCGTTGACCGGGACGTGGTTGGCGTTCTCCTTGCGCAGGAACGCCGGCATGGTGTGGTCTTTGGCGGCGGCGAACATGATCTCTGCGCACAGCAGCACCCACGACAGCAGCGCCCCCAGCAGCGAGATGATCAGACCGACGCTGATCAGCACTGCACCCCAGTGACCGACCACATGTTCAAGCACGGCGGCCATCGACGGGTTCTGCAGTTTGGCCAGTTCCGGCTGAGTCATGATGCCCAGCGACAGCACGTTCACCAGCACCAGAAACAGCAGCACGGTGATGAAGCCGATCACGGTGGCCTTACCGACGTCGGAACGTTTTTCCGCCCGCGCCGAGAAGATGCTCGCGCCTTCGATGCCGATGAACACCCACACGGTGACCAGCATCATGTTGCGCACCTGGTTCATCACGCTGCCCAGATCAGGGTTTTTCACGCCCCAAATGTCAGCAGTGAAGATGTCCAGTTTGAACGCGAAGACGGCGATCAATACAAACAGCAGCAGTGGCACCACCTTGGCGACGGTGGTCACCAGGTTGATGAACGCCGCTTCCTTGATCCCGCGCAGCACCAGAAAGTGCACCGCCCACAGCAGCACGGACGCGCCGATCACCGCGGCGACGGTATTGCCCTCGCCAAACACCGGAAAAAAGTAACCGAGCGTGCTGAACAGCAAAACAAAGTAGCCGACGTTACCCAGCCAAGCGCTGATCCAGTAACCCCAGGCCGACGAGAACCCCATGTAATCGCCGAATCCGGCCTTGGCGTAGGCGTACACGCCGCCGTCCAGGTCAGGCTTGCGATTGGCGAGGGTTTGGAAAACAAAAGCGAGGGTGAGCATGCCGACAGCGGTAATGGCCCAACCGATCAGCACCGCACCGACGTCGGCACTGGCGGCCATGTTTTGTGGCAAAGAGAATATCCCGCCACCGATCATTGATCCGACTACCAAGGCAACCAATGCGCCTAATCGTAGTTTTCCGGGAGTTTCAGACATTGCATGACTCCATTGCAGGAGAGAAGAGATCACAGCGTAGTTCTGTTATCTGTTCAAACTGCTGACGTGGATCAGTTGAAGGTCACATTTCATTGTTAATGAATGACTTATGAAATGACTGATGGCATAAAGCTTTCGCCGGAAAGTCCCGTTCCAGAGGCTTTCGATCAATATGATTGAGAATTGTCCTTGTTTCTTTGGAGCTATGACGCTAGTTCTTTTTCAGGGTTTGGCAAATTTCAGCATCTGTTTTCAGTACAGAATCGAATAATCCGGATCAGCGCGTAGAAAGTGCACGGCCGTTTTCTATAAAAGGCGCTAATCGGTGTTATTCAATAAACGTAATTGCGCTTTACCCGTTTAGTTAAATAGCGACTATGTGATGAGTGAGCGGCCACCGTCGATCCGGGAAAAAGGAAGATTGAAATGTCGCAACCGACGCAAAAGCTGCAACTGGGGGCGTTGATCGCCCTGGTGGTGGGTTCGATGATTGGTGGGGGAATTTTTTCCCTGCCGCAGAACATGGCGGCGCACGCCGATGCCGGGGCGATTCTGATCGGCTGGGGGATCACCGCGATCGGCATGTTGACCCTGGCGTTCGTGTTCCAGACCCTGGCCAATCGCAAGCCCGAACTGGACTCAGGCGTTTATGCCTATGCCAAGGCCGGATTTGGCGACTACATGGGGTTTTCCTCGGCGTGGGGTTACTGGATCAGCGCGTGGCTGGGCAACGTCGGTTATTTCGTTCTGCTGTTCAGCACCCTCGGCTACTTCTTTCCGGTGTTCGGCCAGGGCAACACGCCCATCGCTATCGGCTGCGCGTCGGTGCTGCTGTGGGGCGTGCATTTTCTGGTGCTGCGCGGGATCAAGGAGGCGACGTTCATCAATCAGGTGACCACGGTGGCCAAGATTGTGCCGCTGATCCTGTTCATCGTCATCGCCGCCCTGGCGTTCAAGGCTGACATCTTCACCCGTGATATCTGGGGCCACAGCAATCCGAGTTTCGGCGGGGTGATGGATCAGGTACGCAACATGATGCTGGTGACGGTGTTCGTGTTCATCGGCATCGAGGGCGCCAGCGTGTACTCGGCGCGGGCGCAGAAACGCAGCGACGTTGGCCGTGCCACGGTGATCGGTTTCATCGGTGTGCTGGCGCTGCTGGTGCTGGTCAACGTGTTGTCGCTGGGGATCATGAGCCAGCCGGAACTGGCGACCCTGCAGAACCCGTCACTGGCGGCGGTGCTGGAACACATCGTCGGGCCGTGGGGCGCGTTGCTGATCAGCATTGGCCTGGCGGTCTCGTTGCTGGGCGCATTGCTGTCGTGGGCGTTGCTCTGTGCCGAAATTCTTTTCGCCACGGCCCGGGACAAGACCATGCCGGCGTTCCTGAAAAAGGAAAACGCCAACCATGTACCGGTCAATGCGTTGTGGCTGACCAACGTGATGATCCAGATTTTCCTGTTGATCACGCTGTTTTCGGCCGGCACCTACACCCGTCTGATTTATCTGGCGTCGTCGATGATTCTGGTGCCGTACCTGTGGTCGGCCGCCTACGCCGTGCTGTTGAGCGGACGCGGCGAAACCTACGAACACGCCTCGGCCGAGCGCACCAAGGACCTGCTGATCGGTGGCATCGCCCTGTGTTATGCGGTGTGGTTGTTGTACGCCGGCGGGGTGAAATATCTGCTGCTGTCGGCGCTGTTGTATGCGCCGGGGGTGATCCTGTTTGCCAAGGCCAAGCATGAACAGGGCGAGCCGCTGTTCACCCCTGTCGAGAAGGGGATTTTCACCTGCGTGATCATTGGCGCGGGGCTGGCGGCTTACGGTTTGTACAGCGGGGTGCTGTCGTTGTGAGGCTGACGAGCCGCACAGATTGACCCTGAATCGCAGGTGTCGGTGCGGCCGTCTTCTCGAGCAAGCCCGCACACACACTCAATCGCGTTCCGTCAGAAGAAACTCGGTCAAATGTGGGCGCGGGCTTGCTCGCGAAGGGGCCCGAAAGTTCATCGCCACTGCGCTTGATGCGAACCCAGTTCGGTGGCCGGCAACGCCCACTGCAGCGGTGTGCCGCTGATCTTCACCGGCACTTGCACGCGATGCGCCGGCCCCCACGGGGTCTGTTCCACGAGCAGGCCCTTATCCTGATCATCTTCGGCGCGTAGCGCTTCATCGGTGCCCCGTCCATGCTCGATCAACAGCTTCGCCGTACGCGCCAGCGACAACCGTGCCGATCCTGCGCGACCACTGCGCAACCGTTCGCTGAGCAAGGTGATCGTACTCGCCGCCATCAGATAACCGGTCGCGTGATCCAGCGCCTGCACCGGTAAAGGCGTCGGTTTGTCTGCGTGCTGCCAGCGCTGTCCCGCCTCGGCGATGCCGCTGCTCATTTGCACCAGGCTGTCAAAGCCGCGGCGGTTGTGCCACGGGCCGCTCCAGCCATAGGCATTGAGGCCGACGTCGATCAGCCCCGGCGCCAGTTGCCGCCGCCGCTCAACGCCAAACCCAAGGTTCTCCAACGCATCGGCGCGGTAGCCGTGCAGCAGAATGTCGGCGTCCTGCAATAACGTCTCGAACACCGCGCGATCCGCCGGCACCTGCAAATCCAGGCGGGCGCAGCGCTTGCCGAGCGTCACCTCCGGCACAACCCCGGGTTCGTTCCAGGTCGGTGGATCAATACGCAGCACGTCGGCGCCGAGACCGGCGAGGAACCGGCTGGCGGTCGGGCCGGCGAGTACGCGGGTCAGGTCCAGAACCTTGATCCCGGCCAACGGTTGCGCCACCGAGCCCTGCCAGGTTTTGCCGCATGGGTGCTGATCGCAGATGAAATGGACGAGCGGCTCGGCATTCACCGCCAACCCTTGCGGATGCTGTTGCCACTGCGCCCAGTTGCGCATCTGCGCGGCACAGCCCTTGGCGTCAACGACTGCTTGCTCCAGATCCTGGCTGTTCCATTGCGCGACTTTTGCGGCCATCGCTGCACGATCGGCACAGATACCCAGCACGCTCTCAGCGGCAGCACGATGATGCGGGGCGTTGGTGTGCAGGCGAATCCAGCCGTCCCGGGTGGCATAGTCACCGGCGATGGGGTCCCACAGCGGCGGCACTTGCCAGCCAATCGGGCGCAGCGAGGTGGCGAACCAGAACGAGGCTAACCGGCGGTCGACTTCAACGGCCGGCAAACGGCCCGTCTGTTGATTGAGCAATTGGCTGATGGCCTGCCCGGCAACGGCAATGCTGGCGCAGGCCAGGTCGGTCACGGCGAACGCCGAGGGCAGGGCGCCACTGGCGGTGAAGGCAATCGGCGTGTGCGGCAGGCCGAGTGCGGCTTGAATGGACGTGAGTAAATCAGTCATCGAAGGCCCTCCGGAGCGAGAGGGCGATGATAGTGCAAAACGTTGTCTGGTCAGATGAAAGTGCTGACGGATGAACGCTGACCCTGTGGGAGCGGGCAAGCCCGTTCCCACAGGTGGCCGTGGCGATGTTCAGACGCGGAACTGATCCATCAACTTCATCTGCTGGCTGGCCAGGGCATTGAGCTGGCTGCTGATTGCCGCCGATTCAGTGGCTTGCTCGGTCAAGGTTTCAGTCACCGTACGGATCGCCGAAACGTTGCGATTGACCTCTTCGGCCACGGCGCTTTGCTGTTCGGCGGCGCTGGCGATTTGCAGGTTCATGTCGCTGATCACGGTCACCGCATCGCTGATCTTGCCCAGCGCATCCACAGCCTGACGAATCTGCCCGGCGTTGTTGTGCGCCTGGGTCTGGCTTGAATGCATGGTCGCGACCACGCCACGGGTGCCGGTCTGGATGCGTTCGATGACCACGCGAATTTCTTCCACCGAGTCCTGGGTACGTTTGGCCAGGTTGCGCACCTCGTCTGCCACCACCGCAAAGCCGCGACCGCTCTCACCGGCGCGGGCCGCTTCGATGGCCGCGTTAAGGGCCAGCAGGTTGGTCTGTTCGGCGATGCTGCGGATCACTTCCAGCACCGAGCCGATCTGCTCGCTGTTGACCGCCAGCTCCTCGACTTCGGTCACCGCTTTGCTGACTTCGTCGGCCAGTTGGCTGATATCGCGGGTGCTGCGTTCGATGATCGACATACCGTCCTTCGCCGACTGGTCGGCTCCTTTCGCCGCATTGGCCGCGTTCGAGGCACTGTTGGCAACATCGTGGGCGGTGGCGCTCATTTCGTTGGACGCGGTGGCGACCTGGTCGATTTCGCGGAACTGCACCTGCATGCCTTCACTGGTCTGGCGGGCAATTTCCGAGGACTGATCAGCGGTGCCACGGGCTTCGGTGATGCTCTGCTTGATCTGAGCGATGGTCGGTTGCAGTTTGTCGAGGAAACGGTTGAACCAGTTCACCAGCTCGCCCAGTTCATCCTTCTTGGTGTAGTCCAGACGTTGAGTCAGATCGCCTTCGCCGCTGGCAATGTTTTTCAGCATCTGGGCGACGCTGTTGATAGGGCGGGTGACGCCCGAAGCGGTGAGCCAGATCAGCAGCAGGCCGACCACGCCGGCCACAACGGCCACCAACAGCGCCGTGATCATGCCGGTTGTGTGCGCCTCATCCAGCACTGCTTGCAGCTTGACCGCGTCGGCCAGCAACACTTGTTTGGGCAGATCAATGACCACGCCCCAGGCCCGGGAGTTGCCGATCGGATCGACCGGATACACCGCACGGATCAGGTCGCCCTGTTCGAGAATCTTCGGTGTGCCGCTGCCGATCAGTTGCAGCACGTCTTTGCCATCGGCACCGAGGGTGTCGATGATCGTCTTGCCGACCTTGGTGGCGTCGGCACTGTCGGCCCCCAGCACACCGCTGCCCGAGACAATCAGTATGTGCCCGGCGTTGTTGAACAAGTCACGCTGGGAGTCCACTGCGGCGGCCTGCAGGGCGTTGAGGGCGATGTCGACACCGACCACGCCGATGGCTTTGCCGTCGACGATTAAGGGCACGGAAATGGTCGTCATGAGCATTTCCTTGCCGCCGACAGTGTCGGCATACGGGTCGAGCAGGCAGGTACGCTTGTTGTCGCGAGGGCAGGTGTACCAACTGTTGTACGGCGTACCGCTGACACTCAGCGTGGTTTTGGTCATGTCTTCTTCGACCATGACCGTGTTCAGCGCCGAGCCGGCGGCGCGGCTCCAGTAACTGGCAAACCGTCCGGCTTCGTTGGATTGACGGGCGGCGTCATTGGCGAACTCGCCGTCCTTGCCGTCCAGCGCGTTGGGTTCGAATGCCAGCCAGATGCCGAGCACTTTGTCGTTGCGCTCGAAGGCCGTTTTCAGGCTCTGGTTCAACTCTTCACGCAGCGCGCCAGCCTCCAGCGAACGCTTGGCGGCCATCACGCGCATGTCCTTGATCTGGTCGGCAAGCGCCGTGATCACGGTCAGGCTTTCGCCGAAGGTTTTCTGCACACGCACCGCTTGCTCGGCGGCTTTGGCTTGCAGCAGGTTCTCCACGCTGGCGGTGAGCATCTTGCTGCTGGAGTGGCTGAGCAGTTTGTCGTTCTGGTTGGTCTGGTAAATGTTCATGCCGACGATCAGCGCGACCACACCGAGCAGGCACAAACCAGAGAGCAGGACGATTTTCAGGCGAATGGAAAGAGAGTCGAACATGGGCGTTCTCGCGAATGAATGAGCGGTTGGCCACGGCGGGAGTGACCCTGATCGCCAAATCCATTCAGCGCCTTTCAATGCACATCGGCGCGAGGCGGGGGCGCATGAGGGCAGTGTCGACGAACGGTCATCGTTAAACGTTTGCGCAGGAGAATGTGCCGAAAAAAGGCTTGATTACAGGGAAGTTTCAGCGTGGTGACGGGGTGGTTTCCGGTCGCGACCAGATCCACAGGTTGCCCAGGCTCATCCCGGCAATGGCCAGATAGACCGGCCAGCCGTGATCGAGCAGCACCAGCATCAACGTCGCACACAGCAGCATGCTGATCGTGGCGCTGACCTTGGCCTTGCGCGCAATGATCTTGCCGTTGCGCCAATTGCTCAGGATCGGTCCGAACAGCCGATGGTTCTCCAGCCAGGCGCTCAGGCGCGGCGAACTGCGGGTCGCCGCCCAGGCCGCGAGCAGGATGAACTCGGTGGTCGGCAGGCCGGGCACGACGATGGCGATCAGGCCGATGCCGAGGCTGACATAGGCCAAGAGGCCGAACAGCAGGCGGGCGAGTTTGGAGGAGGCGGGTGGCGGCATGGGCTCAGCGCGTGGTTTATGAAGCTGGATCGGGATCTTACAGGCTTATGCAACTCCCAGAGGGGAAGTGTCAGGCCATTTCTGCTTCAGTCGCATAAGCCCGTTCCAGCAGCACGGTGAAGCGGTTAAAGGCGTCGATTGCGCCTTGCTCCACGTCGGCCTCTTGCTCTGCGGTGAACACCAATGAGTCGAGGGTTTTGACGAAACGCTTCCAGCCTTCGGCGCGTCCACCTTGCGGTTCACCCAAGTGACGGGCACCAAAGGTTTCGCTCAATTGCAGCGCCTCGGCGCGTTTGATCAAAAACGCCGCGCCGAGTTTGGAACCTTCGCAGACGAAGAGCCAGCCCAGGGCGCGGGCCTTGCTCGGATTTTTCAGCGCGCCGGCCACTGGGGCCGGCACGTCGGTGTGCAGATCCGCCAGGTCAGCCTTGGCCGCTTCGGCGCGGCACCGAGCCGGCAAGTCAGCCATGATCGCGGTCAGTTCGGCATCGTTGTACAGCTCAACCAGTTCCGACTGGAACAGGTACTGCGCAATGACAAAACGGGCGAAGTTGGCGCGGGTTTCGAACGGTGCGTGGGCTTTGACCAGCGCGTCGAGCTTGGTGTGCGGTGCGTGAGTGATCTGGTTCAGGCGTTGCGAACGCAGGGCTTTTCCCGAAGGGGTCATGAGTTGTCCTTGATAGAAGAGGCGCTTGATAACGAGACGAACGGGCCAGCGCTGGCGCGTAAAAAAAAATCACGGCGCGGTGCGTGTACACGCGCCGTGAGGTCGGCCGGGTCAGATGTCCCAGATCAGATTGATCGCGAAGTTGCGGCCCGGTTGGGTCAGTCGATCAAGGTTGGCCGGTTGCGTTACCGAGGCTTCGCCGACGCTGTCGTAACCGCGCACGTCATCCCACAGCCAGTATTTCTTGTCGGTCAGGTTGTAAATGCCGCCGCTGACGGTGACGTCGTTGGTGACTTTGTAGAACCCGGTCAGATCCAGAATGCCGAAGCCCGGCGATTTGAACTGGCTGCTGACGCCATCCGGCGATTTGAAGTTGCTGTCGTCGACACGATCCTTTTTCTTCACCACGGTCCAGCTCAGCAGGCCGCCGTAGTGGTCCTGGTCGTAACCCAGGCCGAACACGCCGGTCAGCGGGTTGACGCTGTTGAGCGGTTCGCCGTTGTCGTTGTTGCGACCATAGGCATAGGCAATCGAGCCTTGGGTGTACAGGCCTTGTGGGGCGCCAAACGAGTCCAGGTTCAGACGGCCTTTGACTTCCGCCCCCTTGATGGTCGCGTGCTTGATGTTGTTGCTCTGGAAGGTCAACGCGTCGTCGCCCGGCTTGACCGCGTCTTCATTAATGAAGTCGCGGTACTTGTTGTAGAACACCGCCACGTCGAACGAGCCGGATTCGAAATTGCCGCGCAGACCGGTTTCATAGCTTTTGCTTTTTTCCGGCTCAAGGCCCGGATTCGGCGCCACGGTGTAACCGGTGGTGTTGTTCTCGAAGCGACCGTACAGCGCTTTCGCGGTGGGTGTGCGCAAGCCCTCGGCGTACTGACCGTACCAGGTGTAGTGCTCGTTAAAGGCGTAGGTCAGGCCGAATTTGGGCGAGACCTTATGCCAGGTCTTGTTCTTGTCGCTGACCGTCCCCTGGCGATCGGCGTTTACGGTATTGAGGAATTGCTCGGTGATGTGCGGCTTGAGCTCGGTGTAGTCGTAGCGCAGGCCCGGCAGGAAGGTCCAGTCGTTCCAGCTGATCTGATCCTGAGCAAACACGCTGTAGGTGTTGATGGTCGGGTCCGGGAAGTCGCTGGCCTTCTTCAGTACGTCAGCGGCACTGGTCGCGCCGATTGCGCTGCAGCCACGCCCCACGGCCAGGCACTTGCCGTCGCCGCTGCGTGAGCCGGTGACTTTCTGTTGCTTGAGGGTGGTGCCGTAGGTCAGGACGTGATCGGTCTCACCGAGGGCGAAAGCCTTGTCCAGTTGCGCATCGAACACCCACTGCTTTTCCTCGTAGATCGTGTCGCGAGTACGCAGCACTTTGCGGGTCATCGGGTAGTAATACTCTTCGGTGCGCTGGTCAGTCTTGGCGATCTGGTGGTTCAGGCTCCACTTCACGTTGTCGACCAGCAGGCTGTCGAGGGCGAAGCTGTGTTCGATGCCGAAACGCTCGCGAGTGATCGTGTCGTTGCCGGTGCGCCACTGGTACATGCCGCCGGGCAGCAGGCTGTCGGGGATGGTCGGGGCGCCATTGAAGTACGGGCCGCCGTAGGCGCTTTTCTGATCGGTGTCGCGGTCGTCCTTGTACTTTTCGTAGGTCAGGCCCAAGCGCGAATCTTCGTTGTAGTTCCAGCCGATCTTGGCCAGTACGTTGCTCGCCTTGACGTCTTCCGGGTTGGCGGCGGTGCGCTCAAGGCCTGTGCCGTGGTTGCTGCCGTAGGCATCGGTTTGATGGCCGTCCCGCTGGCTGTAATGCAGCAAACCGTCGAACTGATCGGCGCGGCCGGCGACGGTGGCGGACTTCAGCCAGCTCTCATCGGCCGAGCTGTAACCGGTTTTAAGGCGGGCGCCGACGTCTTTGCCAGGCTTGATGATGTCGTCCGCATCGAGGGTGTAATAGCTGACCGCGCCGCCGATGGCGTTGCTGCCGTACAGCACCGAAGCCGGGCCACGGAGGATCTCGACGCGTTTGACGATTTCCGGGTCGACGTAGTTGCGTTGGGTCTTGGCGTACGGGCCGTTGAAGAACCCGTCCGGTACTTCGACACCGTCAACCTGAGTCAGGATGCGGTCGCCATCGATGCCGCGGATGTTGTAACCGCTGATGCCGCCTCGCTGGCCGGCGCCGCCGACGGAGACGCCCGGCTCATAGCGCACCAGATCCTTGAGGGTGTTGACGTTGTTGTGATCCAGTTCTTCACGGGTGTGCACACTGACGGTGGCCGGCACGCTCTTGACCGATTGTTCCTGACGGGTGGCGCTGATGGTCACTTGATCCAGATTCAGTGCGCCGCTGGTACGGCGCATCTCCAGCACGACGTTGTTTTTGCTCAATGTGCGAACGCTCAGGTTGGTCCCCACCAACAGGCGCTCCAGGGCTTTTTCCGGTGACAGCGAGCCACGCACGCCCGGCGACGACACGCCCTGAGCCAATTCTGCCGGCAGGCCGACTTGCCAACCCGTGACGGCGGTGAAGGCATTCAGTGCCGACACCAGCGGTTGCTGGCCAATCGAGAACGAGTAATCACCCATGTTGCGTGTCGGTTGCTCGGTGGCAGCCATGAGCGGTGCGGTGCCGGCCATGAGGATGGCAGCGGTCAGCAGCGACAACACGCGGGAAGGGGAAGCAGTCTGGCGGGTAAGGCGAGAGGACATCGATAGCGCTCCGTGTCGCACGAATCTTTATAGGTGCTGATTGGCGTCCGAAGATGCGAATCAATTGCATTGGCTATAACGAGACGAACGCGCTTTGGCTATCGAGTAAAAATAATTCTCATTTAGTTCAGGATCACCAGCGCCGGGAATTCCTGCAGGCGCGCCGAGGTGATGTGAGCGAGGGAACGCACCACGTCCAGTGGCTGGTCGAGGCGGTAATTGCCAGTCACGGCGACATCAGCCAACTGCTCGTTGGTGTTGATGATCCAGCCCGGATAGTAGCGGCGCAGTTCGGCCAGCACCTGATTCAGCGGACAGTTCTCGAACACCAGTCGGCCTTGCACCCAGGCCAGATCGGTCGATGCATCAAGTTTGGCCGGGCGGTCGAATCCGTTGGGGCCGATGCGAATACTTTCACCGGCAGACAAACGCACCCGGGCATCGTTATGCGTAGCGCGCAAATCGACATCGCCGCGTTGCACGTTGACCTGCGCTACGCCGTCCAGGTAACGCACGGCGAAGGCGGTGTCATGCACGCTGGCCTTGACCGGGCCTGCGTCGATTTCCAGCGGTTGCTTGCGGCTGCCGGCAACCTCGAAAAACGCCTCGCCCTGGAACAACCGCGCGACGCGCTGTTGATCGTTGATGGTGCTGGAGAATGCCGAATTGGTGTTGAGCAGGACTTTCGAGCCGTCCTCCAGTTGCAGACGCTGACGCTCGCCGACCACGGTCAGGTGATCGGCCTGGATGCGCAGGGGCACATTGCTGAAACTGAACAGACCGAGCAGCAATACCGCAGCGGTGGCCAGTGGTTTCCAGTGTGGACGCAGACGGCTGAGGACGCTGACTTTCGCAGGCGCCGCCGCCAGGGTTTGCGCGCACTGAGCGATCTGCGGGCCATCCCAGATCGCCTGGGCTTTGGCGAACGCCTCGGCATTCAACGGATCGGCCGCCAGCCAGGCATGAAATTGCCGGGTCTGTTCCTCGTCCGGGCTGCCGAGCACGATGAGCCAGTCCAGTGCCTGGTCCATTGCGTTTGCAGCGTCCCGCGCCGATTCCGGCGAAGGCGAGCGGTGGGTGTCCGTCACGGTGTTTCCTCGGCAGTGTCTGCGCACGGCTGTTTTTTTAGTGAAGCGTAAAAGTCGGGCAAGGGTAACAAAGCACAAAGCTCAGTGCAGTCGAACCTGGCGCTTACGGAAAGAGCCTACAGCCTCAGTCGCCATTCAAGCGTTCGGCGACACCGATGCAAATGGTCATGATCAGTTTCAATTCTTTTTGCACGGTGCTGAGCGACACCTTCAGTTCGTCGGCGATTTCCTGATAGCTGTGCCCGTGCAGACGGCTGAGGATGAAAATCTGCTGCTGACGGGGGCTCAATTGACTGAGACTCACGTTCAAGCGTTCGAGCAATTGTTCGGCGTGGGCGGCGTCTTCGGCGCTGCTGGCAGGGGCGGCGATGCTGTGCACGACGTCCTGCGGCACGTCATCGACCATGGTGCGCGAATGGATCTTGCGCGCACGCAAATGATCCAGCGCCAGATTGCGCGCGGTCTGGAAGACAAAGGGTTCGAGGTGGTCGATGGCCCGTTCGCTCAGCGCCCGCGTCACGCGCAGGTAGGTTTCCTGCAACAGGTCTTCAGCGGTGCTGTGATTGTTGACCATCCGTTCCAGCGTGCGCAGCAACGAAGTGCGCTGGGTGAGGAAGACATGGTTGAAGCGCGATTGACTCACGGGAGGACCTGATCCATTTGAGGCGAATGATAATGCTTATCATCCAGTCAAATGGTCAAGCCTTGATTTCAGATTGAAATCGCCAACCTGCGGGAGCGGGCTTGCTTGCGAAGGCGTCGTGTCAGGTGACTCATCGATCGATTGAACCACCGCTTTCGCGAGCAAGCCCGCTCCCACATGGGGAGTGCGGCTTACTCCGCGTTGCACAACGCCAGGCAGTTATCCAGCATGCGGTTGGAGAAGCCCCACTCGTTGTCATACCAGGCCAGCACCTTCAGCAGTTTGCCGCTGGATTTGGTGTGGTTGGCGTCGAAGATCGACGACAGCGGGTTGTGGTTGAAGTCGCTGGAAACCAGCGGCAAGGTGTTGTAGCCGAGAATTTTCGAATGCTGGCTGGCAGCCTTGAGCAGCGCGTTGACTTCCTCGGCGCTGGCTTCTTTCTTCAACTGCACGGTCAGGTCCACCAGCGACACATTGATCACCGGTACACGCACGGCCATGCCGGTCAGTTTGCCGGCCAGTTCCGGCAGCACCAGGCCCACCGCTTCAGCGGCGCCGGTTTTGCTCGGGATCATGTTCTGCGTGGCCGAGCGAGCGCGGTACGGGTCGGTGTGGTAGACGTCGGTCAGGTTCTGATCGTTGGTGTAGGCGTGAATGGTGGTCATCAGGCCGCTTTCGATTCCCAGCTCGCGGTGCAACACCTGCGCCACAGGCGCCAGGCAGTTGGTGGTGCACGAAGCGTTGGAGATGATCTGGTGCGACTGGCGCAGAATGTCGTGGTTCACACCATAGACCACGGTGGCGTCGGCGCCTTTGGCCGGGGCCGAGATGATGACTTTGCGCGCGCCGGCAGTAATATGCGCGGCGGCTTTGGCACGGTCGGTAAAGAGCCCGGTGCATTCGAACACCACGTCAATTTTTTCCGCCGCCCATGGCAGTTCGGCCGGGTTGCGAATGGCACTGACGGCAATGCGGTCGCCGTTGACGGTCAGGCTTTCGTTGTCATGCGCCACTTCGGCGTCGAACGTGCCATGAACGGTGTCGTATTTGAGCAGATGCGCGTTGATCGAGCTGTCGCCCAGATCGTTGATGGCGACGATCTGCAAATCCTGTCGGTAGCCTTGGGTATACAGTGCGCGCAGGACATTACGGCCGATGCGGCCAAAACCATTGATTGCGATTCGAAGAGTCATGAAACAGCGCCGCCGTCGTTTTGTTGTTGGAATTACAAGATTATTCGCATAAAAATAGAAAACAAGCCTTTTTAGTGGCAATATTTTGTTTTATCTACAACGAGTGACCTGAATCAACTGGTCCGAATGATCAAAAACACCGTCTGTCATTCCAACAACAACGGTGTTTGATCAGCATAGACAATCAGGTCGCCACATCCGTTAGCCTGGAGTTCTACACATGCATCCCCGCGTCCTTGAGGTCACCGAACGGCTTATCGCCCGCAGCCGCGCCACGCGTCAGGCTTACCTTGCACTGATTCACGGCGCCGCGACTGACGGGCCGATGCGCGGCAAGCTGCAATGCGCCAACTTCGCCCACGGCGTGGCCGGGTGCGGCAGCGAAGACAAGCACAGCCTGCGGATGATGAACTCGGCGAATATCGCCATTGTTTCTTCATATAACGACATGCTCTCGGCGCATCAGCCGTACGAAGTATTTCCGGAACAAATCAAAAATGCCCTGCGCGAAATCGGCTCGGTCGGCCAGTTTGCCGGCGGTACTCCGGCGATGTGCGACGGCGTGACCCAAGGCGAGCCGGGCATGGAGTTGAGCCTGCCGAGCCGCGAAGTGATCGCCATGTCCACGGCGGTGGCGTTGTCGCACAACATGTTCGACGGCGCGCTGATGCTCGGCATCTGCGACAAGATCGTGCCGGGCCTGATGATGGGCTCGCTGCGTTTCGGTCATCTGCCGACAATCTTTGTGCCGGGCGGGCCGATGGTCTCGGGCATATCCAACAAGGAAAAAGCCGACGTCCGGCAGAAGTACGCCGAAGGCAAGGCGACCCGCGAAGAGCTGCTGGAATCGGAGATGAAGTCCTACCACAGCCCGGGCACCTGCACCTTCTACGGCACGGCCAACACCAATCAGTTGCTGATGGAAGTCATGGGCCTGCACCTGCCAGGCGCCTCCTTCGTCAACCCGAACACACCGCTGCGTGATGCGCTGACCCGCGAAGCGGCGCATCAAGTCACGCGTCTGACCAAGCAGAACGGCAACTTCATGCCGATCGGCGAAATCGTCGACGAGAAGTCGCTGGTCAACTCGATCGTCGCCCTGCACGCCACCGGCGGTTCGACCAACCACACCCTGCACATGCCGGCCATCGCCATGGCGGCGGGCATTCAATTGACCTGGCAAGACATGGCCGACCTCTCCGAAGTCGTGCCAACCCTCAGCCACGTCTATCCGAACGGCAAAGCCGACATCAACCACTTCCAGGCGGCGGGCGGCATGTCGTTCCTGATCCGTGAACTGCTCGAAGCCGGGCTGCTGCACGAAGACGTCAATACCGTGCTCGGCCATGGCTTGAGCCAGTACACCAAAGAGCCGTTCCTTGATAACGGCGAACTGGTCTGGCGCGAAGGCCCGATCGAAAGCCTCGACGAAAATATTCTGCGTCCAGTGGCCCGTGCCTTCTCCTCGGAGGGTGGTCTGCGGGTGATGGAAGGCAACCTCGGACGCGGCGTGATGAAGGTGTCCGCCGTGGCGCTGGAAAACCAGATCGTCGAAGCACCGGCCATGGTGTTCCAGGATCAGCAGGACCTGGCCGACGCGTTCAAGGCCGGTTTGCTGGAGAAGGATTTTGTCGCGGTGATGCGCTTCCAGGGGCCGCGTTCCAACGGCATGCCGGAACTGCACAAGATGACGCCGTTCCTTGGCGTGCTGCAGGATCGTGGCTTCAAAGTCGCGCTGGTGACTGACGGGCGCATGTCCGGCGCCTCGGGGAAAATCCCGGCGGCGATTCACGTCAGTCCTGAAGCTTATGTCGGTGGGGCTTTGGCGCGGGTGCAAGAGGGCGATATCATCCGCGTCGATGGCGTCAAAGGTACTTTGGAACTCAAAGTGGACGCCGAAGAATTTGCCGCGCGCGAACCCGCCAAAGGCCTGTTGGGCAACAACATCGGCAGCGGTCGCGAACTGTTCGGCTTCATGCGTATGGCCTTCAGCTCGGCGGAGCAGGGCGCCAGCGCCTTCACTTCTGCCCTGGAGACGCTTAATTGAAACTGGCTTTGGTCGGTGACATCGGAGGCACCAACGCGCGGTTTGCGTTGTGGAAAAACCAGCAACTGGCATCGGTTCAGGTGCTGGCCACAGCCGACCATGCCAGCCCGGAAGAGGCAATCAGCCTGTACCTGAGCGGCCTCGGTCTGGCGCCGGGTTCGATCGGTTCGGTGTGCCTGTCGGTGGCCGGCCCTGTCAGTGGCGATGAATTCAAGTTCACCAATAATCACTGGCGCCTTAGCCGCACGGCGTTCTGCAAGACCTTGCAGGTCGAGCAACTGCTGCTGATCAACGACTTCTCGGCGATGGCGTTGGGCATGACCCGATTGCAGCCCGGCGAATTCCGCGTGGTGTGCGAAGGCACGCCGGAGCCGTTGCGTCCGGCCGTGGTGATCGGCCCAGGCACAGGCCTTGGCGTCGGCACCTTGCTCGATCTCGGTGACGGTCGTTTTGCCGCGTTGCCGGGCGAGGGCGGTCACGTTGATCTGCCGTTGAGCAGCCTGCGTGAAACCCAGCTGTGGCAGCACATCCATAACGAGATCGGCCACGTCAGCGCGGAAACCGCATTGAGCGGCGGCGGCTTGCCTCGGGTTTACCGGGCGATCTGCGCGGTGGATGGGCATGAGCCAACACTCGATACGCCGGAAGCGATCACCGCTGCAGGATTGGCGGGTGACCCGATTGCCCTGCAAGTGCTGGAGCAATTCTGCTGCTGGCTCGGGCGTGTGGCCGGCAACAACGTGCTGACCACGGGCGCGCGCGGCGGGGTATTCATCGTTGGCGGCGTGATTCCACGCTTTGCCGATTTCTTTGTCCAAAGCGGTTTCGCCCACAGCTTTGCCGACAAGGGTTGCATGAGCGATTACTTCAAGGGCATTCCGGTGTGGCTGGTGACAGCGCCGTATTCCGGCCTTGTCGGTGCCGGTGTGGCCCTCGATCAATCGATTCGGGCCTGAAACACGGCCAGAAATGTGGGCGCGGGCTTGCTCCCACAATGGTTCTGTGGTGTTTGTACGTTCGATGCTTGAGGCATAATCCGCCCCAATTCCAACAACAAGGATGCCTTCGAAGTGAGCTCAGTCAACAAGTCGATTTTGTTGGTCGATGACGACCAGGAGATACGCGAGTTGCTGGACACCTACCTGACCCGCGCCGGGTTTCAGGTCCGGGCCACAGCCGATGGCGCCAGTTTTCGTCAGGCGCTCAACGAGGCGCCGAGCGATCTGGTGATCCTCGATGTCATGCTGCCCGATGAAGACGGTTTCAGCCTGTGCCGCTGGGTGCGTCAGCATCCGCGTCAGGCGCAGGTGCCGATCATCATGCTCACCGCCAGTTCCGACGAAGCCGATCGAGTGATCGGTCTGGAACTGGGCGCCGACGATTACCTTGGTAAACCGTTCAGCCCTCGTGAGCTGCAAGCACGGATCAAAGCCTTGCTGCGTCGGGCGCAATTCGGTCAGGAGCGCAGCGGCAGTGAAGTGCTGGCCTTCGATGAATGGCGGCTGGACATGGTCAGCCATCGGCTGTTCCACACCGACGGTGAGGAAGTGATTCTCTCCGGCGCCGATTTCGCCTTGCTCAAACTGTTCCTCGATCACCCGCAGGAAATCCTCGACCGCGACACCATCGGCAACGCCACCCGTGGCCGTGACCTGATGCCCCTCGATCGTATCGTCGACATGGCGGTCAGCCGTTTGCGCCAGCGCCTGCGCGATACGGAAAAACCGCCGCGACTGATCCGCACGGTGCGCGGCAGCGGCTACCAATTGGCAGCCAATGTGGTTGCCGGCAATGGTCACTGAGTCCCTGCGCAAGCTCGCAGCCAGAGCGCCGGTGCCGCGTTCGCTGTTGGGGCGGATGTTGTTGCTGACGCTTCTGGCGATGCTGTTCGCCCAGACGTTGTCGAGTGTGATCTGGGTATCGCAACTGCGTGCCACGCAACTGGAAGGCTTGGTCACCAGCGCCCGCAGCCTGGCGCATTCGATGACGGCCAGCGTCAGTTATTTCCGTTCGCTGCCGGTGGCGTATCGGCCGCTGGTGCTCGACCAGTTGCGCAGCATGGGCGGCACCCGTTTTGTCGTGACGCTCAACGACAAACCGCTGGGCATGGACGTGTTGCCGGTCACGCCGCGTAAAGCCGCCGTGATGAAAGCCGTGGATGAAGTGCTGCGTCAATCGCTGGGACAGGACACCGACATTTCCGTGAGTTTCGTCAGCCCCGAGGATCTGCGGATTTTCAACGCGGGGCTCAAACTCGATGAGTTGCCGCGCTCCTGGGCGCATTACGCGCTGACGCTGGAACCGGTCAATCCGCCCGTGCTGGTCACCCAGATTCAAATGGCGCCGGGCGAATGGCTGTATATCGCCTCCTTGTTGCCCGAGCCCTACACCAGTCTTGAAGAGCAAGGCCTGCCCTCGCAGCAAGTGTGGTTCATCGTCCTCACCAGCGGTTTTCTGCTGTTGTTCATCGGTTTGCTGGTGCATTGGCAAAGCCGACCGCTCAAGCGCCTGGCGCGGGCCGCGCGGGAGATGTCGCTGGGCGCCGATGTCGAACCGGTGGCCGAGGGCGGCGGCAGTGAAGTGGTCGAGGTGGGCCGTGCGTTCAACGCCATGCGCGAGCGCATCAGCCGTTATCTGACCGAACGCAGCCAGTTGTTCAGCGCGATTTCCCATGACCTGCGCACACCGATCACCCGCCTGCGCTTGCGCGTCGAGTTGCTGGAAGACGAACAGTTGCAAGCCAAGTTCGGTCGCGATCTCGACGAGCTGGAGTTGCTGGTCAAAGGCGCATTGCAATGCGTGAAAGACACCGACATCCACGAGAACATCGAACCGGTGGATCTCAATCATGTGCTCGATTGTCTGGTGGAGCCGTATCTGGCACCGAACGGCAATGGCCGTGTGACCCAGAACGGACGAGCGCTGGCCGCATATCCGGGCAAACCGCTGGCGCTCAAGCGTTGCATCGGCAACCTGATCGACAACGCGTTGAAGTACGGACAGAACGCGCATCTGCACATCGATGACGACGAGCACGCGTTTGTCCTGCACGTCGACGATGAAGGGCCGGGCGTGCCGCAGCAGCGCCTGGAGCAGGTGTTCGAGCCGCACTTCCGCTTGGCGGGGCAGCAGCAGGGGTACGGATTGGGCTTGGGGATTGCGCGCAACATCGCCCATAGCCATGGCGGTGAGGTGACGTTGCAGAATTTGCGTGAGGGTGGGTTGCGGGTGACGTTGCAATTGCCGCGCAGTGCCGACTAGATAGACCGCGTTATCGTTCTTCGCGAGCAAGCCCGCACACAGGTGACTGTATTCCATCTGGAGAAACGCGGTCCCCTGTGGGAGCGGGCTTGCTCGCGAAGGCGTCGGCCCATTCAACATCGATATCCATGTCACAGGTTGGTGACAAAACCTGTCCCCTTCGTTACAAGCCTGCCCCGGCCCGTTGTTTAGACTGCCCGCCGTCATAACAACAAAAAAGGCCACCCATGGATCTCTTTCACCCAGGCTTCAGCAGTTGGCTGAACGCCCCTGCCCATCAGCAATGGCTCGCCGCCGAAGGCCTGCGCCTGCTGGATTTCGCCAAGGCGGCAAAACTGCCCGAAGGTTTTGGCAATCTCGACGAGCGCGGCCAGTTGCCTGCGAACGCCCAGGCCGAAACCATGAACACCGCACGCATGACCCACAGTTTCGCCATGGCCCACATTCAGGGCCTGCCAGGGTTCGCCGAGCTGGTCGATCACGGCATCGCGGCCCTGCGCGGGCCGTTGCGCGACGCGCTGCACGGTGGCTGGTTCGCGGTCGCCGAACACCGCGATGGCAACTCTGGCAAGAACGCTTATCTGCACGCCTTCGTCGCCCTGGCGGCGAGTTCTGCGGTGGTCGCGCAGCGCCCTGGCGCGCAAGCGTTACTGGATGACGCGATCGACATCATCGACACGTATTTCTGGAGCGAAGAAGAGGGCGCCATGCGCGAATGCTTCAATCGCGACTGGAGCGAAGAAGAAGCCTATCGCGGCGCCAACAGCAACATGCACGCCACCGAAGCCTTTCTCGCGCTGGCCGACGTCACCGAAGATCCGCGCTGGCTGGTGCGCGCCCAGCGCATCGTTGAGCGCGTGATCCACGGTCATGCAGCCGCCAATGGCTACATGGTCATCGAGCACTTTGACCGCGACTGGCAAGCGCTGCGCGAGTACAACCAAGACAATCGCGCCGACGGTTTTCGCCCTTACGGCACCACCCCAGGCCACGGTTTTGAGTGGGCGCGGCTGTTGCTGCACCTCGAAGCCGCGCGGGTGCAGGCCGGTATGCTCACTCCCGGCTGGCTGGCGACCGACGCGCAGAAACTGTTCGAAAACAACTGCCGTCACGGTTGGGATGTCGATGGTGCGCCGGGCATTGTTTACACCCTCGACTGGGACAACAAAGCCGTGGTCCGCCATCGTCTGCACTGGACACATGCCGAAGCCAGCGCCGCGGCCAGTGCCTTGCTCAAACGCACGGGCGAGGCGCAGTACGAAACCTGGTATCGGCTGTTTTGGGATTTTTGTGAAAGCCATTTCATTGACCGCTGCAACGGCAGTTGGCACCACGAACTCGACTCACATAACCGCCCAAGTGCCGATATCTGGCCGGGCAAACCCGATCTGTATCACGCCTGGCAAGCCGTACTGATCCCTCGTCTACCCTTGTCGCCGAGTATGGCGAGTGCGCTGGCGCAGTTGTCCCAGAGCGCTGCTATGTAATCAGTCATGTAACCATGTCGTGACATTCGCGCGTCCCTTCGTTACCTGCGAAGCGAAACGTCCTGTTTAAACTCCTGTGCAGCGCAAGCACCAGACTTGCAACGCATAACAACAAGAAAGGTACATCTCAGATGAATGCGATTTCTCGCCTCGCTACTGTCATTTCTGTCGCCTCCCTGTTCCCGCTCGCAATTCTGCCCCTCAGTGTGTCCGCTGCCGAATCCAAAGGTTCGGTGGAAGTCGTGCATTGGTGGACGTCCGGTGGTGAAAAAGCCGCTGTTGATGTACTCAAGGCCCAAGTCGAAAAAGACGGTTTCACCTGGAAAGACGGCGCTGTTGCCGGTGGTGGCGGTGCGACTGCCATGACCGTACTGAAAAGCCGTGCTGTCGCTGGCAACCCTCCAGGCGTTGCCCAGATCAAAGGCCCGGACATCCAGGAATGGGCGTCGACCGGTCTGCTCGACACTGACGTGCTCAAGGACGTCGCCAAAGAAGAGAAGTGGGACAGCCTGCTCGACAAGAAAGTCTCCGATACCGTGAAGTACGACGGTGATTACGTGGCCGTTCCGGTGAACATTCACCGCGTCAACTGGCTGTGGATCAACCCGCAAGTCTTCAAGAAAGCCGGTATCACCAAGAACCCGACCACCCTCGAAGAATTCTACGCCGCCGGTGACAAGCTCAAGGCAGCCGGTTTCATTGCGCTGGCCCACGGCGGTCAGCCTTGGCAGGACAGCACCGTGTTCGAAGCCGTTGTGCTCTCGGTCATGGGTGTTGATGGTTACAAAAAAGCCCTGGTTGATCTGGACAACGCTGCGCTGACCGGCCCGGAAATGGTCAAGGCCCTGACTGAACTGAAGAAAGTTGCGACCTACATGGACGTCGACGGCAAAGGTCAGGACTGGAACCTGGAAGCGGCCAAGGTCATCAACGGCAAGGCCGGCATGCAGATCATGGGTGACTGGGCCAAGTCCGAGTGGACCGCCGCCAAGAAAGTCGCTGGCAAGGATTACGAGTGCGTAGCCTTCCCGGGCACCGACAAGGCGTTCACCTACAACATCGACTCCCTGGCGGTGTTCAAGCAGAAAGACGCCGGCACTGCCGCGGGTCAGAAGGACATTGCCAAAGTCGTGCTGGGTGAGAACTTCCAGAAGGTCTTCAGCATCAACAAAGGCTCGATCCCGGTGCGTAACGACATGTTGAACAACATGGAGAAGCTCGGTTTCGACTCCTGCGCACAAACTGCAGCCAAAGACTTCCTGGCAGACGCCAAGTCCGGCGGCTTGCAGCCGAGCATGGCGCACAACATGGCGACCACGCTGGCGGTGCAGGGGGCGTTCTTTGATGTCGTGACCAACTTCATCAACGACCCGAAAGCCGATCCGGCCGATACCGCCAAGAAACTCGGCGCAGCGATCAAGTCGGCCAAATAAGCGTCGTTAGCACAGGCCCCTCCTGTGGGAGCGGGCTTGCTCGCGAAGGCGTCGTGTCAGTTGCTCCATCCGTCGACTGACATACCGCCTTCGCGAGCAGGCCCGCTCTCACAAGGGATCTCACTGTAGTTTTTATTCCCTGTACTGGATTTCCCCATGAGTTCTGTTGCTGTGTTCAGCAAGGCCTCGCCGTTCGATGCATTGCAACGCTGGCTACCCAAACTGGTGCTGGCGCCGAGCATGTTCATCGTGCTGGTGGGCTTCTATGGCTACATCCTGTGGACGTTCGTGCTGTCGTTCACCACTTCGACGTTCCTGCCCAACTACAAGTGGGCCGGTCTGGCGCAATACGCGCGGTTGTTCGAGAACGACCGTTGGTGGGTCGCAAGCAAGAACCTCGCGGTGTTCGGTGGCATGTTCATCGGCATCACACTGGTGATCGGCGTGTTGCTGGCGGTGTTCCTCGACCAGCGTATTCGCCGCGAAGGTTTCATTCGCACCATTTACCTGTACCCGATGGCGCTCTCGATGATCGTCACCGGTACCGCGTGGAAATGGCTGCTCAACCCGGGCATGGGTCTGGACAAATTGTTGCGTGACTGGGGCTGGGAAGGCTTCCGTCTCGACTGGCTGATCGACCCGCATCGCGTGGTGTATTGCCTGGTGATCGCGGCGGTCTGGCAGGCCTCGGGCTTTATCATGGCGATGTTCCTCGCCGGCCTGCGTGGCGTTGATCAGTCGATCATTCGTGCTGCACAGATCGACGGCGCGAGCATGCCGACCATCTACTGGAAAGTGGTACTGCCAAGCCTGCGTCCGGTGTTCTTCAGTGCGGTGATGATTCTGGCGCACATCGCGATCAAGAGCTTCGACCTGGTTGCAGCGATGACGGCCGGTGGCCCGGGTTACTCCTCCGACCTGCCAGCGATGTTCATGTATTCCTTCACCTTCAGTCGCGGCCAGATGGGCATGGGCTCGGCCAGTGCGATTCTGATGCTCGGTGCGATTCTGGCGATCATCGTGCCTTACCTGTACTCCGAGCTGAGGACCAAGCGTCATGACTAGTCTCGCTGCCAAACCTGCGATCAGCCTGAGCCGCATCGCGATCTACGCGGTGCTGATCCTCGCCGTGTTCCTTTACCTGATTCCGCTGGTGGTCATGCTGTTGACCAGTTTCAAGACCCCGGAAGACATCAGCACCGGCAACCTGCTGAGCTGGCCGACCGTGGTCAGCGGTATTGGCTGGGTCAAGGCCTGGGCCACGGTTGATGGTTACTTCTGGAACTCGATCAAGATCACGGTTCCGGCCGTGATCATCTCTACGGCCATCGGTGCGTTGAACGGTTATGTCCTGTCGATGTGGCGCTTTCGCGGTTCGCAGTTGTTCTTCGGTCTGCTGCTGTTCGGCTGCTTCCTGCCGTTCCAGACCGTGCTGCTGCCGGCCTCGTTCACCCTCGGCAAGATGGGCCTGGCGAGCACCACCACCGGGCTGGTGTTCATCCACGTCGTTTACGGGCTGGCGTTCACCACGCTGTTCTTCCGTAACTACTACGTGAGCATTCCCGACGCGCTGGTCAAAGCTGCACGCCTTGATGGCGCAGGCTTCTTCACCATTTTTCGGCGGATCATTCTGCCGATGTCGACGCCGATCATCATGGTTTGCCTGATCTGGCAGTTCACGCAGATCTGGAACGACTTCCTGTTCGGTGTGGTGTTCTCCAGCGGTGATTCGCAACCGATCACGGTGGCGCTCAACAACCTGGTCAACACCAGCACCGGGGCCAAGGAATACAACGTGGACATGGCAGCGGCGATGATCGCCGGCCTGCCGACCCTGCTGGTCTATGTGGTCGCAGGCAAGTATTTCGTGCGCGGGCTGACGGCCGGCGCAGTCAAGGGGTAATCATGGCTACGCTCGAACTTCGTAACGTAAACAAGACCTATGGTGCCGGCCTGCCGGACACCTTGAAGAACATCGAACTGTCGATCAAGGACGGTGAGTTCCTGATCCTGGTCGGCCCGTCGGGCTGCGGCAAGTCGACCCTGATGAACTGCATCGCCGGGCTGGAAACCATCACCGGCGGCGCGATCATGATTGGCGACCAGGACGTCAGCGGCATGAGCCCAAAGGATCGCGACATTGCCATGGTGTTCCAGTCCTACGCGTTGTACCCGACCATGAGCGTGCGCGAGAACATCGAGTTCGGTCTGAAGATCCGCAAGATGGCGCAGTCGGCGATCGATGAAGAAGTCGCCCGCGTGGCCAAGCTGTTGCAGATCGAACACTTGCTCAACCGCAAGCCCGGTCAGCTTTCCGGTGGTCAGCAACAGCGTGTGGCGATGGGCCGTGCACTGGCGCGTCGGCCGAAGATCTATCTGTTCGACGAACCGCTGTCCAACCTCGACGCCAAGCTGCGCGTCGAGATGCGCACCGAAATGAAACTGATGCATCAGCGCCTGAAAACCACCACGGTTTACGTGACCCACGATCAGATCGAAGCGATGACGCTAGGCGACAAAGTGGCGGTGATGAAGGACGGCATCATCCAGCAGTTCGGTACGCCAAAAGAGATCTACAACGACCCGGCCAACCTGTTCGTGGCGAGCTTCATCGGTTCGCCGCCGATGAACTTCATCCCGCTGCGTTTGCAGCGCAAGGACGGTCGTCTGCTGGCACTGCTCGACAGTGGCCAGGCGCGTTGCGAGTTGCCGATGGGCATGCAGGACGCCGGTCTTGAAGATCGCGAAGTGATCCTCGGCCTGCGCCCGGAGCAGATTGTTCTGGCCAGCGACGAGGGCAATGGCCTGCCGAGCATTCGCGCCGAAGTGCAGGTGACCGAGCCGACCGGCCCGGACACGCTGGTATTCGTCAACCTCAACGACACCAAGGTCTGCTGCCGTCTGGCACCGGACGTGGCGCCGCAGGTGGGCGAGAACCTGACGCTGCAATTCGATCCGTCGAAAGTGCTGCTGTTCGATGCCAAGACTGGCGAGCGGTTGGGTGTTGCCGGTCAGGCGCAGTCCGAAGCGCGGTCTGCCAACGTGGCCCAGTTCAAAGGCCGCTGAAGAACAAAATGTGGGAGCACGCGGTGGATTGCCTGTAATCCATCGCACTTTATGTAAACCGCGTTAGATAAAAACAGTTAATAACAATAAAGACGAGGATGTAGGGATGAAAAAGAAACACGTCAATGCCCGGTTGATCTGCCAAGTGTCAGCAGCGGCAGCCTTGGTGCTGGCCGGCAATGCCATGGCCGCCGATGCGTTCAGCTCCGATTCCAAATGGATGACGGGCGACTGGGGTGGTGAGCGGACCAAGCTGATCGAGCAGGGTATCGACATCAAGGCCGATTACGTTGGGGAAGTCGGTGGCAACCTGCACGGTGGCTACAACGACGACAAGACCGGCCGCTACAGCGACCAGTTCGGTTTGGGCGTGGCACTGGATCTGCAAAAACTGTGGGGCTGGGACAACACTCAGGCCAAGATTCAACTGACCAACCGTAACGGTCAAAACATCTCCAACGACCGCGTGGGCGACCCGCGTGCCGGCACCTTGAGCTCGTCTCAAGAAGTTTACGGCCGTGGCCACATGGTGCGTCTGACCCAGCTGTGGATTCAGCACCAGTTCTTCGACAACAAGCTCGACGTCAAGGCCGGTTACTTCGGTGAAGGCGAAGACTTCAACACCTTCCCGTGCGAGTTCCAGAACCTGGCGTTCTGCGGCTCCCAGGTGGGTAACTGGGCGACCAACATCTGGTACAACTGGCCCGTCAGCCAGGCCGCGATCCGCGTGAAGTACAACATCAACGACGAGCTCTACGCGCAGATCGGTGCGTACAACCAGAACCCGTCGCAACTGGAACACGGCAACGGCTTCAAGCTCAGCGGCAGCGGCACCAAAGGTACGGTGTTGCCGGTCGAGCTGGTCTGGTCGCCGAAGGTCAACAGCCTGCCGGGCGAATACCGCGTCGGTTACTACAAGAGCACCGCTGATGCCAGCGATGTCCGCGAAGACATCAACGGCAACGACGCTGCAACCACCGGTAACGCCTACCGCACCCACAGCAGCAAGCACGGCTACTGGTTCGTGGCGCAACAGCAACTCACCAGCCACAACGGTGACGCGACCCGCGGTCTGAACATCGCCGCCAACGCCACGTTCCACGACAAGGACACCAACTTCATCGACAACTATCAGTCGGTGATGTTTGTCTACAAAGGCCCGTTCGACGCGCGTCCAAAAGATGACATCGGTATTGGCGCTGCGCGTATTCACGTCAACGATGACGTGAAGAAAAACGCCGAACTGCTCAATGCATCCAACGGTGTTTCGGATTACGACAACCCGGTGTTCTCGCCGATTCGTGAAACCGAATACAACTACGAGATCAACTACGGCTTCCACGTCACTAACTGGCTGACCGTACGTCCTAACCTGCAATACATCACTCATCCAGGTGGCGTGGACGCAGTGGACAACGCTTTGGTCGCCGGTCTGAAAATTCAGTCGGTGTTCTAACGCGTCTGCGATAAGCTCCTCTCTATGTGCGCATATTTGCGGACAGCCAAGGCTGTCCGCTTTTTTTTGGGGGCAGGCGCACCCCTATGAAAGACGAGTTCAGGACCGTGGCCAATGCATGAGCATCCGCTGCAACGCTTTTTCAGATCCTTGCGCGAACAGCCGGTGTTCGCCTGGGAGCGCTATCAGATGCGCGACGTGTTGGTGATCGATCATCCGCTGTGTCAGGCGGTGTTCAGTCGTCAGGGCGCGCAGTTGCTGCATTTTCAGCCACGCGGGCAAAAGCCGTGGTTGTGGTGTGCGGCGAAATGGCCGCATGTCGGTGCCATTCGCGGTGGGGTGCCGGTGTGCTGGCCGTGGTACGGCCGCCATCCGAGCGAAAACGCGTGGCCGTCCCATGGCTGGGCGCGGCTGCTCGACTGGAAATTGCTCGACAGCAGCAGCGCCGAGGATGGCGTGCGCCTGCACTGGCAATTGCAACTGTGCGATTGGCAGGTCGATCTGCACGCGCACTTGGGCGAGCGCATGGAGTTGCGTCTGAGTACCGAGCATCAGGACGACATGCCGTGTCAGTTGAGCCAGGCGTTGCACGCTTACTGGCGTATTGGTGATGTCGGTGAGATAGCGCTGTCCGGCCTCGAAGGCGCGCAGGGTTATGACCAGTTGAACCGTCAGGTTTGCCAGCAGGAAGGCGAGTTGCGGGTCGAGGGTGGCTGCCAGCGGGTGTTCCAGCACGACGGCGAGTTACAGCTCAAGGATCACGCCTGGCAGCGCGAGTTGTGCATTGACACCGGTGACACGGCGGACACGGTGGTCTGGCATCCAGGCTCGCGGCCGCTGTTGGGCGTGAGTTGGGATGAGATCTCGGAATTTGTTTGTGTTGAAGCGGCGACGGGCGGGACGGACAGCCTGCATCTGGCGCCGGGGGTTAAGGCGCATTTGAGTTTGCAGGCGTGGGCTGCGGCCTGAATTTGTGGTGAGTCGCCTGACGGCTTCGCGAGCAAACCCGCTCCCACATTGGACCTTCAATGAACACAGGATTTGTGTTCAAAACAGATCCCCTGTGGGAGCGGGCTTGCTCGCGAAGAGGCCGGATCAATCAGCCGAGATTTTGGATCAGTTGAACTCGTCACCCACCGGATACCGGCTCGCATTCAAGCTCTCTTTGATCTTGCGCAGATGCGGCTGGAAATCGACCCCGCGACGCAAGGTCATACCGGTCGCCAGCACATCCAGCACGGTCAACTGAATGATCCGCGAGGTCATCGGCATGTAGATGTCGGTGTCTTCCGGCAGCGGAATGTTCAGGCTCAGCGTACTGGCCTTGGCCAGCGGCGAGTTCTCGGCGGTCAGACCCAGCACCGAGGCGCCGTTCTCCCGGGCAATGCGCGCCACTTCCACCAGTTCACGGGTGCGGCCGGTGTAGGAAATGATCACGAACAGTTCGCCGGTGTGAGCCACCGAAGCGATCATCCGCTGCATCAGCACATCGGCATGCGCCGTCACCGCCAGGTTGAACCGAAAGAACTTGTGCTGCGCATCCAGCGCCACTGGCGCTGACGCACCGAGGCCGAAGAAGTGGATTTGCCGCGCCTGAATCAACAGGTCGACGGCGCGGCTGATCAGGTTCGGGTCCAGCGCCTGGCAAGCGCTGTCCAGTGACGCAATGGCACTGCCGAAAATCTTCTGCGTATAGGCTTCGGGATTGTCATCGGCTTCCACCGCACGGCTGACATAGGCCGCGCCGCTGGCCAGGCTCTGGGCCAGTTGCAGCTTGAGTTCGGGGTAGCCGCTGACGCCGAACGAACGGCAGAAACGGTTGACCGTCGGCTCGCTCACCGACGCGGCCTGGGCGAGGGCGGCGATGCTGAAGCGGGTGGCCTGCTGCGGGTTGAGCAGGATCACCTCGGCGACTTTGCGTTCGGCCTTGTTCAGGTCTTCAAGGCGACTCTGGATCTGTTCCAGTAAATTTCGCACGCGGTCCATATGGAATTCCTAATTCACCTGCGCAAAGGTGCGCCGGGCTATGCAAATTGGGCCTTTGATATGGCCCGTAACGGTGGCCTATCCTACTGATGGCTCCGACCGACCACCACTCGGAATCTGTATTCTGTGAAAATGTTGTGGTTATTACTACATTTTCCCTTGAGTGATGCCTTGAAAAAAGGTATTTGTAGCTTAACTTGATAAAAGAACAAACATCATGCCTTCGATTACGGTTGAACCGTGCACCTTTGCCTTGTTCGGCGCTCTTGGCGATCTGGCCCTGCGCAAGCTGTTTCCTGCCCTTTATCACCTCGATGGCGCCGACCTTTTGCACGAGGACACGCGCATTATCGCGCTGGCCCGTGAAGCCGGCTCCGAGCAGCAGCACATGGCGTTCATCGCCGATGAACTGCGCCGCTACGTCGGCAAGGAGTTGGACGAGGCCGTCGCCGAGCGCTTTCTGGCGCGCCTGACCTACCTGCACGTCGACTTTCTCAAGGCTGAAGATTATGTAGCGCTGGCCGAGCTGGCGGGCAGTTCGCAGCGCATGATTGCCTATTTCGCCACGCCGGCGGCGGTGTACGGCGCTATCTGCGAGAACCTGGCGAACGTCGGTCTGGCGCAAAACACCCGCGTGGTACTGGAAAAGCCGATTGGCTCCGATCTCGAATCCTCGCGCAAAGTGAACGATGCCGTGGCGCAGTTCTTCCCGGAGAACCGCACTTATCGTATCGACCACTACCTGGGCAAAGAGACCGTTCAAAACCTGATCGCCTTGCGTTTTGCCAACAGCCTGTTCGAAACCCAGTGGAACCAGAACTACATTTCCCATGTGGAAATCACGGTGGCCGAGAAGGTCGGCATCGAAGGCCGTTGGGGTTACTTCGACAAGGCCGGTCAGCTGCGCGACATGATCCAGAATCACCTGTTGCAACTGCTCTGCCTGATCGCCATGGATCCACCGGCCGATCTGTCCGCCGACAGCATCCGTGACGAAAAAGTAAAAGTGCTCAAGGCGCTCGCGCCGATCAGCCCGGAAGGCCTGACCACTCAAGTGGTGCGCGGCCAGTACATCGCCGGTCACAGTGAAGGCAAGTCCGTACCGGGCTACCTCGAAGAGCCGAATTCCAATACCCAGAGCGACACCGAAACCTTCGTCGCCCTGCGTGCCGACATCCGCAACTGGCGCTGGGCCGGCGTGCCGTTCTACCTGCGAACCGGCAAGCGCATGCCGCAAAAGCTGTCGCAGATCGTCATCCACTTCAAGGAACCCTCGCACTACATCTTCGCCCCCGAGCAGCGCTTGCAGATCAGCAACAAACTGATCATCCGCCTGCAACCGGACGAAGGCATTTCCTTGCGCGTGATGACCAAAGAGCAGGGCCTGGACAAAGGCATGCAACTGCGCAGCGGCCCGCTGCAACTGAATTTCTCCGACACCTGGCGTAGCGCGCGGATCCCCGATGCCTACGAGCGGTTGTTGCTGGAAGTGATGAACGGCAATCAGAACCTGTTTGTCCGTAAAGATGAAATCGAAGCCGCGTGGAAGTGGTGTGACCAGTTGATCGCCGGATGGAAAAAATCCGGTGACGCGCCCAAGCCGTACGCGGCCGGGTCGTGGGGGCCGATGAGTTCCATTGCATTGATCACGCGGGACGGGAGGTCGTGGTATGGCGATATCTGATGTGAAACTGCCCGAGGGCGTGAACGCCCATGAATTCAAGAGCCCGGCGACGCTGGCCGAAGGCTTGGCGCTTAACGTTGCCAAGCAACTGACCGATGCTATTGCTGCACGCGGCAACGCTGTGCTGGTGGTGTCCGGCGGTCGTAGCCCGGTGGCGTTTTTCCAGCACCTGGCCAAGCAGGCACTGGACTGGTCGAAGGTCGTCGTGACCCTCGCCGACGAACGCTGGGTGCCGGTCGAACACGCCGACAGCAATGCCGGTCTGCTCAAGCAGTACCTGCTCAAAGGCCCCGCCGCCAAGGCGCAATTTCTGAGCCTTTACAGCGCTGCGGCGAATGTCGAACAAGCCGCCGAGCAGGCTGACCGTCTGCTCGCCGAGTTGCCGCCGATTGACGTGTTGGTGCTGGGCATGGGCGACGACGGTCATACCGCGTCGCTGTTTCCCGATAGCCCGAACCTCACTGAGGCGTTGCAGGTCGACGGCACCCGCCGTTGCTGGCCAATGCTGGCGCCCACCGTGCCGCATCAGCGTCTGAGCATGAGCCGTGCGCTGCTGGCGTCGGCGAAGCACAAGATTCTGTCGATTTCCGGTCAATCGAAACTGACCACCCTGAATGCCGCGCTGGCATCCGACGATGTCGCTGCCATGCCGGTTCGCGCGTTTCTGCAACCCACGTTAGAGATTTACTGGTGCCCATGAGCCAAGGAACAGCCGCTATGAAAAACCCATCCCCGACCGTTTCCATGGCGGACAAAGTTGCCCTGATCGACAGCCTCTGCGCCAAGGCGCGGATCCTGCCGGTGATCACCATCGCTCGTGAACAGGACGTGCTGCCACTGGCCGACGCCCTGGCCGCAGGTGGCCTCACCGCGCTGGAAGTGACCCTGCGTTCGCAGTTCGGTCTCAAGGCCATCCAGATCCTGCGCGAACAGCGTCCGGAACTGATGACCGGTGCCGGCACCGTGCTTGATCGCAACATGCTTGCGGCGGCCGAAGCGGCGGGTTCGCAATTCATCGTCACCCCAGGCATCACCCGCGACCTGCTGGAAGCCAGCGTCGACAGCCCGATTCCGCTGTTGCCGGGCATCAGCAACGCCTCCGGCATCATGGAAGGCTACGGTTTGGGCTATCGCCGCTTCAAGCTGTTCCCGGCTGAAGTGAGCGGTGGCGTGGCGGCAATCAAGGCCCTTGGCGGCCCGTTCGGTGAAGTGAAATTCTGCCCGACCGGCGGCGTGGGCCCTGCCAACATCAAGAGCTACATGGCGCTGAAAAACGTCATGTGTGTAGGCGGTAGCTGGATGCTGGATCCGGAGTGGATCAAGAACGGCGACTGGGCACGCATTCAGGAATGCACCGCCGAGGCATTGGCGCTGCTGGACTGATGCTTGTGGATTGACAGCTTTACCTGACACTTCGTTGTGTGTTCTACGGCTTTACGGTGCGCTTGGTCGGTGCACCGTTTTTTTTTGCCCTGAAAAAGTCGCAGATACATTGCTCGATACATAGTTACCGCACCGAGTTTTGCGCACGACGCTAATCTGCGCTCTTCTTATGGAAGAGAGCACCTGTCATGGATCGAGATCCCGCATCCCCATCACCGCAACCTGTATATCAACTGGCCCCCGAGCAAATCGCCGGGCCGTATTTTCGCAATCCCAAACTGTTGCGTCGCAACATCAGCGAAGGTGCTGAAGGCCTGCCGTTGATCCTGCGCCTGACCATTGTCGATGCAATGACCGGTGAGCCGGTCAGTGGCGCCCTCGTGGACATCTGGCATTGCAATGCGCGAGGGGCCTATTCGGGCTGGAGCCGGATCAATCCCGATCTCGAAGTCGAGGTTGAAGATATCGGCTCGATCCCGCGCACCGACGACCACACCTACCTGCGTGGCAGCCAGTTTTGCGATCAAAAGGGCAGGGTACGTTTCACGACGATCTATCCGGGATTCTATGCCGGTCGCACGCTGCACATTCATGTCGCGG
The DNA here is from genome assembly GCF_963970495.1 of Pseudomonas sp. EA_65y_Pfl2_P78. Lineage (NCBI taxonomy): Bacteria > Pseudomonadati > Pseudomonadota > Gammaproteobacteria > Pseudomonadales > Pseudomonadaceae > Pseudomonas > Pseudomonas sp. EA_65y_Pfl2_P78. The sequence goes on along the minus strand of NZ_CAXAON010000003.1, from coordinate 225,193 downwards.
TGCGTATGGTTGCCGGCAGTGAATACCTTGATGAGCGTTGTGTGGCGTGGGTGGGGCAGTTGTACTTTCCCGAGGTCGTTTCACGCTCGGTGCTCAATGCCAAAGCCTATCGGGGGCGGGCATCGTTGCCGCTGGACAACGGCCAGGACAGTATTTACGCCGGTATGGGCGGCGAAGCCTCGACCCTCGCTGTCTGGCCGATCGGTCGCGACTCCCACGAGGACGGCTATTTCGGCCACCTCACCCTCGGCATCGACACCTTTGCGGTGTCGACGCAGATCAGGCCCGAGGACTTCGACAAGTACACCGTATAGCCGCGTTAACGCAGCTCGTTGAGCGCACGGGTCAACAACTGCATGTCGGCAGACGTGGTGGTCAGCCCCGGCGTGATGCGAATGCACGGTCCACAGGCTGCGCCAGTGCGCACAACGGTAAACAGGTTGTAGTCGTTGAGCAGTCGCTCAGCCATCGCCTGTTGATCGTCGTGGCGGGTGAAACGCATAGAAGTGATCCCGCAAAACAGCCGTGGATCGTCCGGGGTCATGACTTCAATGCCCGGCAAGTGCCGCACCGCGCTGACCCAAAGATTGCGCAGGTAATTGAGGCGTGCACCTTTGGCCGGTGCGCCGCCGAGTGAACGGTGCTCCTCGAATACCAACGGGAGGCTCATCAGCGCTGGAATATTGGGCGTGCTGTAGGAAGTGCGGCTGCGGATATCGTTGACCGGATAGTGCATCTCGCCCATGTCCGGATCGATGTCGGCCAGGCGCTGCGGGGCGATATAGAGAAAGCCAAGGGTCAGGGGCGCGCCGATCCATTTGTGCAGGTTGTAGCCGGCGAATGCGATGCCCATTGCTTCCAGATCGAACTCGATCTGGCCCAGGGCATGGGCTCCGTCGAGGATGATGTCGACGCCGTGCTCCTTGGCCAGCGCGGCAATAGCCTGCACCGGCATCACCAGGCCGGTGCGATGGGTGACATGCGTCAACGCCATCAGCTTGAGTTTCGGGTGGCGGATGAACACCTCACGGTAGGCCTGCAGCAAACTGTCGAAACTCGCCGGGTGCGCGTGGGCAATCTCGATCACCTCTACACCGCGATACTTTGCCAGCCAACGCATGGCGCCTTTTACCGTGTCGTATTCCAGGTCACAGATCAGCACTTGATCGCCCGGTTGCAGGCGGTTGTAGTTGCGGATCAGCGATTGCAGGCCTTCGGTGGCGTTTCGTGTGAAGGCAACGCTTTGCGCGCGTACGCCCATCAACTCGGCCAGTTGCGCGCGAATGTCGAGGTTGTCGTGCTGTTCGAAGCGTTGGCGCACATACACCGAGTTGCTGTTGTTGATCCGCTCGATGTTGCGCTGGTACTCCTCGATCACCGTGCGCGACATGCGCCCGAAGTAACCGTTTTCCAGGTTCACGGGGCCGGGTTGAGCGTCATAACGATCGGCGAACGTCTGCCAGAAGGCTTCGTCACGGGCGCGGCGGGTGTTGTCGGGCATGGTTGGCAAGCTCTGTAGAGGAGGGCGCGTCAGTGGCGCGGGGCAGGTTTGCCGTGTTTTGCGCGTAGCGGTTCGAGCAAGTCAGAGAGGCCGTTGTGGTCGATTTCCTGCATCAAGGCCAGCAAGCCACCGAGTTCGCCGTGGGGGAAGCCTTCGCGGGCGAACCAGTTGAGATAAGGCCCCGGCAGGTCGGCAATGATCCGGCCCTTGTATTTGCCAAAGGGCATTTCGCGGGTGATCAACAGTTCGAGTTTTTCGGGATTCATCAGTGAGATCGTCTGGCTTCAAATCAGAGTGGAAAATACAGGCATTCTGCATGCAGGCCAAATGACAGATCATGCAAATATCCTTGATGCAGATAGTTCACTTACATTTAAAGCATTGATATATAAAGATTTTTTTATTAATAGAAAACTGGCACGCACACTGCAATATCCCTTGCATCTTCAACCAACCGCAAGGAATTGAAAAAATGACTGACATGAATAAAGAAGCCATCTCTGTACTCAATGACCTGATTGAAACCAGCAAAGACGGTCAGGAAGGGTTCAAGACTTGCGCTGAAGACATCAAGCATCCTGAACTCAAAACGCTGTTCACCACCCGCTCTGCCGATTGCGCTACCGCCGCTGCGGAACTGCAAGCTGAAGTGCGCAAACTGGGCGGTGATCCGGAAACGTCCACCAGCGTCAGCGGTGACCTGCATCGCCGTTGGGTTGACGTCAAAGCGATGTTTACCGGCAAGGACGAAGAAGCTGTGCTTAACGAAGCCGAGCGCGGTGAAGACCATGCGCTGAAGGCTTATCGTGAAGCCATGGAGAAAATCAACAAGCACAATCTGGTCGGTATTCGCGACCTGGTTGAACGCCAGTACCATGGTGCGCAACGCAACCACGACCAGGTGAAAGCCCTGCGTAACCAGGCTCGCGCTCGTTCGTAAGCCACGCTGAAAAAACGGTGGGAGCGGGCTTGCTCTCGAATGCGGTGTGTCATGCAACGATGATGTTGCTGACACGACCTCTTCGCGAGCCAGCCCGCTCCCACTTTGTGTTGTGCAGCCAATCAGCCGATGCTGATCGCCGGCAAGGTTGGCAGGGTTACGGTCTGTTGTTTGCGCGGCGCCAGAATCTCAGCTTCGCCATCGACCACTAATTCATCACGCTGGTTGAACACGCGAGTGGCGATCCGCACGCGAAACTTCGGCAGCTTCTCAAGGATTTCCAGGCGCACGGTCAGTGTGTCGCCAATCTTTACCGGCTTCTGAAAGCTCATCTGCTGACCGATATAAATAGTCCCCGGTCCAGGCAGTTCGCAGGCAACGGCTGCACTGATCAGCGCACCGCTGAACATGCCGTGGGCGATGCGTTCCTTGAACATGCTGGCGGCGGCAAATTCGGCGTCCAGGTGTACCGGGTTGTGGTCGCCGGACATGGCGGCGAACAACTGAATGTCGCGCTCTTCGACAGTCTTGCTGTAGCTGGCAGTCTGGCCGACTTCGAGGGCTTCGTAAGGGGTGTTGGTAACCTGGGTCATCGGTCTGGGTTCCTGTGACGGATTAAATGAATCCACAAAAAATTATTCGCTGCGATGAGGGCGCGGATGGCTCAGGGCCTGATTGATCCAGGTCAGCACATCGGCGATCACTTCGTCGCGATTGGTTTCGTTGAACAATTCGTGCCGCGCCTGCGGATAGATCTTCAGTTGCAGGTTGTGGCTGCCGGCCGTGCGCAAGGCATTGGCCAGATCTGTCAGACGCTTGCCTTCACTGACCGGATCACATTCGCCGCCGATCACCAGCAGCGGCAGGCCCGGGTCGATCTGGGCGAGAGTGGACGCTTTGCTGATTTGCTGCAAGCCGCCGAGCAAGTCGATCCACAGCTGATTGGTGCAGCGAAAGCCGCACAGCGGGTCGGCAGCGTACTTGTCGACTTCGGCCGGATCGCGGCTGAGCCAGTCGAACGGTGTGCGCACCGGTTTGAATTTTTTGTTGAACGAGCCGAACGACAACCACTCGATCAGCGCACTGCGACCCTTGGCGCCCTGACGCAGTTTTTCCAGGCGGGCGATCTGCCGCGCGGCGCCGTACAGCGCTACCGGTTGAAAGTTCGAACCGCTGAGAATCGCCCCGTGCAGGCTGGCGCTGTGGTGCAGCAGGTAACCTTGGGCCAGGTAGCTGCCCATGCTGTGCCCGAGCAGAATGATCGGTACGCCGGGATGTTGCTGGCCGATGTACTGATTGAGGCTGGCCAGATCACCGACGACTTTGCACCAGCCATCGCTCTCTGCGAAATGCCCCAGGGTGCCGTTTTCGGCGGTTTTGCCATGTCCACGCAGGTCCGGGGCGTACACGCCGTAGCCCTGGGCGCAGAACCTTTCAGCCAGCCGTTGGTAGCGCCCGCTGTGCTCGGCCATGCCATGGGCCAGCAGGATCAACGCTTTCAGCGGAGTCTTGGGCAACCACAGATTGACGAAGAGGCGGCTGCGGTCACTCGCGTCCAGCCATAAAGTGTCGTGGATCATGGCGATTCCTTTGCTCAGAGTCGAAACAGTGTATAGCGCATTCGTTGTTCTTCGTCTGATCAGCCCACACGACGGCAGGAAGATTCATACGATCAATGACGGCTTTGCCCGTATTTGCCTGATTGGCCATAACTGCTAGTGTCCGTGAAGCTCCGCTTTTTGCTTTCTGCTTTCAAGGGATGAACGAGAAATGACAGAAACGCGGCCCCGGATCAGCTCAGGTAAAGAGGACAAGAACAATGCAACCTGATTTCTGGAATGACAAACGCCCGGCCGGCGTACCGCTGGACATCGACATGGGTGAATTCAAGTCGGTGATCGAGGTGTTTGAGCGTTCCTGCAAGAAGTTCGCCGATCGCCCGGCCTTCAGCAACATGGGCGTGACCTTGACCTACGCAGAACTTGAGCGCCAGAGCGCTGCCTTCGCAGGGTACCTGCAAGCGCATACCGATCTTGCGCCCGGGGACCGCATCGCGGTGCAGATGCCCAATGTCCTGCATTACCCGATTGCCGTGTTCGGCGCCTTGCGCGCCGGGCTGATCGTGGTCAACATCAACCCGCTGTACACCGCGCGGGAGATGCGCCATCAGTTCAAGGATTCCGGCGCTCGAGCGCTGGTGTACCTGAACATGTTCGGCCAGAAAGTTCAGGAAGTGCTGGCCGACACCGACATTCAATACCTGATCGAAGCGAAGATGGGCGACCTGATGCCCACAGCCAAAGGCTGGCTGGTCAACACCGTGGTCAGCAAAGTGAAGAAAATGGTGCCGGCGTATTCGCTGCCCCAGGCGATCTCCTTCAAAAGCGCATTGCGCATGGGGCGTGGGCTGGGCATCAAACCCCTGAAGGCCAGCCTCGACGACATCGCCGTGCTGCAATACACCGGCGGCACCACGGGGCTGGCCAAGGGTGCAATGCTGACCCACGGCAATCTGGTGGCGAACATGCAGCAGGTGCGGGCCTGTCTCGCGCAACTGGGCCCTGACGGGCAGCCACTGCTGCGCGAGGGCCAGGAAGTGATGGTCGCGCCGCTGCCGCTTTATCACATCTATGCTTTCACCGCGAATTGCATGTGCATGATGGTGTCCGGCAATCACAACGTGCTGATCACCAACCCGCGCGACATTGCCGGGTTTATCAAGGAACTGAAAAACTGGCGTTTCTCGGCGCTGCTGGGTTTGAACACATTGTTCGTTGCGCTGATGGAACACCCGGATTTCAAGACGCTGGATTTCTCCAGCCTTAAACTGACCAACTCCGGCGGCACCGCGCTGGTCAAAGCCACGGCCGAACGCTGGGAGCAGCTCACCGGTTGCCGCATCACCGAAGGTTACGGCCTGACCGAAACCTCGCCGGTGGCCTGTACCAACCCCTACGGCGACCAGTCGCGTCTGGGTACGGTTGGCCTGCCGGTGCCGGGTACGCTGTTGAAAGTCATCAACGATGACGGCGTCGAACAGCCGATGGGCGAGCGTGGCGAGTTGTGCATCAAAGGCCCGCAAATCATGAAAGGCTACTGGCACAAACCTGAAGCCACCGCTGAAGTGCTGGATGCCGAGGGCTGGTTCAAGTCTGGCGACATCGCCGTGATCGACCCGGACGGCTTTGTGCGCATCGTCGATCGCAAGAAGGACATGATCATCGTCTCCGGTTTCAACGTTTACCCGAACGAGATCGAAGATGTGGTCATGGCCCATCCGAAAGTCGCCAACTGCGCGGTGATCGGTGTACCGGACGAGCGTTCGGGCGAGGCGGTTAAGCTGTTTGTGGTGGCGCGCGAAAGCGGTGTAAGTCTTGAAGAGCTCAAGGCTTACTGCAAAGAGAATTTCACCGCCTACAAAGTGCCGAAACACATTGTCTTGCGTGAGTCGTTGCCGATGACGCCTGTAGGGAAAATTCTGCGACGTGAGTTGCGCGATATCGCCTGATCGATAAATAGCCGCGCTTTGCGCGGATCGCGGGCAAGCCACGCACCCACAGGTATCTATGCAGATCTTGTGGATGCAGGCTTGCCCGCGATGCTTTTTGGAGGAATAGCCCGAATTACGGGGCTTTCAGGGTGTTATAGGATTTTTGCTCTAAAATGACCGCTAGAGAGTCTTGAGTCATCAATATGACTGTAGGGGCCGCTTTTGGCTCTAGTCGACCCTCGGCAAAGCTGCTACTCTCGGCGCGCTTTGTGACGTCTCGGCCTATCCAGAAGCCAGATTCACCAATACAAAACACACACCAATAATAATCGCATCAAATGCGGTGAAGAATTCGCGTTGCTGAGGAGTGGGCTTCCATGATCGAAGACTTTTGGAAGGATAAATACCCGGCTGGAATTGCTGCCGACATCAATCCAGACGAGTATCCGAACATTCAGGCAGTGTTGAAGCAATCCTGCCAACGCTTCGCCAACAAACCGGCTTTCAGCAACCTGGGCAAGACAATCACCTACGGTGAGTTGTACGAATTGTCCGGTGCGTTTGCCGCGTATCTGCAACAGCATACCGATTTGCAGCCCGGTGATCGAATCGCCGTGCAACTGCCCAACGTTCTGCAGTACCCGGTGGCTGTCTTCGGTGCCATCCGCGCCGGGCTGATTGTGGTCAACACCAACCCGCTGTACACCGCGCGGGAAATGGAACACCAGTTCAACGACTCCGGTGCCAAAGCGCTGGTGTGCCTGGCGAACATGGCGCACCTGGCTGAAGCCGTGGTGCCGAAAACCGGCGTCAAACACGTCATCGTCACTGAAGTCGCCGATCTGTTGCCACCGCTCAAGCGCCTGCTGATCAACAGCGTCATCAAGTACGTGAAGAAGATGGTTCCGGCTTATCACCTGCCTAAAGCCGTCAAGTTCAACGACGTGCTGAGCAAGGGGCAGGGCCAGCCAGTGGCTGAAGCCAACCCGGACAGCGGTGATGTTGCGGTGCTGCAATACACCGGCGGCACCACCGGCGTTGCCAAAGGCGCGATGCTGACTCATCGCAACCTCGTGGCCAACATGCTGCAATGCAAAGCGCTGATGGGCTCCAATCTTAATGAAGGTTGCGAAATCCTGATCACGCCGCTGCCGCTGTACCACATCTACGCGTTCACCTTTCATTGCATGGCGATGATGCTGATCGGCAACCACAACATCCTGATCAGCAACCCGCGTGACCTGCCGGCAATGGTCAAGGAACTGTCGAAGTGGAAGTTCAGTGGTTTCGTTGGCCTTAACACGCTGTTCGTGGCGCTGTGCAACAACGAAGGCTTCCGCAAGCTGGATTTCTCCGCGCTGAAAGTCACCCTGTCCGGCGGCATGGCCCTGCAACTGGCCGCCGCCGAGCGCTGGAAAGCCGTGACCGGCTGCGCCATCTGCGAAGGTTACGGCATGACCGAAACCAGCCCGGTGGCGACGGTCAACCCGATCCAGAACATTCAGATCGGCACCATCGGTATTCCGGTGCCATCGACGCTGTGTAAAGTCATCGACGATGCCGGTGTCGAGCAGCCACTGGGTGAAATCGGCGAACTGTGCATCAAGGGCCCGCAGGTGATGAAAGGCTACTGGCAGCGCCAGGACGCCACCGATGAAATGCTCGACAGCGACGGCTGGTTGAAGACCGGTGATATCGCGCTGATCCAGCCGGATGGCTACATGCGCATTGTCGATCGCAAGAAAGACATGATTCTGGTCTCCGGTTTCAACGTCTACCCGAACGAGTTGGAAGACGTGCTGGCGACTCTGCCGGGCGTGCTGCAGTGCGCGGCTATCGGCGTGCCGGACGAGAAATCGGGCGAGGCGATCAAGATCTTCATCGTTGCCAAGCCAGGCGTAACGCTGACCAAAGAGCAGGTAATGGAGCACATGCGCGCCAACGTCACCGGCTACAAGGTGCCGCGTTCAGTGGAGTTCCGCGATACGCTGCCAACCACCAACGTCGGCAAGATCCTGCGCCGCGAGTTGCGTGATGAAGAGCTGAAGAAGATCAAGGCGAAGAACGCCGCGTAAAGCAAAAAGCCCTGCAGATGCAGGGCTTTTTGCTTTTGGTCGGGAGAAATTCTGTGCCTGTGAGGCCGTTTTCGCGGTTACTGGCGAAATGGCGCGAAATTCACATTGGTTCCTGCCGGACGCATGTCCTGCAGATACGAATCCTTGTCCGCACTCAATTCCAGGCTCAGCGCCGCTTTGCGCTTGCCCTCGTTGCGAATCACCAGCCCTTCTAGCTTCTCGCGCAGGAACACCGTCGGCACTTTCAGGTGCAGCAGTTCGTCGGTGGCCGGCGTGTGCATCAGCAGGTGAATCCACTCGTACTGACCCACGGCCAGGCGCGTTACCGGCAGGTCGAACCACCAGATGTTGCGGTTGCGGTTCAGTTCGGCGAAGTGGCAGTTGTTGGTGCCGAGCACAGCGCCGCCCAGTTCCTGGTTTCGACGGGCAATGGCCTGCTTTTTATCGAGTTTCATAACATTCCTGCGGGGTCGGTTCCTGGCGCTTGGCGCCCATATGGAGCGCATTCTCAAGGCAACGCCGGCAAACATAAAGCCCAACCTGCATGCTGCGACGAAATGAACCCCTGAAAAAAATGAAACTTGGCGCAAACAGGGTCGGTCAATCCTTACGTAATGACTTTTCCTCGTTAATGCATCAAGGAGAAACACCATGAGTAGCACAGGCGATAAAGTAAAAGGCATGGCCAATGAAGCGGTCGGCAACGTCAAGCAAGGTGTGGGTAAAGCCACTGACAACACCAAACTGCAAGCCGAAGGCACCCTGCAAGAGAAAAAGGGCGAAGCCCAGCAAGCGGTCGGCAAAGCCAAAGACGCCATCAAGAAGGGCGTCGACAAGGCGTAATCGGGCCTTGAACGAAAGACACGAACGGCCATCCAAGGATGGCCGTTTTTGTATCCTCAACAGGCGCTGACCCACCGAGGCTCGCCAAGTAGGCTAACGTGATGTAAAAAACGGCCCCTGAGTCGCCACGACTTCAACCTGTAATGCGGCGAAAGGAGACGCGAATGATATTTCCGGACATGAAAGGTTTGCCCCTGCACCGGGTGATGGTACGCACCGTAACTGAATTCATCGACGACGAGATGTCGACGTACGCCTCGGCACTGGCCTACCAGATGCTGTTTTCGCTGTTCCCGTTCATTCTGTTCCTGATTGCGCTGATCGGTTTCCTGCACCTGCCGGACTTCTTTACCTGGCTGCGTCTGCAATCGGAACTGGTGCTGCCACCGCAGGCGCTGGAACAGGTCAACCCGGTGATTGATCAGTTACAGCAGTCCAAGGGGGGGCTGCTTTCGGTCGGTATCGTGATTGCCCTGTACACCGCATCTGCCGGCGTGCGCCTGATGATGAGCGCGATGAATGCCGCCTACGATGTGGTCGAAGGCCGGCCGGTCTGGAAGCGTTTTCCACTGTCGATTTTCTACACCGTCGGCATTGCCGGCATGTTGCTGGCCGCCGCCGCGCTGATGGTGCTCGGGCCGCAAGTGATGGGCTGGATCGCCGCGCAGGTTGGCCTGGAAGAAGTCATCGTCACCGTCTGGACCATCGCGCGCTGGCCGGTCATCGTGATTCTGATGATGGTTGCCGTGGCACTGATCTACTACGTGATGCCGGACGTCAAACAGGAGTTCCGCTTCATCACTCCGGGTTCGGTATTGGCAGTCGTGGTGTGGATCATTGCCTCACTGGGCTTCGCGTTTTATGTGAAAACCTTCGCCAACTACAACGCAATGTATGGCAGCATCGGGGCGATCATCGTGCTGTTGCTGTACTTCTACATTTCCTCGGCGGTGCTGTTGCTCGGCGCGGAGATGAATGCGGTGATCGAACACATGTCCCACGAGGGCAAGGACTCGGGCGAGAAAGTCCCCGGCGAACTCGACGAACATCCCAAACAACATGTCTCGGGCCTGGGCCGCGATCATTCGCTCAAGCCGGACACTGACGAAGCCTGATCATGATCCGTGAAATCCTCAAAATGGGCGACGAGCGCCTGCTGCGCATCGCCCCGCCGGTACCGGCCGAAATGTTCGACAGCGCCGAGTTGTGGCAACTGATCGACGACATGTTCCAGACCATGGAAAGCGTCGGCGGCGTCGGCCTGGCTGCACCGCAGATCGGTATCGACCTGCAACTGGTGATCTTCGGTTTCGAGCACAGCGAACGGTACCCGGACGCTGAAGCGGTGCCACAGACGATCCTGATCAACCCGCTGATCACACCACTGAGCCCATTCACCGAAGAGGGCTTTGAAGGCTGTCTGTCGGTGCCGGGTTTGCGTGGCGCGGTGGATCGTTATCAGCAGATTCGTTATGAGGGCTTTGATCCGAAGGGCGAGCCGATCGTGCGTATCGCTTCAGGTTTCCACGCGCGAGTGGTGCAACACGAGTGCGATCATCTGATCGGTCGGCTGTACCCGTCGCGCATCACTGATTTCAGCAAGTTCGGCTTCACCGAGGTGATGTTCCCGGATCTCGATCCCGCCGCAGACGATTGATCCGAGTCCGGCACAATCGCCCCTATTGGATCTCTATTGATTCAGCCCCATCGCAATCATTGGCTTGCAGCGCGCATAGCGGCTCAACCGCTCAGCCATCGCCTGGGGCAGGGGCGGGTCGAAACTGAACCCGCGTCGCTCATAAAAACCACGCAAATCCGGATGGCAGAACAGCCACACGGGCTGCGTCATGTCCTCTAGCGCGGCGTCCATAAGCTTGGCCGCAATCCCCTGCTCACGACATCCGGGATCGACGAACAACCCGGTCAACCATTGGCCGCCCGACACTGGCCGTAAACACAACGCAGCGACAATCTCTCCCCGGCGTGCCACCCACAAATGCGCCTCGCGCACGGCTTTCATCGAGGATTGGTGGCGGCGGTAAAACTTGTTCATCAACGGCCAAAGAGACTCGTCGAGCAGGCTGTATTGGGTGTCAGGCATGGGTTCGGACTGTCGGTGGGCAAAGCGGCGATTATAAAAGAACGCGCGCGGCGGGATAGGTGTATACCTGATCTCACATCCCCTGTGAGTGGAGTACGCATCATGTCCAAAGGTATGGATTCAAAGAAAGCCGCGAAGAAGAAGCCGGCCAAGACCGCGATTGAAAAACGCGCCGAGAAAAAAGCCAAGAAAGTCGACATCTTCGGTCATTGATCACGCCTCTCCGGAGCCCGGTTCTCGGGCTCCTGGCTGAATTCGCAAGTGATCTGCAAAATTCATTCACCGCGGCTGCACAGAGGGGAGGATTCCCGTTCCGGTCAACGCCATGTCCCGATCATTTCGACGCCGCCCACCCCGCGTGATGGCCTTCGACCCGCCGACCTATCCCTTCGCTGAACCGATTCTTGTGCAAAAAGTGCCAGATACTGGCCGACTAGTGGCCTTGCGCAAGGCTTTTCGCTGTCTATGCTGACACTTAACTAACCTTGTGGATCGTACGGGTTAGTCTGTGATTTCACGCTGCCAGAGTGCGCATTCCAAGGCACCGACACTGAACCAACAAGGAGCGTCATTTAAATGGAAGTTCTTCAACGCGTTAGGGCTGGCCCGCAGGCGGGCTATCAAGAGAAGGATGTCTTGATTAGAGCGTCGCTGCATGGACACTCCGATTGATCATCATTTATCACCTGACAACTTCCTCCCGTGGAGGAGTGCGTGTGCCTGTTCTGTGGAACGTAGTGATGGATCTTGAAAGACCTGAACTTTCATCAAATCAAAAGTCCGCGCGAAAGGTGATACAAACATGTTCAACCTACATCACAAGGCTGACCTGCAGGAAATCGAACGCTTCAGTTGTGCCCTGACCGAAGCCAGCGCCAAGTTGGACGCGATCAGCCGCTCGATGGCGATGATTGAGTTCAGCCCTGAAGGTATCGTTCTGGATGCCAACGAAAACTTCTGCAAGACCATGGGCTATGGCGCCGAGGAAGTGCGTGGCAAACATCATCGGATCTTTTGTGAAGAAGCGTTTTATCGCAGCGAAGAGTACGCCAGTTTGTGGCGCGACCTGGCCCGTGGTGAGCCGATCAGCGGCACTTTCCAACGCTTGAACAAGCGCGGCGAGGAAGTCTGGCTCGAAGCCAGTTACATGCCGGTGTATGGCCAGGACAAGCAAGTCAGAAGTGTGATCAAGGTGGCGGCGGACATTACCGCGCGGATCAACAAGGAGCATGAAGAGGAAAGCATGCTGGCGGCGATCGGTCGCTCCATGGCAGTGATCGAGTTCACCCCCGAGGGCAATGTGATTACCGCCAACGAAAATTTTCTCAAGACCATGCAGTACTCGCTCAGCGAAATCGTCGGCCATCACCACAGCCTGTTTTGCCATCGCGCCGAAGCCGAGTCTGCGCAATACAAGGCGTTCTGGGCTTCGCTCAATCGCGGCGAGTATCACTCGCACCGTTTCGAGCGCAAGAACAAATCCGGGCAAATGGTTTATCTGGAGGCCTCATACAACCCGTTGTTCGATGCCAAAGGGCGGCTGTACAAAGTGGTGAAGTTCGCCAGCGACATCACCCAACAGATGACCACCCTGCAGAACGCTGCGGAATCAGCCCACAGCACTTCCGTACAAAACGACGCCTGTGCGCAAAAAGGCTCACAAGTCGTGCAGCAAACGGTGCAGATCATTCAGGACATTTCCCACGACCTCAACGAAGCTGCGGTGAGCATCGATGCGGTGAGCAAACAATCGGACATCATCGGCACCATCGTCCAGACCATTCGCGGCATCGCCGATCAGACCAACCTGCTGGCGCTCAATGCCGCCATTGAAGCGGCGCGGGCCGGCGAACATGGACGCGGTTTTGCCGTGGTCGCCGATGAAGTTCGAAGCCTGGCGGCACGCACCAGTCAGGCGACCCTGGAAATTGTCGACGTGGTGCGCAAAAACCACGACTTGTCGTTGAGCGCGGTGTCGAGCATGCAATCGAGCCTGAACCGAACGGGCCTTGGCGTCGAATTGGCCAATGAGGCGGGGGAGGTGATTCTGGAGATTCAGCAGGGCTCACGGCATGTGGTGGATGCGATCAGCCAGTTCAATGAGACGTTGCAGTTGAACTGACCATACCACCCCTGTGGGAGCGGGCTTGCTCGCTCCCACATCAGGTTTCATGCTGGCTTGAGCTCAGAGCGCAGCCAGAAACGTATTCGCCATCTTGTCGCTGTCCTTGACGTCATTGACGTTTTCTTTCTCCGATTGCGCCAGTTGCATCTTGTCCTGCAAACGCTGGGCGATCTCTTTGCCGATGGCCAGTTGTTTCTCCGGCGGCATGTTCTTGATGTCGTCTTCGGTGATGCCCATGTCCTTGAGAATACTGTCGCGCAGACGCTGTTCAGGCGTCTTGCTCATGTAGTCCTTGAACTCGTCGGTGGCGGAACCGCTGATTTTGGTTGCGTGCGAAGTGTCGGTGGTTTGCAGGCCGACGCGGGTCTTGGCGAAGGCTTCGTCGACGTTATCGCTCAGGCGTGCGGCAGCGCTGACTTGCTGAGTGGCAATCTGCGTGGCCGAAGCTTGCACCTTGGCGGTGGCTTCGCTGTTTTGCGTCTGCACCTGGTTTTGCAGCGCTTGCAGCATCGCGCCGTGCAGGCCGCCTTGCAGACCGGCGGCCGCCGTGGCGGTCGCGTCCTCTGCCAGCCGCTTGGGCAGCGGCAGAATTTCCATTTGTTTGGCACTGACCAACATGATGAATTGACCTGTAGGTAATGACTGACCGCCATGCATGAGCAATTACCATGCCCGATCAATAAAGCCTTTTACTTCATAGGGTTGTTTGATTCAGTCGATTGAAAAAGCGGTCATCCCTTGCCGGTTGGCGGCAGTGGATCACCGCAATCTGTCAGCGTCGGGCAATGTGCTCCAGCGTCAGATTCCGGCAGCGCCGAGGCCGGCAAACCAAACACCCGGTCAAACAACCAGTTGAACGCAAACGTGTAGCACGGGATGAAGATGATCAGCGCCAGATCCAGTAGAAACGCCTGCATCAGGCTGATGTTCATCCACCACGCGATCAACGGAATCAGAAACACGATCAACGTCAGTTGAAAACCAACGGCATGGACGATGCGTCGCTTGACCGTGCGGGTGCGTGATGGCTGACGGCTTTCCCAGTGTTCGAACATCGAGGTGTAGATGAAATTCCAGGTCACGGCGATGGTGGTGATGATCACGGCCAGCGGCCCGGTGCTGCCCGGCGAGGTGCCGGACAACAGCGCCAGACCGAGGGCGGAGAAGGTCATGCCGATCACTTCGTAAAGCGACACATAGACCAGTTTGCGTTTGACGCCTTGCATGGAGTTGCCTCTTTCTTGCCACTTGTTGGCCAGCGGGGCTGGCGAAGGCGGCGAAAGATAGCTTCAATAGGGCTGACAGAAAAAGTCAGTAGCTTTCAGTTTTATTGATAGGTTAGCCAATTTGAATTTCAACAGTGACAGCATCGAACTGTTCCTCGCCGTGATCGAACGCGGCTCGTTTTCCGCCGCCGCTCGGGCGTTAGGCAAAGTCCCGTCGGCGGTGAGCATGGGCATTGGCAACCTTGAGGCTGAACTCGGCTATTCGTTGTTCGACCGCCGTCATCGCGAACCGCAACCGACGGCAATGGCCCTGTCACTGGTGCCCCATGCAAGGCTTATTGCCGAACAGCTCAAACAACTGCAAGTGCACGCGGTGGAGTTGTCGTTGGGGCTGGAGAGCAAACTGTCGATCGGCGTGGTGGCGGACATCGATCGCCATCGTTTGCTGGCGGCGATAGGGGTAATTGCCGAGCGTCACCCGCTGCTCGACATCGAAGTGCTGACCGCGCCCCAGGATGACGTGCTGGCGATGCTCCACAGTGGCCGCGTCAATGTGTGTATCGCATTCGCCGGGCTGAGTGTGAACGTGCTGGAGCGCTTTCAGTTTGTTGGCAGTGAACGCATGATCGCCACACTGGCGGCGAACAGCCCGTTGTTGCAGGGGCAGGATCTGTTCCTGGAGGATTTGGTGCAGGTGCGCCAGATCGTTGTGGCCAGTCGTGACTTGCCGATCAGCGAGACACGACCGTTGGTGGCGCAATCGTATTGGCGCACCGACAACCTTGAGACGGCAATGGAGATGGTCGAGGCAGGATTGGGATGGGGCAATTTTCCGTTGTCGGTGGTGCAGTCGCGGCTGGACTCGGGGCGCTTGAAACGGCTGAACTTTCGCAACATCGAAAACGGTCTGGTGCTGCCGGTGCATGCGGTGTGGCTCAAGAGCCAACCGCTGCAGAAGGGTGCGTTGGCACTGGTTGAGCGCCTCGGTCACTAGAGTGTTGCGCCAATCCAGTGTGGGAGCGGTGTTATGTGCTTTCGCGGATTTTCAGTTCGAAGCCCATGTCCTCGACTGGACGCGCCACGCTGTTACCCGCCATCAACGTCAGCATCTGTTCCGCCGCCCGCCGGCCAATCGCTTCACGCGGGGTATTGATGCTGCTCAGGCGCGGCACCATGTGCTCGGACATCGGCAAGTCGTTGAAGCCCAGAATCGCCACTTGCTCGGGAATCCTGATGCCATTGCGTAGCGCCTCAAGCAAAGCGCCCTGCGCCAGGTCGTCGTTACCGAAGAAGATCGCATCGACATCCGGGTGCGCTGCCAGCAATTGCACAAACAACTCGCCGCCCAACCCCACGGACGACGCACGGGGGGTCAGCACTTCCAGATCCGGGTCGTACCTCCCGGCCTTCTGCAAGGCTTTGCGAAAACCTTCACCGCGCAACAAGGTGCGCTGATCGAGTTGCGCGCCGATGTAAGCCAGACGCTTGCGCCCACGGGACAACAAATGTTTGGCCGCCGTCTCGCCCGCGCTGAGCTGGGAGAACCCGACGCAATTCACCCCGGCGGCGCTGTCCAGTTCCATCATGTACACGCAGGGAATGTTGCTGGCTTCGATCATCCGCCGTGAACTTTCAGTGCGATCAAACCCGGTCAGCAGCAAACCGCGTGGCCGATAAGCCATGTAGTTGCGCAGCAGGTTCTCTTCTTCATCACGGGAATAGTGGAAGTTGCCGATCAGCACTTCGAAGCCCTTGGGCGTCAGCACCCGATGAATGGCTTCCAGCGTATCGATGAACAGCAGGTTGGACAGCGACGGCACCAGCACCACCACTGAATGGCTCTGGGCCGAGGCCAGTGCACGGGCGGCGGGGTTGACGACGTAGTTGAGTTCGAGCGCGGCTTTCTGGACTTTTTCGACCAGTTCGGTGGCCACGGTGCTGACCCCACGCAACGCGCGGGAGGCGGTAATCGGGCTCACGCCGGCCAGGCGGGCAACTTCATTGAGGGTGGGACGGCCGGTGGTGCGGGTATTTTTATCGTTTTTAGGGGTGGTCATCGGGCGGCTTGCCAAACAAAAATCAAGGCACTAAGGTAGCGCTGTCCTGATGCAGCTGCAAATGCGTGAGCGAGATCCTGCCTGATCCTCGCTTTTTGGTATCGGGAACAAACCTGCTGCAACCCAAAAAAACGACAAGAAGGCGTCGGCAACTTCTGCCTGTGCACTAGAGTCATAGCTAGCAAAGGTAGCGCTGTCTGCGCGCTGAGGTGTTATATGAGTCATCCCATCACCGCCCTGGTCATCATGGGCGTTGCCGGTTGCGGCAAGACGTGCGTCAGCGAGGCCCTGTGCCAATTGAGCGGCGCCACTGCCATTGAAGGCGATACTTTTCATCCGGCCGCCAACATCGAAAAGATGAGCGCGGGGATCCCCCTGAACGACGAAGACCGCGCCGGCTGGCTCGACAGCCTGTGCGATGAACTGCGTCGCGTCGATGCACAAGGCCAGCGCCCGGTGCTGACCTGTTCGGCGCTTAAACACAGTTACCGCGAAGTGCTGCGCAGTGCCTTGCCGGGCCTGGGTTTCGTGTTTCTTGAACTGACCCCTGAAGTCGCCGCCGAGCGTGTCTCCCACCGCCCGGGCCACTTCATGCCGGCCACGTTGATCGAAAGCCAGTTCGCCACCCTCCAATCGCCGGTCGGCGAGCCGTTGACCCTGGCGTTGAATGCTTCGATCCACAGCGTTGAAGAACTGGCCGAACAGGCTCACGTCTGGTGGCAGGCCCACGGTCTGAAACCGGCGGTATGAGTGTGTTCAAGCAGATAGCGCTGTCCTCACGACTTCTGATCAACCCGCTTTAATAACAACAACAACCAGGAGACACCCCTAATGTTTGGCATGTCCCACGACTCGTTCCTGCTGCTCGATGCAGTGGTCACGGTAATCGGCCTGATTATCCTGATCACCAAGTTCAAAATTCACCCGTTCATTTCCCTGACCATCGCCGCCGCCTTCCTCGGCCTGACCTCCGGCATGCCGATCGGCACCATCATCAAGGCGTTCCAGGACGGTTTCGGTGGCGTGCTCGGTTTTGTCGGCATCATCCTCGCGCTGGGCACCATGCTCGGCAAAATGATGGCCGAGTCGGGCGGGGCGGATCAGATCGCCCAGACCCTGATTCGCGCGTTCGGCAAGGACAAGGTCCAGTGGGCCATGATGTTTGCCGCGTTCCTGGTGGGCATCCCGCTGTTCTTCGAAATCGGCTTCGTGCTGCTGATTCCGCTGGTGTTCATCGTTGCCCGTCGTACCGGCGTGTCGATCATCAAGATCGGCATCCCTCTGCTCGCCGGCCTTTCCGCCGTGCACGGTCTGGTGCCACCGCACCCCGGCCCGCTGCTGGCCATCGGCGTGTTCGGCGCTGACATCGGCAAGACCATTCTTTACGGTCTGATCGTCGCGCTGCCGACGGCAATCATTGCCGGCCCGATCTTCGGTACGTTCATCGCCAAGCACATTCCGGGTCACCCGAATCAGGAACTGGTCGATCAACTGGCCCGTGAAACCGATTCGACCAAGCTGCCGAGCTTCAGCATCACCCTGATCACCGTGCTGCTGCCGGTGTTCCTGATGCTGCTCAAAACCTTCGCAGACGTGGCGCTGCCGGACGGCCATTTCTTCCGTACCTGGATGGACATGATCGGCCACCCGATCTCGGCGTTGCTGCTGGCGTTGCTGCTGTCGCTGTACACCTTCGGTCACAAGCAAGGCATCGGCTCCCAGCAGATTCTCAAATGGCTGGATTCGAGCCTTGCACCCACGGCTGCGATCATCCTGATCATTGGTGCCGGCGGTGGCTTCAAGCAGATGCTGGTCACCAGCGGTGTGGGTGATGTGATCGGTCACATGGCGGTCAGCGCACAGATCTCGCCGATCCTGCTGGCGTGGCTGGTGGCGGCGGTGATTCGCGTCGCTACCGGTTCGGCTACCGTGGCGACCATCACCGGTGCAGGCATCGTGGTGCCGGTGGTCGGGATGATCCCTGGCGTTAACCGTGAACTGCTGGTGCTTGCCACCGGTGCCGGTTCGTTGATCCTGTCCCACGTCAATGACGCCGGTTTCTGGCTGGTGAAGCAATACTTCAACATGACCGTGGCCGAGACATTCAAGACCTGGACGGCGATGGAAACCATCCTCTCCATCGTCGCGTTGGGCTTTATCCTGCTGTTGTCGCTGTTCGTTTAAGCGATATCGTCAGGCACAAAAAAACCGCAGCGATGCGGTTTTTTTGTGGGCGGATTTTATGGTTCACCCAAAACCAGTGTGGGAGCGGGAAATGTGTCAGGCGCCGGTTTTCGGGACCAAACCATCGGCTCTGAACATCCCGCGAATCCCGCGTACCGCCTGACGAATCCGGTCCTGGTTCTCGATCAGCGCAAAGCGCACATGGTCATCGCCGTACTCACCAAACCCGACCCCCGGCGAGACACAAACCTTGGCCTCGGCCAGCAGCTTCTTGGCGAATTCCAGCGAACCCAAATGCATATAAGCCTGGGGAATCTTCGCCCAGACATACATCGAAGCTTTCGGGTTCTCGACCATCCAGCCCAGTTCATGCAGGCCCTTGACCAGCACATTACGCCGCTGACGATATTGCTCGGCAATGTCGAGCACGCACTGTTGATCGCCTTCCAGCGCCGCAATCGCGGCCACTTGCAGCGGCGTGAAGGTGCCGTAGTCGTGGTAGCTCTTGATCCGCGCCAAGGCGTTGACCAGTTCCGGGTTACCGACCATGAAACCGATACGCCAACCGGCCATGTTGTAGCTCTTGGACAGGGTGAAAAACTCCACCGCGATGTCCTTGGCGCCCGGCACCTGCATGATCGACGGCGCTTTCCAGCCGTCGTAGACGATGTCGGCGTAAGCCAGATCGTGGATCACCAACACGTCGTACTGCTTGGCGAGGGCGATGACTCGCTCGAAGAAGTCCAGCTCCACGCACTGCGCGGTGGGGTTGGACGGAAAGCCGAGGATCATCATCTTCGGCTTCGGAATCGAGCCGCGAATGGCCCGTTCCAGTTCGGCGAAGAAGTCCACACCGGGCACCAGCGGCACCGAACGCACCTGGGCGCCGGCAATCACCGCGCCGTAGATGTGAATCGGGTAGCTCGGGTTCGGCACCAGCACTGTGTCGCCCTGATCCAGTGTGGCCAGCATCAAATGCGCCAGGCCTTCCTTGGAGCCGATGGTGACGATGGCTTCGCTTTCCGGATCGATATCGACCTCGTAGCGTTGCTTGTACCAGTTGGAAATCGCCCGGCGCAGGCGCGGAATGCCCTTGGACGTGGAGTAACCGTGGGTGTCGTCACGCTGGGCGACTTGCACAAGTTTTTCGACAATGTGCGGCGGCGTGGCGCCGTCGGGGTTGCCCATGCTCAAGTCGATGATGTCTTCACCACGACGCCGCGCGGCCATCTTCAGCTCGGCGGTGATGTTGAAAACGTAAGGGGGAAGTCGATCAATGCGCGCAAAGCGGCGCGGCGAACCTTGTTCAGCCATTGTTGCCTCGGATAACGTAAGCGCCCGGAACCGTCCGAGCGACGCGGGTCACTGCGGTGACCTGTGGCGGAAGATAAGGTCAGTGATGGCATACTGTCCAGCGCGTTTTTTAACAATTTTTGCCCAAGGAAAATGGTTGATGGAATTCACCAGCGGCTTCTTGCTGAGTCTTTCGCTGTGCCTGGACATCGGCGTGGCCAACATCGCCATGATCACCCTGGCGATGCAGCGCGGATACTTTCAGGGCTTCGCACTGGGCCTGGGCACCTGCGTCGGCGACCTGGTTTATGCGGTGCTGGCACTGGCCGGAATGACCGTGCTGCTGCAATACGAAACCGTGCGTTGGGTCCTGTGGATCGGCGGTTCGGCGCTGTTGATCTACTTTGCGGCGAAGATGATTTATTCGGCAATTCACCACGAAGCGCTGCTCGCGCAAACCGCTGAAGTGGGGCACAACTCCCATCGCAAGGAATTCTTCCGCGGGATCTTTCTGGCCATGTCGTCGCCGAGCGCGATTCTCTGGTTTGCGGCGGTGGGCGGCACGCTGATCGCCCGTTCCGGTGGCGGTGGCCCGCTGAGTTCGGCGCTGTTTCTCGCCGGGTTCCTCTGCGCCGGGCTGCTGTGGTCGGCCGGTTTGTGCTTCGCTGCAAGCCACGGTGGCAAGCTGCTCGGCGACAAATTGCTGCGCTACTCATACATGGCATCTGCAGCGATCTTCTGCTATTTCGCGGTATACGTGATCGTATCGGGCTATAACGAGTTTGTCGGTTCGGGCGCCGTCGAGCAGTTGCACGCGCTGTAACCGTGCGAATCGGTTTGGGCTTCCTATACTCACCAGCCGAACCCCTATTTTGTTCCGGAGTCGAATCATGGATGAGCAAACACGCGTCGAAGTGGCGCAACCGCGCTTCGAAAATGGACACTTTCTGCTGATTGCCGGACTGGGCGGACGGTTTACTCAGGACACCACCGAGGGCATCCCGCAGCTTTGGGAAAAATTCATCCCGCACTTGGGCGAAATTCCGGGCCAGAAAAATGAAGTGACCTACGGCATCTGCTGCAATCCTGATGGCCAGGGTGGTTTTGAGTACATTGCCGGCGTTGAGATCAGCAAGCTTGACGATCTGCCGGAGCAATATCGCTGGGTCGAGATTCAGCCCCAGCAATATGCCGTGTTCGAGCACAAAGGCTCACTGGATCAGTTGCCCGCGACCTTTCAATACATCTGGAAAACCTGGCTGCCACAATCGGGGCGCGAAGCCGCCGATGCGCCGGAATTCGAGCGATACAGCGAAGATTTCAACCCCAGGATCAATGCGGGCACGCTGGAAATCTGGCTGCCGCTCAAGGCCTGATATCAATGCACGAGGCCGTTCACTGACCGGCCTCGGTGTTTGTGCTTTATGCTTGGCAGCCTTGTTTCCACTGATTTCGAGCTGCCATGAACACCCTTATCCGTAACGTCACTGCCGCCGACCTGGATTGCTGCTACGCCATCGAAACCGTTGCCTACGAAGGCGACGAAGCCGCCACCCGCGAGAAGATCGCCACCCGCATCGCCACCTGGCCGGAGGGCTTCATCGTCGCCGAGGTGGGCGGGGTCGTCGCAGGCTTCGTCAACGCGGGTGCGGCGTTTGATGTGCAGATGTCCGATGAGGCGTTCAAGGAACTGATCGGCCACGATCCGGCGGGGCCGAACGTGGTGATCATGTCGGTGGTGGTGCACCCGGATTATCAGGGCCAGGGCCTGGCCAAGCGCCTGATGGCCGAGTTCATCGAACGCATGCGCGGGATGGACAAGGCGACGATTCACCTGATGTGCAAGGAAAAGCACATTCCGCTTTACGCCGGGTTCGGCTTTGCCTACATCAAACCGTCCGAGTCCGATCACGGCGGCATGGCGTGGCACGAGATGATCCTGACCCTCTAAAAAACGCGCACCCCCCTGTGTACAAGCGGGCTTGCTCGCGAAGGTGCCGTTTCAGTCGATATCTACTTGGCTGACACACCGCATTCGCGAGCAAGCCCGCTCCCACAGGGGCAAGGGGGGGGGAGTGCTTAGTAAAGTGTGTCACGCACTCGCTTCGGTGCTTCGCGGTCGTAGCTGTCCGCGTCGAACTGGCCATCACTCAGGCGCTTGTGAAAGGCGCCCGCACTCGGTAGGGCAGAGCGCGGTAGATGCGTTTGAGGATTCCACGCATCCGAACGCACAAGCGCTTTAGAACAGTGGAAGTACGCCGCTTGCACGTTCACCAGCAACACGGTTTTCGCCGGTTTGCCATTTACCGCAAAACTATCCAATAGCTCCGGCTCAGCACTGATCTGCGCCGTGCCATTGACCCGCAACATCTCGCCAATCCCCGGAATGATGAACAACAGCGACACTCGCGGGTCGTGCAGCACGTTGCGCAAGGTATCGATGCGGTTGTTGCCGGGGCGATCCGGCAGGGCCAGCGTGCGCTCATCGATGATCCGCACAAACCCCGGCGCATCACCGCGCGGTGAATTGTCGAGGCCTTCGGTGCCCACCGAGCTGACGATCACCAGCGGCGAGACCCGCACCATCGCCTGATAGTCTTCGTTGAGAAAAGTGATCTGCTTGCGCACTGAACGCTCGTGAGGCAATCCGTAAATGGCTTCCAGTGCGTGGATTGAATCGATCATCGTGCATCCCCTCGATGATTTAGAAGAACAGCCCCATGCGTCGCTCGTAGCCGATCCGGCCCTTGTACGCTTCGCCGCTGTCGACGAAGCCGTGTTTGGCGTACAGCGCGATGGCGGCTTCGTTGTCGGCGTCCACTGACAATTCCAGGCCTTTGATTTCCGGCCACGCCTGGCGCGCGACCTCCGGCAACGCTTGCAGGCATGCCTTGCCGTACCCCTTGCCCTGTGCCCGATGATCGACCTGCAATGCATGCAACGTGGCGCTGTGTTCATCGGCCCAGGCCGGTAAAACCGGTGGGCGCTTGAGCAACAGGAACGCTACTGGCACTTCGTCCGCCAACAGCGCAAAACCCTTCACGCCGGGCGCCGGTTTCGACAGCAAAGTGTGCAAGGCACCGTGGATATCACCGGAGAACTTGATCTGCTCGGCGCGAATTTCAATGGCCTCGACCTGCTGACGCTGCAAGGCGTTGAGGCTGTCGTAGGGCACGAGTTTGGCTGACACGGGAATTTCCTTTTTCCTACAAAGATGAGCCCGGATTCTAGCGACTTTGCCCATCTCGGAAATTTTTTGTTTCGTCTGTCGATCTACCGATTCGCCGAACGACTAAAGGTGTCTTCACAACAAAAGATGGATAGGTGCCCCGGCTCGCCTATCTTCATGTTCGAGGAAATCGCCATCGAACCATCAGAAGCCCTGATCTTCAGCCATAGTTGATCCGTTCGAATCAGGAGAACGCCATGAAGTATTTATGCCTGGTCTACAGCGATGAGCGCTTGCTGCATTCGTCGCCCGACAGCCCGGAAGACGCCGAGTGCTGGGCCTATGCCGAGTCGATCCAGGGCAGCGGGCGGATGCTCGCGGCCGAAGCCCTGGAGTCGGTACAGACTGCGACCACCGTGCGCATGCGCAACGGCAAGTTGTCGATCACCGACGGCCCGTTTGCCGAAACCAAGGAACAGTTGGCCGGTTTCTATCTGATCGACGCCAAGGATCTCAACGAAGCGATCCAGGTCGCCGGTAACATTCCGGCGGCGCGGGTCGGCAGCGTTGAAGTACGCCCCGTGCGCCAATTGAATGTCTGAGGTCAGGGCGCGGGTCGAACAGGTCTATCGCGAAGACTCGCGGCGGATTCTGGCGACGCTGATTCGTCTGCTCGGCGATTTCGACCTCGCCGAAGAAGCCTTGCACGAGGCGTTCTTTGTCGCGGTCGAGCGCTGGCAGCATGACGGCGTGCCGGACAATCCGCGCACTTGGCTGGTGTCCACCGGGCGCTTCAAGGCGATTGACGTGTTGCGCCGGCGCGCGCGTTTCAAGGCTTCTCAGCCGCTGCTGCTGGCGCAACTCGAAGCGTTGGAACAGGCCGACTGGAGTGGCGAAGATGTGGAAGACGATCGCTTGCGGCTGATCTTTACCTGCTGTCACCCGGCGCTGGCGGCGGATGCGCAAGTGCCGCTGACTTTGCGCGAGGTCTGCGACCTGACTACCGAAGAAATCGCTCGCGCATTCCTGTCGGCGCCGGCAACGATTGCCCAGCGCATCGTCCGCGCCAAAGCGAAGATCCGTGATGCAAAAATCCCTTATCAAGTTCCCGGTCTGAGCGAATTGCCTGAGCGCCTCGACAGCGTGTTGCGGGTGATTTATCTGGTATTCAACGAAGGTTATTCGGCGTCGATGGGCGCCGAACTGATCCGCGAGGACCTGACCCGTGAGGCCATTCGGCTTGGGCGCTTGTTGATGGAGTTGCTGCCGGAACCCGAGGTCATGGGACTGCTGGCGCTGATGTTACTGCACGAGTCACGCAGACCGGCGCGCACTTCGCCGAACGGGGAGTTGGTGCTGCTGAGCGATCAGGATCGCTCGCGTTGGGATGCCGGGTTGATTGCCCAAGGCTGTGCGCTGGTGGAGCGTGCGCTGACTACGCGGCGGTTCGGGCCGTATTGTCTGCAAGCAGCAATAGCGGCGGTGCATGCCGAGGCGGGATCGGCAGGGGAGACGGATTGGCAGCAGATCGTCGGGCTGTATGACGTGTTGTTGCGGGTGCTGCCGTCGCCGGTGATCGAGTTGAACCGGGCGGTGGCGGTGGCTCAGCGTGACGGGGCCTTGGCCGGGTTGAACTTGATCGAGGGGATTCTGGATCGTGGCGAGTTGCAGGATTACCACTTGGCACATTCGGCGCGGGCGGAGTTCTGTCGGCAGTTGGGCAGGGTGGAAGAGGCGCGGGTGGCTTATTCACGGGCGCTGGAATTGACGCGGCAAGCGCCGGAGCGGCGGTTCATTGAAGCGCGGTTGCTAGCGTTGGACTGATCCGAACGGGGCGCTGGCCGTACCGGCCTCTTCGCGAGCAAGCCCGCTCCCACAGGGGATTGGGGGTGGTCATGGAGTTTTGGCATGGCCGCCACGCTATTCCAGCATCTTGCTCAATAACCAGCTCCCCGCTGGCCCCGGCGGATGCAGCCGCGACCACAAAGCATCGACAAACACCGGTTTCGGCCAGCCGCGCACGTTCAGTTCCACCAGCGTGCCGTTGCCGAAACGCCCCACCAGCCAGCGCGGCAGCGGTGCCCAGCCGAAGCCCATTTCGGCCATTTCCATCAGCATCAGGTAACTGGGCGCCGACCACACACGGCCTTTGGCGCGACTGTCGTATGGATTGACGATCGTCGCCAGGCGCAGTTCGCGATGTTGTTCCAGGATCGCTTGGTCGATGTGCTTGAGCGTCGTCAGTGCATGCTCGCGGCTGACGAACAGGGCGATGTCGGTGCGCTCGGCGACGGTGGAGGCCAACAGATCCGGCGGGTAGCTGTCTTGCATCTCGGCGAAGGCCAAATGCGCCCGACCGCGCTGCACCAGTTCGATCAAGTCGTCGCACTCGGCAATCAAACACTCCAGTTCCATATCCGGATAACGCTGCTCGAACCCGATCAATGCCGCTTCAAAACGCGCTGATTGATAGGTGTCGGAAATCGCCACGGTCAGCTTTGGCTCCACGCCTTGGGACAATTGCCGAGCGGTGATTTCCAGGCGGCTGCTGGCCGTGAGAATCGCCTCGGCCCGTTGCAGCATCACATGGCCGGCCGGGGTGAGGGTCGGCTTGCGGCTGCTGCGATCGAACAGTTGCAAATCCAGATCGATCTCAAGGCTGGCCACCGCTGCGCTGATGGTCGACTGACTGCGCCCCAGTTTGCGCGCCGCCGCCGAAAACGAGCCTTGGGTCGCCGCTTGAACAAACGCCAACAACACTTCCTGCGAGATCATCAACTATCGCCTTGATCGATGGTTATTGGTTATGAAGTATCGGTTCGGTGTTGGATCATGGCAACCACCTTCACTCAAGGAGTCAGGTCATGACTGCCAACAAATCCATCACTGAACGTATCTTGCAGGCTGTCGGTTTCGAACTGTTGGCCATTGTGATCTGCACACCGTTGCTGGCGTGGATCATGCAAAAACCATTGCTCGACATGGGCGCGGTGACGGTGTTGATCGCGTTGCTGGCGCTGGGTTGGAACGTGGTGTTCAACCGCTTCTTCGACCGCCTGCTGGAGCGCCTGCACATTGCGCGCAACGCTTGGGTGCGAGTGGTGCACGCCTTGTTGTTCGAGGGAGGCTTGATCGTGATGGGTGTGCCGCTGATTGCCGGGTGGCTGTCGGTCAGTTTGTGGCAGGCGTTTTTGCTCGACATCGGCGTGTTGCTGTTCTTTCTGCCGTACACCTATGTGTATCACTGGGGTTATGACGTGGTGCGCGAGCGGGTCTTGAAGACCCGCCCGGTCTGAGCAGCAAACGTCATCTGTGCCTCAGTCTTGAGGCTCAGAGAAACATGCCGCCCGAAGCCTCAACCCGTTGACCATTGATCCACTGCCCACCCGGTGACAACAGCAACGCCAGCGCGCCACCAATGTCATTCGGCTGCCCGGCACGGCCCAGCGCGGTGTTGCTGGCGACCATGGCGTTCACTGCTGAGTTGTCGCGCACTGCGCCGCCGCCAAAATCGGTTTCGATGGCGCCCGGCGCAAGGATGTTCACGCCGATCTGTCGTGCACCCAACTCCTTGGCCTGATAACGGGTCAACACTTCCATCGCACCTTTCATCGCGGCGTAGGCGCCGTAACCCGGCAGGCTGAAGCGGGTCAGGCCGCTGGAGATGTTGATGATGCGCCCGCCATCGTTGATCAGCGGCAGCAATTGCTGGGTCAGGAAGAACGGCCCTTTCAACTGGATGTTCATCAACAGGTCGAACTGCTCCGGTGTGGTTTCGGTGAACAGGGCGTGCACGCCGATGCCGGCATTGTTGATCAGGAAATCAAAGCGCTGACGTTCAAAATGTTTGAGCGCGTGCTCGACCTGCGCGGCGAAATCGGCAAAGCCTTCGCTGCGACCCACGTCCAGTTGCAGCATCACGGCGTTGGCGCCGAGTTGTTCCAGTTCAGTCACCAGCGCTTGGGCTTCATCGGCGCGGCTGTTGTAAGTGCCGATGATGTCGATGCCCTGCGCGGCGAGGTGCAGGGCGGCGTTTTTGCCCAGGCCACGGCTGGCGCCGGTGATCAATGCGATTTTGCGATTCATGGGACTTCCTCAATGGCGGTGAGTGGATGGAGCAAAGTTTATTTATCCGCCCTTAGGTGATAAACAGAGCTAAACCGGAATCACTGGTCGAATAAACCGAACAATCAGCGAGTGCCCCGATGAACAAACTGGAACTGCTGCGCACCTTCGTCCGGGTCAGCGAACTGTCGAGTTTCACCCTCGCCGGGGAGAGCCTCGGCTTGCCGCGTTCTACCGTGTCCGAGCATGTGCAGGCGCTGGAAACGTTGCTTGGCACGCGGCTGCTGCAGCGCACCACGCGCAAAGTGCAGGCAACACAGGACGGTTTGGTGTTGTACGAGCGGAGCAAGGATCTGCTTTCGCACATGGACGAGATCGAAGGCCTGTTTCGTCAGGACGAGGCCTCGCTGACGGGGCGGATTCGCGTCGACATGCCGAACATCCTGTCGCGGCGACTGGTCATGCCGCGCCTGCCGTCGTTCATGGCGCGCCACCCCAATCTGGAACTGGAAATCAGCAGCACCGACCGCCGGGTCGATCTGCTCAGCGAGGGTTTCGACTGTGTGGTGCGGATCGGCGCGCAGCCCGATCAATCGGTGGTAGCCCGGCATCTGGGCGACTTTCCCATGATCAACTGCGCCAGCCCCGCTTATCTGGCGCGCTACGGCGTGCCGCAAACGCTGGAGGATCTGGCGCGGCATCGGCTGGTGCATTACGTCGGTGTTTTGGGGGCGCGTTCGGAAGGCTTTGTCTACGAGGAGGGCGGCCAGGTCCGGCGTTTGCCGATGGCTGGCAGCGTGACGGTCAACAGCACCGATGCTTACGAGTCGGCCTGCCTGGGCGGTTTTGGTCTGGTGCAGGTGCCGCGCACCGGCATGCAGCCGCATCTGGATAACGGCGAACTGGTGACGGTGCTGGCGCAGTACACCGCGCCAGCCATGGCGATTTCGTTGCTGTATGCGCGGCAGCGGCATTTACCGCTACGCGTGCGGGTGTTCATGGATTGGCTCGGTGAGGTGATCCGTTCAACCCTCTGACCCACATCGTTGTCTGTGATGGGCACAAAAAAGAGTGGATCAGTAATCGCCACGTTTACGAAACGCCCAGCGCCCGGCAATCACGGTAAACGTCGCCACCAGCGCCACCAGAATCCAGAACCCTTGCGGGTCTTGCGACAGCGGCACGCCCCCCACATTCATGCCGAAAAAACCGGCAATGATGTTGATCGGCAACGCCAGTACCGTCACCACGGTCAAGGTGAACAGCGTGCGGTTGCTCTGTTCGTTGAGGTTGGCGGCGATCTCTTCCTGCAGCAACTTGATCCGCTCACCAAGGGCGGTGAGGTCGTTGATGATCAGCGCAAACTCCTCGGTGGACTTGCGCAACTCCTTCACGTCCTCCTTCTGCAACCACGGCGGCGGACGGTTGAGCAGGCGCAGTAAAGAGCCGGGTTCGAGCGCCAGTAATCGTTGCAAGCGCACCAGCACGCGGCGATTGGCACCGAGTTCGGCGCGGTTGGTCGACAGCCGCGAGGAGAGCAATTGATCCTCGACCTGATCGACGCTCATGCTGGTCTTGCGCACGATCTGGGTCAGCACTTCGCCCTGATCGCGCAGCAGGTGTACAAGCAATTCCGAGGGCGAGCGAAAGCGTTCGCCGGCCTTCACCGACGAGCGCAGTTTGTCCACCGAGTGCAACGGTTGCAGGCGCGCGCTGACAATCAGTTTGCTGCGCACGCAGACCCACAGCGTCGACACATCCGACGACACCATGCTGCTCAGGTTGAACACCACGTCGTTGACCACCGCCAACAGCGCCGCGTCGACATGCTCGATGCGCGTCGAACGCGAGCCCTCATGCAACGCTTCGAAAAATTCTTCAGGCAATTGCAGATGGCTTTTCATCCAGCGCTCGCACGCGGCGTGAGCCAGATTGAGGTGCAGCCAGAGGAATTCATTGCTGTCGCTGTCACCTTGCAGGCAGCGCAATGCGGTGGCCGAATCGATTTCGCGACCACGCTCACCCGGCAGAAAACGGAAGCCGTAGAGCAAGCCAAACAAGTCCGGGTCGCGATGACTGATATCGAGGCTGTGGTTCATGGAGGCTCGCTGCGAGGAGGGCGGTTGGCGCAGGGGTTACAGGTTCACCTGAGGGGCATCATCGCAATGTCACATGACGTTTGCGTGACAAAAAAGTGACGTCAAATCAAAGCGCTACCGGCGGTCGGGAACCTCTCAAGAACGGCTTTGGCGCGCCGATCACGGGTACGTTAGGTTGCGCACCGTTGGCCACGCCACGGTTCGCCGACAGGGAAGTCCGGCCACTTTTTCACGCCTGAAACAGGCGTGCCTCATCCCTGCCATGAGTACCTGCAATGCTGCAAAAATCCCTGAGAGCGCAAATTCTCGCCCTGCTGAGCGGCAGCCTGCTAGCGATGCTGTTGATCGCACTGGCCTGCTTTCATTTCCTGTCCAACGGCGTGCAGAGCTACAGCCGATTGATCGCCGGTCCGTTGCACACCTCGCAACTGATCGACGAAGCCAACCTGCAATTCAAAGTGCAGGTGCAGGAATGGAAAAACGTCCTGCTGCGCGGCAAGCAACCGGCGGATCTGAGCAAGTACTGGGGGCAGTTCGAAGATCGTCAGCGCGATGTACAGAACATCCTCGGCGAACTGGCCAGCCAGAAGAGTATCGATCCCGGTTTGAAAACCCGTATCGAACGTCTGCGTGACGAGCATCGCCAACTCGGTGCCGCTTATCAGAAGGGCCGCGATGCCTATGTGGCCGCCGGTGGCGATCCGGTTGCCGGCGACAACGCCGTCAAAGGTGTCGACCGCGCCGCCAGCGAGCAAATGAGCGAACTGGTGGCCGAGTTGCGCAAACAGGGCACCGAGCAATCGGTATCGATCAGCGCCGAAGCCGATCGCACCGTCTGGCTTGGGCTGTTGGTGATGCTCGCGTCGGGCCTGTTGATCGGTGTGTTGAGCCTGTGGCTGGTCAACCGCAACCTGGTTGAGCCGATCCGCAAGCTGATTGATTACGTGACCCAGTTGAGTCGCGGCAAACTGGCCGAGCGTGTGGTCAGCGACCGTCAGGACGAGTTGGGCAACCTCGCGGCCGCCGCCAACACCCTGCGTGATTTCCTTGCTGAAACCTTCACTCGCCTGCAACGCAGCGCCAGCGATCTGGACAGCGCCAGCGGCGAATTGAACGCCATCGCCACCACCATGGCCGGCGGCACCAACGAGCAGTTCAACCGCACCGATCAGGTGGCCACGGCAATGAACGAAATGTCCGCCACCGCCCAGGAAGTCGCGCGTCACGCGGCTGACGCTGCGCGTGCTGCCGACGATGCCGACCAGTCTGCCCAACAGGGTGAAAAGGTCATGCAGAGCACCATCCACTCCATCACCCAGATGCGCAGCGAAATCACCAACACCGCCACGGTGATCCGTCGTCTCGAAGCCGACAGCGGCCGTATCGGCAAAGTGCTGGAAGTGATTCGGGGCATCGCCGAGCAAACCAACCTGCTGGCGCTGAACGCGGCAATCGAAGCGGCGCGGGCCGGTGAGGCAGGGCGCGGTTTTGCCGTAGTGGCTGACGAAGTGCGCAACCTGGCGCAGCGCACGGCGGAGTCGATCATCGAGATTAACCAGATCATCCAGAACGTGCAGACCGGTGCTGTGGACGCCGCGCAAGCCATTGACAGCGGCCAGGCGCGCAGCGACGAAAGCGTTGAGCAAGTCACTCAGGCCGGCGCGATGCTGGAGCGCATCACCCACGCCGTCGAAGCAATCCGCGACATGAACCGCCAGATCGCCACGGCGGCCGAAGAGCAGACGTCGGTGGCCGAGGACATCTCGCGCAACCTGACCGAGATCACTTCGATTGCCAGCACCAACCTCGACAACGTGCAGCGCACCGAAAGCGCCAGCCAGAACCTGCACGGCCTGTCCGGGCAACTGAACGAAGTCACCGCACGCCTGAGTGCCTGACTCGTTGGCTGTGTACCGGATCGGATACCGAGACGGTACACAGTCAATCTCAATTGGCGGCGAGCATGATCGATGACCGGTTATCTATAACCGGCATTGGAGCATTCCCATGGTCGGCCTCAGTTCTGTATCGATCAATCAAACCCCGCCACGGCGACCCGCAAAACGTCGATCAGCGAAGTCAGTGAAGACACCTCCACCACGGCGTCGGCCAGCACCTTTGCTGTCAGGCACAAAAAAGCCGCGCGATCCAGTGATCGAGCGGCTTGGTGTGCAAGGTGTATCAGCTATCCAGTTTGTTGCTCAGCACCTTGCCGGTGGTGGCATCAAAGTCCACGTCGTACTCTTTGCCGTCGGCAGTTTTGAGTTCGACTTCGTACTCATAACCGTTGAAGTGGTTATCCAGATCGGTGTCGGTGATGGTCGCCCCCGGGTGCAGTTTCAGCGCTTCCTGGTTCATGCTTTCCAGCGATTTGATCTTGCCGGATTTGACCAGTTCGGGGATCTGATCGACACGCACATCAGCCTGGGCCAGGCCTGCGCTGAGGGTCAGAGCGGCGGCGGCAAACAGGGCAGTCAACGTTTTCATCGGGTCATTCCTTGGGTTGTTTGTTGAAGTGGCCTCAGGTTAACCACCGCAACTTAATTCACCCTTAAAACACCGCATCGTCCGCAGAATGCTCTTGTGGGAGCGAACCGGCTCGCGATGCGGACACCCCGGTGGCCGATCAAAAGCCGTTGTTCTTCAACACCTGATCAACACTGGCCGCTGCCGGGCGTTTGTAGAACTTCAACAGTTCGCTGGCGCGGTTGGTGAAGATGCCATCGACGCCTGCGGCCATGACCTTCTCGAAGTCCACCGGCTCATCGGCGGTGTAGACGTGCACCAGCAAGCCTTGATCGTGGGTGTATTGGTTCATCCAAGGCTGCACCAGATCCGAGTAGCTCTGGTCGCCGCCATGGGTCAGCTTCGCCGAAGGGCCGGTACCGATGGCACCATGCGCCTTGGCGAAGTCGACCCACTGCTTGAACTCGGCATCGGACTTCGGTTCCTGTTTACCGTAAAACGCGTTTTTGTCCTTCTCGCCAGACTCGGCAAAAGTCACCTTGGATTTCGGCTCCATGCCGCCTTCGCCCACCCACAGCAGCAGGATTTTCGGCACTTGCGGCATTTCCTTTTGCAGCAGTTCGAGGCTGTTCTTCTCGAACGTTTGCAAGATCACCCGGCCTTTACCCTGACCGACGCTCGTTTCGCTCTTCGCCAGTTTCGAACCTGCCCGGCTCAACCAGCCGCGATCCTGCAGTTTCTCTTTCAGATCGTGTTCGATCCCGGGGAACAGTTGCGGCTCTTTGGTCTCGATATACAGACCAGGTTTGTGCGCTGGGTTGGCCTGGGCAATATTGATGATTTCATCGAGGGTCAGAATTTTCAGCCCCGCGTAAGACGAGCGTGCGCGATCCGGGTAGGCCTTGTTGTACCAGCTACCGGCGTCGAGGGTTTTCAGCTCGGCCATGGTGAAGGCATTGGCCGGACTGTCTTTACGATCCGGGAATTTGGTCGCGACGTCGGTGGTGCGTTGCAGGTTGTTGTCGTGCAGGGCGAACAGCACGCCGTCCTTGCTGCGCTGCAAATCCATTTCCAGGTAGTCGGCACCCAGATCACGGGCCAGTTTGTAGGAAGCGGCGGTGGATTCCGGGGCGTCGAAGGACGCGCCACGGTGGGCAATCACCGCCGGATGTGGAATGCCATGAGCGGCGGCGACTGCAGCAGGATCAGTCTGGCTGGCGGCATGCGCCTGACCAAGTCCGAGCAGCAGGCTTAGCATGAGGGCGCTTTTGGTGAACGTGGCGGGCATGTTCGAGTTCCTTTCGCAGGGCAGTTTCAAAGACGTACCTTTTAACAACTGAATCGATTGCCCGCCATCGCCAGACCGACATAAACGTATTAAAAGCGATTTTTCCTGCACTTTTGTGGCGCCGTTTGCAGTACGCTTGCCCTCGGCAGACGCTCCGGCAGAGAGCGCGCCGTCCAATGCCCTGCGTGTAAACCATCGATCATTTTTCGTGAGGTTTATCATGCACATCACCTCCCAACTCATCTGCCAGGCCGCCGACGACCTCAAAGGCTTTGTTGGCCTGAACCGCAAAACCGGTCAGTACATCGTGCGTTTCAGCGAAGATTCGTTCGGCATGGACGTGGCCGACGACGGCATTATTCCCGCCAGTGAATTCGTCTGGGCACCCGCGTCGCCGCAGACCATGACGCTTAAACGCGAGTTGATTCAGTTGTTGCTGGATCAGAATGTCGATGACCGCCTCAACATCACCGAGCCGTTGCGCGTTTACATGCACAAGCGCGAAGTACCAGAGATTGTGGCGGTGCGCAGTCTGGTGCGGGGCTGAGGGTTTTTCGTGACGGTGAGTGCCTCTTCGCGAGCAAGTCCGCTCCCATACGGGCTCTGTGGCGCTCACCAATCACCTGCGGGAGCGGGCTTGCTCGCGAAGGCGGCCTAAAGCACGGCACAGCACCTACTGCCCAAACCGATACTCACGCTCAACCCTGCACACCCGCGTATGGAACGCCGAATACCAGATCGAGCGCCCTCGTTCCTGGATCACCCGATGCTCAGGATTTTGTCGCCACGCTAAAATCGCCGCCTCACTCTCCCAGTACGAAACCGTGATCCCGACACCATCCGGCCCGCGAATCGAATCAATTCCAAGAAACCCCGGCTGTGCGCCCACCAACGCCATCATGCGCTCGGACGCCTCGGCATAACCGTTGTCGCCCTCGGTGCGGGTTGAATTGAAAATCACCGCGAAACAATCTGTAGTCGGCTTCATCAACGTTGCTCCTTGCAAGCCTCGACAAACGCTCGCACCAACGGCGGCATCTGGCCCTTGAGAGCCGCACGTTCCGGTTGAAACAACGTTGCGACAAAAAAACGATGATCCTTGAGTTCGAATGCCCGCAAATCCCCCGCTGAATCATGCCCCACCGCCTGGAGCTGATGTTTGAGAAGGTCACTCGCGTAGTGTGGATTCACACCGTAGCGGCAGCGATAGCCTTCATGAATCTGCGACGTTTCGTACGCTTGGGCGATCAACGAACCGGGCAGCAGATGAATGCTGTCCACGGCGTCGATCAGCGAGCAGATCAGAGGCGTGAGCACGGCTCGCTCTGAATCGGGTGAGGTTTCGCCATGCTCAGCGTCGGCCCAGCCCAGCACATGGCGGGAAAATTCCAGCACGGCATGCTGAAAACCGCCGCAAGTGCCGAGGAAAGGGCGCTGCTGCTCGCGGGCAAAACGGATCGCCCGCAGTGCGCCAGCTTCACTTTTGTAAGGACTGGCCGGCACGCACCAGAAACCGTCGAAGCCTTCCAGTGGTGTATCGGCGTGGATGTGTTCGGTGGCCAACCAGTCCAATTGCACAGGTTGGCCGAGGTGTTCGGCGACCAGACCGAGTGCCACGGGGATGGCTTGATGGGCGGTGACTAGCGGGTCGTAATCGCCGATCAGGGCAATGCGGATGACGCGGCTTTCCATGGGGGTTCCCTGCGCTTGTTGATTGATGGCGCCGACTATAGATTGGCGTTCACGCACTCAATATTGGCGTTTATCCAAGTGATCAATGCACCGACGCACTATCGGCTCGACTATCCGGATCTAACCCTGATCCTCGCTTTGGTGCGCGGCGGCTCTCTGGCCCGGGCCTCACAGCTGCTGAAGGTTGACGTGTCGACGGTGTTCCGCGCCGTGCGCCGTCTGGAGGCTGCCCTTGGCCGCGAATTGTTTGAAAAAAGCCGCACCGGCTATTTACCGACGACGCTTGCACAGACGCTGGCCGAGCAGGCCGAACGTGCCGAGCAAGCACTGGACGCCGCGCGGATCGGCGTGGAGCAGGGGGGCGAAGTGATCAGCGGCACGGTGCGCCTGACGTGTACCGACTCGGTGTTGCAAGGCTTGCTGCTGCCGGCGCTGGCGCAGTTCATGCCCAACTATCCGGCGCTGACCCTCGAATTGAGCACCTCCAACGATTTCGCCAACCTTAGCCGTCGTGACGCCGACATTGCCCTGCGCCTGACGCGCACACCGCCGCAACATCTGGTCGGACGGCAACTGGCGAAGATTTCCTACCGGGTCTGCGCCAGCGCGCGCTACTTGGACAGCGTCGATGCTTCGGATCTGACAGCGCTGACCTGGATCGCCCCGGATGACTTTCTGCCCGATCATCCGACGGTCGCCTGGCGTCGTCAGCACTTGCCCGGCGTGACCCCGGGCTATCGCTGCAACAGCATGCTGTCCGTCACTGAACTGGTGCGCGCCGGCCTTGGTGTCGCGGCGTTGCCGGACTTCTTGATCAGTGACGGTTTGCAGGCATTGAGCGAGCCGTTGCAGGGCTACGACACCGCCCTGTGGTTGCTGACCCGCCCGGATTGCCGGGCGTTGCGCTCGGTGGTCACACTGTTTGATGAGCTCGGGCGAGCCCTGCGTCTGTCCTGATCAACGTAGTGCGTTCTGACACACATGCGCGTGTAACTCTTTGGTCAGACCTTCGATGCGTTCGCTCAGGTCTCTGGTCATTTCGGTGAGGCGGGTGTTTTGTTCCAGCAGTTCAAGCAATTGCGCGGTGTTCTTCGCGGCCTGGGCCTGGCGCTCGGTGTTGGCTTGCGCCAGGGCTTCACGGTGCTGCGCGTCAGCGTCGGCTTGCGCCTTGTCGCGTGCAGCCTGACGGGTTTGCGCCAGCAGGATCAACGGCGCGGCATAAGCGGCCTGCAAGCTGAACGCCAGGTTCAGCAGGATGAACGGGTAGACGTCGAATTGCGTCACACCCCACACGTTGAGGCCGATCCACACCGCGACAATCAATGTTTGTGCGCCAAGGAACAGAGGCGTGCCGAAGAACCGCGCAAATGCCTCGGCCCGCAGCGCGAATTTGTCGTTGCCGAAGGTTGTGGCGAGGTGGGCGTGAGGGCGGTGGAAGCGCAGGTGGTCGGTGGCAGGTGTTTCAGCTTTTTCAGTGGTCATGATGCACTCGGCAGGGCTTGGGACGTTCAGTCACTATAGCGCTGCGTTTTGGCAGCCCGCGCGCACAGGTTAAGTCGTCGTACACCAATTGTGTGGTTGACTCAATCTCTGTGGGAGCGGGCTTGTCCGCGATGGCCGCGACTCGGTCTACCAGCGATGCACAGATATCAGCCTGGCGCGTGCTCGTTGGCAAACATGCTGACCGCCTGCACCGCTTCACTGGCGCCGTCGCGAATCTGCAAAATCACCGTGCCCGCCTGATTCGCCAGTTCAACGCCTTGCGCCGCGCGACCTCGGGTGCCGTCCATACTTTTGATCGCTTGCCGGGTCTCGTTCTGGATCAAGGTGATCATGCCGGAAATCTCCGCCGTCGAACCGCTGGTGCGCGCCGCCAGTTGTCGCACCTCGTCGGCCACTACCGCAAAACCGCGACCTTGCTCACCGGCGCGCGCCGCTTCGATCGCCGCGTTGAGCGCCAGCAAGTTGGTCTGATCGGCAATCGCACGGATGGTGTTGACGATGGCAGTGATCTGCTCCGAGCGTTCGCCCAGTTGCGCAATCAAGGTTGAAGACTGGGCAATGTCCTCGGCAATTTCGCGCATTTCGCTGGCGGCCTGCTGGATCACCTGTGTGCCTTGCTCGGCGACTTTTCGAGTCTCCACCGAGATGTGATAAGCCGCGCTGGCGCTGCGCGCGTCCTGTTCGTGCTGCACCACGCGGGCGGTAACGTCCGAGGCAAACTTCACCACTTTGCACAAGCGCCCGGCCGCGTCGTAGACCGGGTTGTAGTTGGCCTCAAGCCATACCGTTTGCCCACGTTTATCAATGCGTTCGAACTGTCCGTGGAAAAACTCGCCCTGGTTCAACCGACGCCAGAAATCCTCGTATGCACTGCTGTTGACCCGTTCCGGGGGACAGAACAAGCGGTGATGTTTACCTTTGAGTTCGGCGAGTGTGTAACCCATGCGTGTCAGAAAATTCTGATTGGCCGTAAGAATACTGCCGTCAAGGTTGAACTCGATGACCGCCATCGCCCGGTCGATGGCCTGCAACTTGGCGTTGGTCTCGCTTTCCTGCTGCATTTTGGTGGTCACGTCCATGGCGTACTTGACCACTTTCACCACACGTCCCGAAGCATCCTTGATCGGGTTGTAACTGGCCTCGAGCCAGATGGGCTCGCCCTTGCTGTCGACCCGTTCAAAGGTGCCTGACAGAAACTGGCCGTTCTTCAGTTGTGACCACATCTGTGTGTACTGAGCACTGCGGCCGAACTCCGGCGTGCAGAAACGTCGATGTGGCTGGCCGATAGCCTGCTCGGGCGTGTAACCCATGGTCTTGAGAAAGTTGTCGTTGGCACGCAACACCACGCCCTCAAGGTCGAATTCGATCACCGCCATCGAGCGATTGATCGCATCGAGCAGGCCGGCTTGCTCGGTGAGGGTTTGCTGGAGATCGTCGATGACGGACTTCTGGCGATTGAAAAACATGCTCGCAGTACTCTGGAAATAGGTTGGGTCAAGGATTCAGTCCTTATTCCCGCGCTGGCAGGCCGAATGCGCGGGCGGCATTCGGCGTTGGCGGCTCAATGCCAGCATTCCATGACTGACAGCTCGCTACTTATACAAAACTTCATAAACTTGTACAAGAAAGTAATTTTTATACAATCTTGTATAAGTTTTTAAGGGGCAATGTGGCAAGCTTTCAAGCAAGTGAAGGCGACGCTGATGGCGCTGTGAAGCTTTAATTTAAAGGCGTTTAGCGCTTTTTTGGATCCGTTTTCAGTTGCGGGCGACCTTGTACAAGTTTTTAGGCCGCGTCAAACCGATACTCAGGCTCACTCAACAGCGCAGGATGGGTGACGAGAGATGAGTCAGCGTTGATAACGGGCCAGAAACATTTCCAGTGCCGATTCGGCGACGGTGTTCTGCATGTCGGCATCGAGAGCAGCGCGGCCCATCGACATTTGTGGCCAGAAGCCAAAGGCTTTGAGCAGCCCCTGCACCTGGTGCGTGGCGAACTCCGGGTCAACCGGTTTCAGTCGGCCATCGGCCTGCGCGGCACGAATCCACACAGTCAGACTTCCCTCGTGTTCACCCATGCGCTCGACCATGTTTTGCGCGCGCTCCGGGGAATGAACGGTCGCGGCAATTGCCACCCGCGCCAACGTGAGGAAGTTCTCGTCCGCCATCATCTGCACCTTGGCCTGCAATATTTGCCGCAACTGATCGCTCAACGGCTGATCGGGGCGATAAATGACCGACGGCTCGTCGCTGATTCGTGCCCATAACTGGTTGAAAATTTCGGCGAAAAGCGCTTCTTTGCTGAGGAAATGGTTGTACACCGTGCGCTTGGACACACCTGCGGTGGCGGCGATCTTGTCCATGCTGGTGATCTCGAAACCGTTGGCGCGGAATTCGGCAATCGCCGCTTGAATAATGGCTTCGCGTTTACGGTCGGTGAGGCGCTGTGGAGCAGTCATAGATACGCTTCGGCAAGGAGGAGATGAAATTACACTTGGCAGTTTACTTGCCATGCGCTTTCATGCAACCTAGAAACTACACCGATCAGTGTAATGTTGCGTTAATCCACGCAGCCTAAAAACCAGACAGTTCGGCCTAGGCGTGCAGCTTGGCCATTTATCGTCCCACCGTGGAAAACCGCGAATGACGCGGTTTTCTGGAGTCATTCAGTCATGGCCAATCCAGATTCGCTCCCGGCTAAAAATTCCACGCCTGACGCCTCTCGACAGGATCAGGGGCTGTTTCGCAATCATGCGCCGGTGCAGCGCGAAGGTTTTCGTAAAACGCTGCGGATTATATGGAACATGATCTTCCACAAACCGCACAACACCCGTCCCGCCGCTGCCATTCCGGTACAGCCGCTGACCCGTGAAGACCTGCTGGCCGCACCAAACCAAAGTATTTATCGTCTCGGTCACTCGACCTTGCTGCTCAAGATGCAGGATAAATTCTGGATCACTGACCCGGTCTTCGCCGAGCGCGCATCGCCGGTGCAATGGGCTGGCCCGAAACGTTTTCACCAGCCACCGATCAGCATCAGCGAATTACCGCCGATTGAAGCGGTGATTCTGTCCCACAACCACTACGATCACCTCGAT
The DNA here is from genome assembly GCF_963970495.1 of Pseudomonas sp. EA_65y_Pfl2_P78. Classification (NCBI taxonomy): domain Bacteria; kingdom Pseudomonadati; phylum Pseudomonadota; class Gammaproteobacteria; order Pseudomonadales; family Pseudomonadaceae; genus Pseudomonas; species Pseudomonas sp. EA_65y_Pfl2_P78. The sequence continues at coordinate 185,979 of NZ_CAXAON010000003.1, read as the reverse complement.
TACGAGGCGGTACTCAGGCTGGCCGCCAAAACCAACCTGTTCCTGACCCCGTTGGGCGTCGGCGATACCCTGATCAAGTGGGGCATTGATGCCAACAAAGTTCGTCAGTTCGACTGGTGGCAAGGCACCGAAATCGCCGGCATCCGCTTCATCGCTACGCCGTCGCAGCACTTCTCCGGCCGTGGCCTGTTCGACGGCAACAGCACGCTGTGGGCGTCATGGGTGATGATCGACGCCGACACGCGGATCTTCTTCAGCGGCGACAGCGGTTACTTCGACGGCTTCAAGCGCATCGGCGAACAGTACGGCCCGTTCGACCTGACCCTGATGGAAACCGGTGCTTACAACGTCGAATGGCCACATGTACACATGCAGCCGGAACAAACCCTGCAAGCGCACATCGACCTCAAGGGTCGCTGGCTGTTTCCCATCCACAACGGCACGTTCGATTTGGCGATGCATGCCTGGCATGAACCGTTCGACCGCATCCTGTCACTGGCCTGGGAACGCAGTATTTCGATCACCACCCCGCAAATGGGCGAGGCGTTTAACATCGCTCAGCCGCAGCGTGGGAATGCGTGGTGGTTGGGGGTTGAGGAGGAGCGTGAGGCCATGGTCCAGAATGCGTGATAGGCGTTCGTGTTAAGCGAACACCACTTCAATACGTCCCTCTTTCCGTGAACGGGGGGCCGATTTCACTACGATCTGTACGTCTCGTCCCAAGTGTGAAAGGCATTCCATCATTTTCGCTTCACTGATACCGCGGAATTTTCCTCGCAGCATCTCTGAAAGTTTGGGTTGTGAAAGCCCCAGAATCTCCGAAGCCTGAATTTGGGTGAGATGGCGCGCCTTGATGATCTCGCCGATTTTTGCTGCGAGCTGCGACTTAACCTGCATTTCACTGGCATTGGGCAACTCCAGATCTTGATAGACGTTCCCGCTGCTTTCTTCAATTTCTATCATTTTCTGATCCTTTCGCATGATCCTGAGCGGCTCGAAGTCTATTTCTGATCAGGTCGATGTCGGACCGGGCGGTTTTAACTCCGCTTGTCGACTTCTTCTGAAAACAGTGCAAAACGTAAATGGCACTGCCGAAACGAACTGTGTAAATGGCGCGGTAAGTGTTGGTGTCGTAGTCTTCGATCAACTCTAGGACACCCGCACCTCCGAAACCTTTCGGGGGTTTTGCATCTGGGTACTTCAAGCCACTTTGGGCTAAATCCAGTGCATGACCAAAAACGTCCTGTACCTCAGTGGGCATCTGCTTGAGATCTTTTTTACTACTGCAGACCCACAAGAGCGGCTTCCTTGCACTCATGCGGAATATACCTATATGGGGATAAAAATCAACGTGTACTTTTAATCAGCCATCGCATAACCCCCACGCCCCGCCGATTCCACAGCCATCCCCGCCAAACTCGCACTGCGCCCCGGCGCAAACCCGGGGAAGAACACCAACCCCTGCGCCTCAAACCGATACGCCAGCGCCAGGCGCGCCGCATCGGCGAGCTCTTGCTGCGCCTCGAACCGTTGAATGTCGGCTACCGAAACTTCAGCTTCCAGCGACAACTGCTCCACGCTCCAGCCCAGCATCGCTCGGGCCTGGACGCAGTGAGTCGGGGTGAACTGGAAAAGGGCAATGCGTTCGAGGATATGGTTCATCGCAAGAGAGGCCATGGTGTGCTCCGGGCTCAAGAGTGCTGATTGAAAATACACTGTGTTTTTGTACAGTTGTTTTTGGCCGGGATCAAACGCAATTTTTGATTTGCCTCAATTAGCCGCCTCCAACCAGACGGACGGTGCCTGACCGAGAATGCGCCGGAACATCGTCGAGAACGCTGCCGGGCTCTGGTAGCCAAAATCCAGGGCAATCCGCGTGACCGCTTCACCCGACGCCAGCCGCGCCAATGCCTGTATCACGCAGGCTTGTTGTCGCCATTGACTGAAGCTCAACCCGGTCTGTTGCCGAAACATTCTGTTGAAGGTACGCAAGCTTATGTGTAACTGGTCCGCCCATTCCTTTGGTGATTGATGGGCGTACGGTTGATGCAGAAAGTTCTGACACAGCGCGAGCAGTTTTCCCTCAGTCGGCAAGGGAATGTGTAAGGGCAATGGCGCACTGCGCGTCAGTTCATGCAGTAACAGATCGATCAACGCGCCGTCGCGGCCGCTCAGGTCATAGGTCAGCGGCACGTCGACCGCCTCCATCAGCAAATGCCGCATCAGTGGCGACACACTGACCACCTGACAGCGGCCACCCAAGTCCACCGCGCCCGGTTCGATGTACAAACTGCGCGTGCTCACGCCGAGCATCAACACCTCGTGCGCCACCCCCGGCGCAATCCACACCGCGCGCTGCGGCGGCACCACCCAGTTACCGTCATGGGTGCTGACCTGCATCACCCCGGTCGCGCCGTACAACAATTGCGCGCGCCGATGCGTATGAAACGGCAACAGATGACCGTGGGAATAATCCGTACCGATCGCCACCACCGGGCGCGGCGTGTCATCCAGCAGATTAATCGAAACATTGCGCATTGAGGGATCTCAACCATTGGCGTAAACGCAAACATTATTGGCCGGCTTGCTGAGGCAGGCCAAGACCTGCCGCTCTATCGTCGACCGCTCCTCACCAACGGACGACGCCTCCATGCTCTATCTCTTATTGACCCTATTCGGCTGCCTGACCGGCATCACCGCCGTGCTCTTCGGCTTCGGCGGCGGCTTCGTGGTCGTGCCGCTGCTCTATCGCCTGCTCTCCGCCAGCCACGGCGCCGATGACCCCGTCGGCCAATCGGCCATGCACATCGCCGTCGCCACCTCGACCTGCGTGATGATCGTCAACGCCCTGATCGCCACCGACAAACACCGCCGCGCCGGCAACCTGATCCGTCATTATCTGTGGCCGCTGGGAGGGTTTATCGGGGTTGGCGCGGTTATGGGGGCGATTGCGGCAGTGTGGGTCAGTGGCGAAATCATCCGCTATGCCTTCATCGCCTACCTCGGCGTGACCATCATCGACTGCCTGCTCAGACGCGGCTTTCTCACCCGCAACGAAGGCGTCATCCCCCGCCGACTCGGCATTACAGAAATATCCGGCGGCGGTGTAGGCATCGGCGTCATCGCCACGTTCCTCGGTGTAGGAGGCAGCGTCATGACCGTGCCGCTCTTGCGTCGCTGCGGACTGAGCATGTCCCAGGCAACGTCCATGGCCAATCCGTTGAGTGTGCCGGTGGCAATGGCTGGGACGCTGACCTACATGGCCCTGGCCGGGGTCAGCGAGACGGATCTGGGACCATGGTTTATCGGTTACGTAGACCTGCTGGCGTTTGCGGTGCTGACGGTTGGCTCGTTGATAGGGATTAGACTGGCCACGCCGTGGATCCGACGGATTCCGGATCGGGTGCATGCGTGGGTCTATATTGGATTGCTGATTGTCGTGCTGCTGGCTATCTCGATAAAGTGAGCCTTACAGACCGATGAGCAATTGTGAGATATCGGCTCAGAGCGGTGAGAGCGCATTTCAGGCACCGCTCGCCAGCCCTGCAACACTGAATGGGCAGAAGAAATCAAACATGACGACAGAGCATCATTTCCCGTATTTAGCAGAGAACCAGGATGTTGATTTTCAATTGCACCGAGGCTGCCAGTAAGTTTTTCAGCCGGATTCAAAAGGGTAAAACGCTATCGCCCATTGATCCGAAGCCGCCGTCTTCGATCATCGAAGATGACCCGTTGACCGGTGCCGACGAGCAATGGTTGGTACACGCGATAACCGTGCAACGTAAGCATGTGCTGATCGCCATCCACGTTAAAACCCGTTATTGCATGATCTTTGCCGACGCGAAGAAGGCTGACGCCGAAGGGTTTGTGGCACGATTTGTCGAGCGTTGGGCCAGCGGGTTGTTGATGCATGCGTTGAAGCACGATCTCCAACAGTGGCTCGATCCCGACTTGATATTGGCGCGGATGACGCAGACCTGTGAGCAGCAAACGTTCTATCGGCGCAGCCACCGCAGTGCGCAAAAGCACATTGATGAAATTGCCTGGATCTTCCAGAGCAAGGCCGCTCAAATCGGTTGTTTACCGCCTGATGAAGACACCGCCAGGGTGTTTGACGAGCAGATGAATGACACGCCCAGAAACAGCAAGGGCGTGAAGACGTATTACTTCCCGGATGAGGAAATGACGCTCCACTGGCTGCGTCATTATTGTTTTCTGGATGACGTTCAACTGCATGCAGCCAAAGCACGCCGCAAGCAAATAATCCTGGAGAACGCGGCCATCAAGCGCGAAGCCTGGTTGCAAGAATACGAGCGACAACACTCGAATACTTAGAGTGCGCTCGCCATAATCCGCCCCGAACTTACCCGCGCCGGCACTCATCTTCCGGCGCTGTCTCTGCCTCTCTCAAGGATCGATCAATGCTCAAGGGACTGTTGCGTCCGGCAACCTGCGCCGCTGCGCTGTTCACGCTGATTTCCACCGCCCATGCCGACGACGGTCGGCATGTATTTACCGGCACGCTGGGCAAAACGCCCATCGTCGTTGAGTTGAACACGGAACAGCCGGACGAAGTGAGCGGCCGTTATTTCTACGAGAAGTATCACCGCGACCTGGCCCTCAGCGGTTGGCTGCAAGACGGCACGTTGAACCTCGTTGAAGGCGACAACCGCTACGGCGAAGACAAGCCGCTGCCGACCTTGAAGCTGGAAGAAACCGCCAATGGCTGGCAGGGCGAATGGCAAAGTCCGCAGGGCAAAAAACTGCCGGTGAAACTGGCCGAGGCCAGACTGCCTGCGCCGACCTCAACCACTTTGCCCTTCATTGCCTCGCTACCCAAAAGCTCGCCCTACGAGTATTTGCGCCTACAGGGCCTCAAGCTCAAACCCGTGAAGAAAGAAAATTTCATGGGCTATGACCTGCAATGGTGGACGGAGCCTGAGTCGAAAATTTCGCTGTTCAGTGTTGAATCGGGCCTGCCCAAAGATGACCTGCAACGGGTCAATCAGCAGTTGCTCGGGCGCCTCTGGAGTGAAGTCATCAGTTACCACTACTGCCAGTTGCAGGGTGGGGACAACGTCGAATTCATGCAGCAGGCCGAACCGAAGCTGATTTCGCCAGCGCTCGTCAGCCTGAATATTTCAACCAGCTACTACTGCGGGGGCGCGCATCCTGACTTCGGTGATTCGCCGCTCAATATTGATGTGAGCAGCGGGCATTCGCTGTCGCTGGAAGATGTGTTGTGGGTGGGCGAGGGCAAGCCATTGTTGCACGCCGATCGCGACAGCTTGGGCGATCAGCCATTGAGCTCCGCGCAAAGCAGTGCGCACTCAACTTATCAACGTGAAGTGCTCGCGCCGTGGCTGGTCAAACAACTCACCGCGCTGTATCCCGATGAAATGAAGAAGCCGGCAGAGGAGGATGAAAACAGCTGCGACTATACGGACGAAAGTATCTGGGGTTATCCATCCTGGCACTTCACCGCCAAAGGCGTGTACCTGGGCGCCTACTTTGCGCGCGTCGCACGCGCCTGTGATGCGCCCGAGTGGCCAGTGCTGCCGTACTCACTGATTAAACAACACCCCGGCGCCGTCAAACTACAACTGCCCCAAGGCTAACCGTCACGCCAGACCCGGCGCTTCACGAATGATGAAGTGATCCAGGTTCTCGATATTGGCATTGAAGACTTCGAAAGGCTTTTCGGGGTTCTTCTTGCCCGGCACCTGCTTCAACTCCGGCGTCACGCCATAGAAGAAACAGAACAATGCCTTGTCACTGTCGACCGCCTGCTTGATCTCTTCCAGAAACGCCTTGCGCTTGCGGTAGTTGTCGATCAGCTTCTTGTTCAGATAAACGCTGACTGTGTAAGGCTTCTTCTTGCTGTCCTCAGGCTTCTTCCACCAGACCCTGTCCTCGAAATCGATACGAAAACTGGCGCCGTCGTGGAAGTCCTCGATCTTCTTGATCCGGCCCCAGTAAATCAGCCCCTTGTTGTCCATCAAGAACTTGATCGGCTTGAAGAATGAACTGTACGGCGCCGTGTGTTCGCCGATCTTTAACGGCATGCGCTTGAGCAAATCCTTGTCGGCGAAGTTCGACACAAAACACTCCACCGGATGCGCAAACACACTGGTCTTGTCCGGCGCCGACTCACGACTCGCTGACTCTTTACCACTCACCGCCACCCGCACCGGATCATCACGCAACACATCCGCCGCCACCGCAGGTGCGGCAGGCTTGCGCACATACTCACGCCGCGTCAGCAACAACTCCGACGGAAAATGCTCCTCCCGCCCGTCATCAGTCTCGCCGTCCGCCGTCTCAATACCAGACGCCGACGCCTTCAAACTCACATACGGACAACCCGCCACATGCTGCGTAGTGGGCAGATTCTTGAAATGCGGCGTGCGCACGTAATTCACATTCTTGGCGTTGAACGTGCCCAACGCGTTGGAAGCCTCGAACGCCGAACGACAGGCATCGTTGGGGCACTGGAAGTGTTCCTTCGCAGAGTCAAACGCCACCGTTTCATCGAAATTGAGATCGCGAACGTCATAGATCGACAACTTGTCGTCGAGGCCGAGGCAGTAGGCGAGATCGAATTTCATGGTGGGGCTCGGATCCTTGAGTGGGGGAGGGTATTAATAGCGGGAGGCGGCGCGGGTTGCACTGATTGTTTTCAGGATGATGCGCAATCTCTCTGGATCTATCGGTTTGTCATGCTCACCGGTGTCAGACCCATCATTTACACATTGCAGCTGAGCTGAAATTTATAAGCAGGGTTATAGATTTCCTTCCCCAGTAGTTTTTCCAGGGCTCCAAGCTGTTCGTGCGAGAGATCGTATCCCTCCCATCCTTGCTGTTCCACCGTCCATCCCATGATGGTTTTTATCGCCTTATCTGATCCGGTTGGGAGTTCCTCTTCAAATGCCAGGAAACCGCTTTCTTCATAAAATGCCTCGATTAGATAGATCATGGATCTACTGTCCTCGTGCCGTCGCTGGGTTGCCCTGAACTTTTAATGTCCGTAGCTAGCGAGTTGGTAATCGTATTGAGGATCGTAGAAAGATTTTCCGGTTAGCGTTTCCAGTTGTGCTAGCTGCTGAAAATCAAGATCGTATCCGTAGAGTTCGTCTTCTGCGTCGTTCCATTTCATGATGACTCGCAGCTGCTCGATAGCCTCTGCCGAGATAGGCACTTCGAAAATCAGAGCTTCGGTGGATCGATCAAACGCATAAATTACGTGAGTCATGGTTCTATCCTTCTCTTTGGGTCGGCCGGTTTGTTCTGCTCACCAGTGTCAGCATCGAACTCGCCCAGATGCCGACCGCGTTTGTCGTACATCTCGACGGCTCCATGTTGATAATCCCATTCCAGAATCAGCCCATCCTTGGTTTTCCAACGCATACGAGTACCTCGTCCTTTGACCCTGGTCTTCTGTTTTGCTGGTGTTGCGTCGGGAAACGCACTTAATCCTTTGGGTGCCGGATGATATTTGTGATCAGAAACACTCACCACAATATAAACCGGCCTTACCCCCGAACTCTCTGGAAACACCAGAATGAAATCCCTGTACTCCGGTGGGTAAACCGGATTCACAAGGATGTCATTCGCCGCTTTTGTTGGCGGGTAAACCCAGATATGCGGTGCCTGCGGAGCGGCTTCCAGAGCAGGAATGCCGAGAATGTCGGAACCGTCTACAGCGGGTGTCCAGATCAGCTCGACGCCTTCACCCAGATTGGCGACGTACTGGCTGTCGCGGGGTTCCAGTTTTACGACATCGACCATTTCCCAATCGCGATTCTTGCCGGTGTAGAAGGCATAACCTTTGAGATTGCCATCGGTTTGTTGCTCGATGCGCAGGCGAACACGGGTGCGGGCCTGCTTGAGGGCGCGTAATTGTTCCTCGGTGTAGAGAGCGCTGTCACCCAGGCTGGGCGTCCAGAGCAAAGCGACCATGCCGGTCATGAGTGCGGCACCAGTAGCGCCAATGGCGGCTCCAAGACCTATTGCTGGCGTGACGAGTGTCGGGCTGCGAAGGGCAAGGCGCCCAAGGCCGAGTGAAACGGTATTGCCGCTGATGGTTTGCAGATTCCGCAGCCCGGCATCATCGGCCTCACGGGTACCGAGTAAAGCGAATTCGCCGTAATCCCTCAGGCTGTCGGTCGGTACCATCCCGGAGGGATTCGAGTAATCAATGATCGCGTCCGGCAGCTTGCAAGACTTCGCAAACACGCATCCGGCACGAACCGCGTCGTCTTTTTTGGCAGGGACCTGCCGGCTGCGCTCAAACGCCTCCTGCCGGGCCAGCATGGCCTCATAAGCGTTCTGCCTGGCTTCGCGCTCGGCCAGTTCGGTCGCGTTCATGAACCGGTAGGTGACGTGATGCCCGTCGCCTGAAGGTGGGTTCCTGACCCGGGGAATATCCTTTTTGCCAGCCACTGATCATCCTTTCGTTCATTTAACGGTCGCACCGGAAAGAAGCCGGGCGACGTTAACGAAGGTGATGCATTGAGGCTGTAGGACGGGTCTTGGATTGGGTTGGGAATTGTCGTTGTTTGATTCTGGGGGCCGCGCAGGTCTCTGGGGGAGCGGCAGGCTTCGCCTATCTGGTCGACATCATCAACTCGTTACCACAAAAAATCCGCTGCTTAAAAATCAAACAGCGGACTCTGAAAACATCAGCATCTACGCAGCAATCGTGAAGCCTTACGCCACCAAGACTCATGATGATTGAACGGATCCTCCGCCAGCAAACAAGGCATATCCCGCAACCGAATCCACGGCTCGTCCTGCCAGTGCAACGTACTCAGCGACATCTGCGGCCAACTCAAAACACTCAACGTCGGACGCTCAACCGAGCGCGCCGTACGAGCATCACGCAGAGCAGGCACGACCTGATGCGTCAGCCACTCACGAAGCTGCCGGTACTCAGGACAGTAGTGATAGATCAGCAGTGCATACACACCGGACTCACTCACCATCATGTGGTCCTCGGCTTCGCCATAGGTTTCCACGTACATCATCTGACGCTGATCAGCGTCGAGTTTGCGCAACTGGCGCTCATCAAGATGTTTACCCATTAACCGGCCCAGCTCATGGACGCAGAACCACGCTTGGTTCTCGACCAGAAGGGCATGCAGGTGGGTTTTGTTGCGGGTGAAACGAGTCGGGAGAAGTGGTTCAGACATGGCATGCCTCCAGACTTGGAAGCACGGGATTCGAACGGCGAGTACAGCGATTCACCTTCATCATGAAGGTTTGATATTCAGGCATTTCCATTTACCTCTGGCTGCTTTCTTAGGGCATTCGTTAGGGTGTCGGGAGCTAAGAAACCCACCAGAGACGGGCCGGACATATTCCCCTTTCGGGTCTTGTATTCGCCCACTCCCGACATAACGGGATTTTTCGCAGGCGTAGAGAAACCGCAGACGAAAAAAAGCCGCATGACTGTCGGGTGCGGAGGACCGCTCTGGTTGAGGCGTTTCTTAGGCGCTGCACCAGAGACTAGAAGGCCTTCTTGAGGTAGTCAATTCGAAGATGTGTCGTATTTTTACATCATGCGCCCAAACGCACCTTAGCTTTCTTCAAACAACTATCCATTATTTCATCAGAAACACGGCTTTGCACCGCATCAGGTAGCGCTTCGAGTAAAATGCCCCCGCCGTCGCGGTTTAATGTTTTCATAAATTCACGAAAGTTATTTTCATGTGCCGTTAGCCACGGTTCGTTTTCTATCATTCGTATAATTGCTCGCGAAAGTGGTAGTCTTGCTCCTGTCCATGAGCGCTCTACTAAGTTTGATCGTACGTCTGCGTTGGTTAATATAAAGCCAAGTGCTTCTTCGGGGGAGGCAGGTGAGAGCATAGTGGCAATATGCATATTCCACCAGAGTCGGGATATTGAATTGTCATCTCGAACTCCAGTTAGTGTGCTGGCGAAATAGTGAAGTCTTACATGTTTATCAAATTGTTCGTCGTCGTAAGAACTTGTCCGATAGAACCAACGATCACGAGTATAATTAATGCATTCTATGTGGGTTAAGCGCGCCCATACACGTTCCTCCATCGCAAGCGCAGGAGTCATCCCATGCATGGCGTTGTATACAATTACTGAGTTTTTTGCATCAACTTCAGCTGTCTGCACCCTGCCATTTGACGTTAAAACCTCCCCGTCAAGTTTGGCCAATTCGTTTGGGTCTATTGTGACGAGGGAACTGTCAATTTCCCAGCCGTTTTCTTTGGCGAGATCGACAAAGTCTCCTTGTTTATACCTGTCACGATTTTCGGAGACGTCGTTTTTTAGTTGAATTAAGCGTGCCTCTGATAAGTATTTAAGGGGATTAGGATTCATGAGATTCTCCCGAAAATATATCTTCTAGCTTGCTGATGGGTTTTTCCAGAAGTGCTTGGGCGCACTCCAGTAGCGGCGTATTTTCGTTCAAGACAATGCCTTTCGCATCACATTTTGCGATGAAAGGCAAATACCATCTGCGATCCGTGTAGTCTCCGCTGTTAGAGCGCAATTGATCTAGAATTTCCATTACCGCTGGTAGATAAATGGAACTCATTACAAGGGAGCGGTGCGTATCCTGCCCTCGTAATAAGTTGATAACTTTAAAGGTTTTTGGCGCTAGAAGAATTGAAATTTTCTCGCAGTCCAGTTTTATTTCTATTCTTCCCTCTTCTAAATCTGGAGATTGAGTGAGTTCAAAAATGCTTTCCAACGCTGCAAGTTTAGCTTTTCCAATGTTGAGTGTAGATTGTTCATCAATGGCAATTATGTCACCTTGAAAAATCAGTATTTCTGAACCGAATTCCTCGTGAATGGCTGGAGAGTTTAACTTTTGGGTTGCTTCATTTAACCAAATAACTGGGCGTATAGTTACTTTGTTAATTAGCTTTCCTGCTTGGAATTCTAAAATGCCTTTGGTGAGGCTAAGCTTATGGAGTCGGTTGTAGTATGTGTCCCGGCAAACGACTATGCATCCAATAGCTGCTTTTCCAGACTCGACCAGCTCGGAAATTGACAATTCGTCAAGAAGTATTTGGTAGTTGAGAGTCACCGCGCCACTTTCGACGTTCTCTATCGCGCTAAAGGAAACGTTGAACTGCCCTTCGTTGTAATCATTCGTTAAAGGGCCTAATACTGGATGGGGATACCGGGTTTCGTTTGAAAGTCTCATTGCTCCGCCTCTTCATCCGAAACCAATATCGCTATGACCTCAATAGGTCCGACATACGATTCGTCAAGGAATATTGATATTTCTTGACGTTCTCCTGCTTCTATATCCAACTTCAAAACGCCGTTTACTGGTTTCGTGGGATAGGCATCAACAATAGTCAATGGTTCCGGATCGTTGATTCCAAGCGCTTGTATGCTTAATTCAATACAGCCAGATGCTGGAGAGGTAAAGTAGATTTTTCTGGCTGCTAAAGATTCATCTTCGCTGTTCGTAATCTTATTTCGTACCTCTATTAAAGGTACTCGTTTTCGAGGCTTAGATTGACCGTCGTTGTTGGTACCCTGTTTTTTTCCATTGTTACTGCTACCAGGTCTGCCAGAGCTAGATTTTGTTCGGGGCTCATGTGCACCATTGCCGCCCGATCCTGCCCCTCTATAATTATTAGCGTCTGCTGTTTTTGACGTTTGTCGCACCACTTCGTAGATGTATTTCTCTGGTGTTTTCTCAGAGCTGGAACTATCGCTCTCTCCCATGGCTCCCTCGCCAAAGAGATTTGCTAACTCTTCAATTACTACCGAGTCAGTTATTTCTACACCAGCCTTAGAGTTAATCATTGTTCTGATTTGTTGCCCAAGCACCTGCATTGCTTTAGTCGCGATCTGACGCTTTTTAGGATCAGGGATACGATCCGCAGAAAAATCTTTGTGTTGTGGGTTCTCCAAGCTTTTCAAAAGACGCCCTGCGTTTTCATCATCTGGCTCTACCAAGCAGATAAAATCTCGTGCGCTAGGGAACTTTGAAAATTTATGACCGAAGTAACTAAGGTTGTCAGTGATCAGCATCCCATTACGAACAAAACCAACCCTGCGAGGTAATGCCTTATCCGCTAGGATTCGCACTCGAATCTTACCGAGATTAGAAATCTCAATCTGCTCTTCAACAGACAAATCAGACGCTAGGCAGCGATGTAGTACGCGGGCAAATAGGAGATCGTCCTTGAGAGCTGTCCCGGCGGCAGCAACTAATAATTCATCTGAGTCAAGCAAAGACTCTAAAGTGTTTGCGTTAATCGCGCGGTCGGCGACCATGAACTCCATTTGTCCCTGTCTGATAGCAGAGAAGAAGTTCGAAATTAAGGAGCAAACCATAAGGTCCTCCCAATCGCTATCATGTCCACGAAAGCCAATACTGAAAATCGATGTTCCGATTTCTTCACGTCGCATCCAAGATGGAACTAGGGACTCATCTGTGATTGCACCGAAACCTTCAGATATCCCCCAATACCCCGTTGCCCTACGGGGCTCCCGGTGTTCATCTTCATGGGAGACAAGTATCACCTTGCCCTGAGCGGCGAAGCATTCTTGATGAGTATCATTATCTAGGTAGCGAGTTGAATAAAAAACAGTTTGGAGCTCTGATACGGCAACAGAAGCGTTTTTTCCAATACCGAAAGATCCCCCTGACGTTGCGCTGTCTTTACTACTAACTCCTCGGGCTTTTAGTAACGAGTTAAAGGGGGTTCCGAATTTATCCGGAGGTCCAATAAGGCCTTTAGTGTTGTAATCGGCAATGCGTAAAACAGGGATTTTTTGTTGTTTTACTACATGAATTGCGTTGGCAAAAAACTCTTTTTCCTTGTCGTCATACGCTTGTTCAAAACACTGGTGGAGGGTTTTTTCTAAATTTTGAATCGAAGGAATTTCATTGCGTTCCAGTTCCAGTAAATCAAACTTCAGCCGTACAGGCTTTCCGCTCCCAGATGCTGCGTCCCTTGAGTTTTGTCCTGCCTCTCGAGCACAACTAGCATAAGGGGCGTCGCGAAACGTTTCGATCCCGGCATCATTGAGGCCATCTCTCTCCCCAGCATCATTTCTGGGAAATGCTAAATTTGGGAGGTCCTTGCTTTTGGCAGTCATGGGTACATTCCTTTTAGAGTTTAAAATCGCCGCCGGAAGCATTCTCGGCGTCAGAAAAGCGCGCCCTTGCCTGGTCCAGCTCCTTCTGCAGTGCTTTGAATACTTTCTTAATGTCTTCTTCGGTAAAGCTGTAAGCATTTCGGTTTGAAAGGTTGCCGATTAGACGGATATCGTTCAATGCCCGGTTAACTCTTTGTTCCGCAAGCCTTACGAATTTTTCTCTTTTTTCTGTCATTTTTTACTCACAGATCCTACAAAAAAAATGAATATTCCTAAAACCTTTACGTAATGTGTAGATCTTTTTATGTGGCTCGTCAAATTTTTTGCAGGCTGATTGCCATTATGCGCTAGGGCGGACCTTCTGAAGCAGGGGGTAGAGGGGAGGAGAAGAATAGGGGGGGAGGGCTGAGCAGGGTGGTTGAGGTGTTAAGTCTGGATTACGGAAACTCGGCATTAGCAAGCGATACGGAGAACGCAAGCGGGCATTGGAGTTTTTTTCGCCCTTTTTTATGGATGATAAAATTTAGACATTCGCCTCAAACAGTTCAGGCCAAGAGATGCTTTTTTGATTACAATCTTTGATCGCATTCAGGATCCAGCTGATTTCAGCTTCTGGTCCGCGGATGCCACATTCCCACAGTTCAAAGACACGCCAACCCTGCTGAAGCAGCAGGGTTCTGTTCCTGAGGTCTCGTTTAACGTTCTGGTCAAACTTCACTCGCCAGAACTCTTCGCGAGTTCGAGGGGTAGTGGCATACCTGCAGCCAAGGTGTCTGTGCCAGAAGCAACCATGTATAAAAATGCAGAGATTGTAGCGGGTTAGCACGATATCTGGACTACCGGGAAGCTTTTGAGAATGCAGTCGATACCTAAATCCATGACGATGCAGCAGTTTCCGGACCTTCAATTCGGGAGATGTATTGCTGCCGCGGATAGCTGCCATCATCCGAGACCTGACCTCTTTACTGACTATGTCCATGACTGAGCCCCAGATGAATTTGCCTTTAGGCCGAGATACCGCTATCGAATGTGACACCGAGCATTCGAAGCCAATTCAGATTGTCGACCTCTTCGCCGGTCCTGGAGGTCTTGGTGAGGGTTTTGCCTCTTCCGGCGACGGATCCCGATTTGAGATTTTAGTCTCAGCCGAAATGAATCCCATTGCTCGCGAGACGCTCAAATTGAGAGCGTTTTATCGGCTTCTGAAACAGAATAATCCTGAGCAGCTATGTGATTATTACAATTTTTGTAATGGGCAGACTCCAAAGCCATATAGCGATCTGAGTGAAGCCCAGTGGGTTGAGGCAGAAAAAGAAGCTAGGTGTATTACCTTGGGATCCAAGGAAGGTGACGCGGAGCTCGATGCGATTCTTGACGAAAAACTCGAGGACAGGCCTTGGGTTCTCATCGGTGGGCCTCCTTGCCAAGCCTATTCAATTGTCGGTAGGTCTCGTAATCAAGGAAAGGCCGATTACAGTGCTGAAAATGATCATCGACATTTTCTATACAAAGAGTATCTCCGAATCATCAAGGAGAGAAAACCAGCTGTATTCGTAATGGAGAATGTGAAAGGAATTCTATCTTCAAAGATTGCTGGGGAAAGTATTTTTACGCAAATTCTTGAAGATCTAACCGATCCAAATAAAGCTCTTGGTGATCCTTCACCAGGCAAAAAATATCGCATCTGTTCTCTTGTGAATGATCAGTCCTTTGGTCCTGGTGAGGACGTAAGTAAAGTCGATCCTCGTGGCTTTATTATCAGAGCAGAGGAATATGGAATCCCTCAAGCGAGACATCGTGTGATCCTATTGGGGATTGCTTTGGATGAGCACGGAAATATTGAGCAATACGAGTGTTTAGCAAAGACGCTAGGTCGAGTAACTGCAAAGCAGATCCTCGGAGACTTGCCAGAGTTACGTAGTCGTTTGACCAAGCAGGCTGATAGTAGCGAGGCTTGGTACAAAGAGGTTGCAGATCATCTTGATGGTCTTGCTTCAGAAGTGGATAGTAATGCTGAGCCGAAACTCAGCGCTGAGATGAATATTGCGCGTATAGCTCTCATTTCCGCTTCTCTTGAGGTTGGAGCGCTACGTGTTCCTCGTCGCAAAGATGATGGGAAAATTAGAGATGAAAATTTAGATCGTTGGTATCGAGATGATGAACTAAAGTACTGGTTAAATCATGATGCTCGCGGTCATATGTCATCGGATCTACGCCGGTATATGTTTGCCAGCGTGTATGCCCGGGCCTACGACACTTCTCCGAAAGGCCATCAGCAATTTTGTCTTTCGGATCTTGCGCCAGCTCACAAAAACTGGGAGAGCGGTAAGTTTAGTGACCGCTTTAGGGTTCAAGTCGAACACCTCCCGGCAACAACTATTACCAGCCATATTTCGAAGGATGGTCACTACTTCATTCATTACGATCCCAAACAATGCAGAAGCTTAACGGTCAGAGAGGCAGCTAGACTTCAAACTTTTCCGGATAACTATTTCTTTCAGGGAAACCGGACACACCAATTTCACCAAGTTGGAAATGCAGTGCCGCCTTTGTTGGCTAATAAAATAGCTTCGGTAGTATTTGAAATTCTTAGTAAAAAGACGGGGCGGCATAAAAAAACCGCTCTGCTGGAAGTAACGATCTAGTCGATTTTAAGTAGTACTCTCCAGTGAGAACTGCACATCCAATACTTGGGGGTCGGGTAATCGACGCTTTGGATGTGCGGTTAAGTCTATGGCGCTGGGAGGCAGGTCTTCTGCGGGGAATAGCTGATGCTAATATGTGTACCACGATTGATAGTTATCAGATGTAACTGCCTCTTTAGCTCTTTTTTCATGCTGGTTGCATTCTTTGCAAAGTAGCTGAATGTTGGAGATGTCATTCAGTCCGTGCATGGCTAATGGTACGATGTGGTCGTAGTTTTCTTTGTTTTCTAAGTTTACTTGTCCGGATAAGTCTTTGTCACATAGTACACATCGACCCCTATCTCGAAAAAAAACGGCCCTTCGTACCCATACAGGTATCGCTACGCGCTTCAATATCCCAGGTCGGCTAAAGATTTTTTTAATTTCGTTTGGTGTTTCTGATCTGGCTTCGTGCTCAAGAGCGTTTGCCATTAATATATTGAAATTTTTCATGAGATCACGATTTTGAAAGACAACATGAAAAACTTCTTTGGAAATGTGCTCAATTAGTTCATGAAATACGCCCGTCTCCCGCAATGTATGGATGAATTCATATGCGTCATCTATATCACACTCGATAAATTTTTTATTTTGTTTGTCTAGAAAGTCTTCGAAGCTTTGGTGTGGCATGTTGTGGTGTTCGAGCGCTAGCTCTATTGGTAATGCGCTTGGTCTCAGGATATTTAAAGCAATAGGTATGTCCTGATAAACTTCTTGGTTTTTCTGTTTTTTTTCTAAAGCGGCTTCGCTAGATTGGTCGTAATAAACATCGTGGACGATAAACTCTATGAATTCATGAAGGATTGAGTATTTATTGAAGGTGCTCAGTCTGTAATAAATTCGCCCGTCGCCGTGAAAGTCATTTAGCACTCCTAGGTAATTCTCTGAGTGATAGAGGACGTTTTTTACAACGTTGCAGAAGTGGTAAGTGTCGTAAAATTTGGCCTCAAGCATTTTTTACTCTGTTCAAGTGGTGGGTATTTTATTGTGCTTGATCGCTCTCCAATAAAAAAGCCCCGATCAGATCGGGGCTTTTTGCTTTTTGCTGTGTCGACTCAGACCGCAATCGTCAAATCATGCCGAGCGAGACTATTAGTCCCAGCTAAGCGCACCACCAGTTTGGTATTCGATCACACGAGTCTCAAAGAAATTCTTCTCTTTCTTCAAGTCCATAATCTCGCTCATCCAAGGGAACGGGTTAGTCGTCCCTGGATACTCTTCCTTCAAACCAATCTGGCTCAAACGACGGTTAGCGATGAACTTCAGGTAGTCCTCCATCATCGCCGCGTTCATGCCCAGTACGCCGCGAGGCATGGTGTCGCGTGCGTATTCGATCTCCAACTGCGTACCCTGCAGAATCATCTGGGTCGCTTCTTCTTTCATCTCGGCATCCCACAGGTGTGGGTTTTCGATTTTGATCTGGTTGATCACGTCGATGCCGAAGTTCAGGTGCATGGATTCGTCGCGCAGGATGTATTGGAACTGCTCGGCGACGCCGGTCATTTTGTTGCGGCGACCCATGGAGAGGATCTGGGTGAAGCCGCAGTAGAAGAAGATGCCTTCCAGCACGCAGTAGTAGGCGATCAGGTTGCGCAGCAGTTCTTTGTCGGTGTCCGGGGTGCCGGTTTCGAACTTCGGATCGGAGATCGAACGGGTGTATTTCAGGCCCCAGGCTGCTTTTTTCGCGACCGATGGGATCTCGTGGTACATGTTGAAGATCTCGCCTTCATCCATGGCCAGCGATTCGATGCAGTACTGGTAGGCGTGGGTGTGGATCGCTTCTTCGAAGGCCTGGCGCAGGATGTACTGGCGGCATTCCGGGTTGGTGATCAGGCGGTACACGGCCAGGACGAGGTTGTTGGCAACCAGGGAGTCGGCGGTGGAGAAGAAGCCGAGGTTGCGCATCACGATGCGGCGCTCGTCGTCGGTCAGGCCTTCCGGGTTTTTCCAGAGGGCGATGTCGGCGGTCATGTTGACTTCTTGCGGCATCCAGTGGTTTGCGCAACCGTCCAGGTACTTCTGCCAGGCCCAGTCGTACTTGAAGGGTACGAGTTGGTTGAGGTCGGCGCGGCAGTTGATCATGCGCTTTTCGTCAACGGCGACACGGGCGGAGGCGCCTTCGAGTTCGGCGAGGCCTTCGGCGACGTCGAGGGAGTTCAGTGCAGCCTTGGCGCGGGCCACGGCGGCCGAGTCGTCGGCGGTGACGGCGCGGGCTTCGAGCGCGGCGGCGCCGCCGGCGTTGTCGAGGCGGTCCATGTTGGCTTCAGTAGCGTGGCCGGCGTTGGCGCCTTTCACTGCTGCTACTTCACTGTCTTCTTTGTCGAATTCGTCCCAGCTCAGCATGACGTGTCGTCTCCTGCGTGAGGGCCTGTCGCCCCGTGTGAAACCTGATGGTTTGGTTTTTCACACGGTCGTACAGACCGCGTTGGATCTTAAGGAATCGTTTTTTGCAGCAGCTAAGGCAGGCAATAAAACAGAATTTTGTTCGGGGTTCCGAGAGCCTCTGACGGGCGCAGCTCGCGTTGAACGCTGCTGCGGGGCTTCAGATGGGCTGTTCATCCCTGTAAGGGAATATTGCTGTCCCGATTAGGGCGGCATTATAGGGAAAAAAAACGGGCCGTGCTGAGGCGAATCCGCGCATGGAGCGGTCGGGGAGGGTGGTTTTTCAGTGAGAGCGTGGGTTTACAGGGCTTTGCCAGGGATAGATTTTTTTTCGAAGAAATTTCGTAAATGTGGAATTGCTCAAAAAACGAACAAAAAACCGTGTTTTTCACTACATCTAGTGTTTTGCAAGCATTTTTGACGACTCCAGACACAACTGAGCCCGACCGAAGTCGGGCTGGAATCGACCCTCAATGAAGCGCTGAGAGATCCGATTCGGTGCAGTCTCAATCGTCAATTGGTGCAGCCATTGCCCATGATGCTGTAACGCAGGATGTGGCGCTGACCTTTGGAGTCGTCGTATTCCATTTTGGCCGGAACCACTTCGCAGACATTGGGCACTTCGCTCATGGAGACAACTTTGGCGATGTCCAGGTGAGTCGAGTAGGTGTATTCCTCGACGGCCGGTTGTTGCTGGGCGACGTCAGTCGGGGCCTCGTCTGCCATGGCGGTTGCGCACAGACAGCTGATGGCCAGAACCCATAAAGCTTTCATTCGGATTTACCTTTTTGAGGTCGAGTGGGGTCACGCAACCTTTATGGGGTTGCGTGTGTAACTTCATCGTTTGCAGTTATTACTTGAGAGCTGGATTAACGGCCTTCGTGGGGGCTGTATCGTTGTTAATCGCTTTGCCTTGTCGGCGAGGTGAATTCTAGGGAGGTGAGGTGGGGGTAAACAGAGCGGGTTTTGATAAACACCTTTGGCAGATTTGGTAACAATCGGTCGATATCGAGTTCTCGCCAAGCAATTTGCCTGAAAGAGCGAGTTGTCTGAATCGCTTGCAGGCAAGCTCCCACAGGGGGGGGAGTGTTTGGGAGAGGGGCGTCAGGCTTGCGGTCGGGGTAACTGGATGTTTTGTAGGGGCTTGTTACTACCATCGTCGAATGGTTCTATGGGGCCGGCCCGGATACAACTGGGTCATACAAAAACAACTATTACACCGAGGTAGGAAAGATGAGTGCGGCTTCTCTGTATCCCGTTCGTCCCGAGGTTCTGGCTAACACGCTGACTGACGAGGCGACCTACAAAGCCATGTACCAGCAGTCGGTCGTCAACCCTGACGGCTTCTGGCGCGAGCAAGCCCAGCGTCTTGACTGGATCAAGCCTTTCACCACGGTGAAACAGACTTCGTTCGACGATCACCATGTCGACATCAAGTGGTTCGCCGATGGCACCCTGAACGTTTCCTATAACTGCCTCGACCGTCATCTGGCCGAGCGCGGCGATCAAGTGGCAATCATCTGGGAGGGTGACGATCCTTCCGAAAGCCGCAACATCACTTACCGCGAACTGCACGAACAAGTGTGCAAACTCGCCAACGCCCTGCGTGGTCAGGATGTACACCGCGGCGACGTGGTGACTATCTATATGCCAATGATTCCCGAAGCCGTGGTCGCCATGCTGGCCTGCACCCGGATCGGCGCGATTCACTCGGTGGTGTTCGGTGGCTTCTCGCCGGAAGCCCTGGCCGGTCGCATCATCGACTGCAAATCCAAAGTGGTGATCACCGCTGACGAAGGCATTCGTGCCGGCAAGAAGATCCCGCTCAAGTCCAACGTCGACGACGCGCTGACCAACCCGGAAACCAGCAGCATCCAGAAAGTCATCGTGTGCAAGCGCACCGGTGGCGACATCAAGTGGAACCAGCATCGCGACATCTGGTACGAAGACCTGATGAAAGTGGCGGGCAGCGTGTGCGCGCCCAAAGAGATGGGCGCTGAGGAAGCGCTGTTCATCCTTTACACCTCAGGCTCCACCGGCAAGCCGAAGGGCGTGCAGCACACCACGGGCGGTTATCTGCTGTATGCGGCGATGACCCACGAGCGTGTGTTCGACTACCGCCCGGGGGAAGTTTATTGGTGCACGGCCGACGTTGGCTGGGTCACTGGCCACAGTTATATCGTCTACGGCCCGCTGGCCAACGGCGCGACCACGTTGCTGTTCGAAGGTGTGCCGAACTACCCGGACATCACTCGGGTGGCGAAGATTGTCGACAAGCACAAGGTCAACATCCTCTACACCGCGCCGACCGCGATCCGCGCAATGATGGCTTCGGGTCAGGCCGCTGTTGAAGGCGCTGATGGCAGCAGCCTGCGCTTGCTCGGTTCGGTGGGTGAGCCGATCAACCCGGAAGCCTGGGACTGGTATTACAAGAATGTGGGCAAGTCCCGTTGCCCGATCGTTGATACCTGGTGGCAGACCGAGACGGGCGGCAACATGATGAGCCCGTTGCCGGGCGCCCATGCGCTGAAGCCGGGTTCGGCGGCGCGGCCGTTCTTCGGTGTGGTGCCGGCGTTGGTCGACAACCTCGGTAACATTATCGAGGGCGAGGCTGAAGGCAATCTGGTGATTCTCGATTCGTGGCCAGGTCAGGCGCGCACGCTGTATGGCGACCATGACCGCTTCGTCGACACCTACTTCAAGACGTTCCGAGGCATGTACTTCACCGGTGACGGTGCGCGTCGTGATGCCGATGGTTACTACTGGATCACCGGGCGGGTGGATGACGTGCTCAACGTCTCCGGCCACCGCATGGGCACGGCCGAGATCGAAAGCGCGATGGTTGCCCACCCGAAAGTCGCTGAAGCGGCGGTGGTTGGTGTGCCGCACGACATCAAGGGGCAGGGCATTTATGTCTACGTCACCCTGAAAAATGGCGAGGAGCCGACCGAGCAATTGCGTCTGGAGTTGAAGAACTGGGTGCGTAAAGAGATCGGCCCGATTGCTTCGCCGGACGTGATCCAGTGGGCGCCGGGGCTGCCGAAGACTCGTTCGGGCAAGATCATGCGCCGCATTCTGCGCAAGATTGCCACGGCTGAGTACGACGGGTTGGGGGATATCTCGACGCTGGCGGACCCGGGTGTGGTGCAGCATTTGATTGATACGCACAAGACCATGAATGTTGCTTAAGTAGCGGGTTGATGTGTAGGAAAGCCCTGTTCGGTGTAGGCCGGATGGGGCTTTTTTGTGTCTGTTGTTTATGTGGTGGCTGGTTTGGCCCCTTCGCGAGCAAGCCCGCTCCCAAAGGGAATTGCATTGGGGCTTGAGGCATTCGGTCAAAACTGTGGGAGCGGGCTTGCTCTCGAAGGCAATTTGTCAGGCGCTGGTGTAGTCCGCAGCCAGAAACCGAAACCACCCAACCAATAATTATCGATTTCCCGCGTAAGACATTTCCGCCTGTTACCCGTCTTCATCCCCGTAACCAAATGTGTAACCGCCAGCGCCAAACCGGGGCGAGGGGAAACGCATCGCCCCGTTTCAGAGCCTCAAAACCAGGCGAGAAAGATAAGACACAACGCTGCGCTTGCCGGATTAGAAGGGTTTGCGAATAATAGGCCCGCAATTTGCAGCATAGATCGGTTCACTGTCTTTCGCTCTTGCATGAAATTGCAAGACTGTCAATGTGCTCAAGTCGGTTTCTCGGTGCATCTGTAATTAGTTGTCGCATTGAAGAAATATCGACTTCGGGCCTGTCGTTAGAATGCCGATCACTGGCTCATCGTGGCTAACGTTGAAACCTCCTGCGGTTTCAATAGGAAATTTCCCACCGATGCAGCAACGGATTTTCCGATTCACCCATTCGCATATTGGGCTGTTGCTCACTCTGCCGTTTTTGCCCTTTACCGATGGAGTCTCAAGATGAAGAAACTTGTGCTGCTTGGCGCCCTGGCACTGTCCGTGCTGTCGCTCAATGCCTTCGCTGACGAAAAACCTGTGAAGATCGGTATCGAAGCGGCCTACCCTCCGTTCGCTTCCAAAGCGCCGGACGGCAGCATCGTCGGTTTCGACTATGACATCGGCAATGCGCTGTGCGAGCAGATGCAGGTCAAGTGTGTATGGGTCGAGCAAGAGTTCGACGGTCTGATCCCAGCACTGAAAGTGCGCAAGATCGACGCGATCCTGTCGTCCATGTCGATCACTGAAGACCGCAAGAAGTCCGTCGACTTCACCAACAAGTACTACAACACCCCGGCACGTCTGGTCATGAAGGCCGGTACTCAGGTCAGCGAAGGTCTGGCTGAGCTCAAGGGCAAGAACATCGGCGTGCAACGTGGTTCGATCCATGAGCGTTTCGCCCGCGAAGTCCTGGCTCCACTGGGCGCCGAGATCAAGCCGTACGGTTCGCAGAACGAGATCTACCTCGACGTGGCCGCCGGTCGCCTCGACGGCACCCTGGCTGATGCCACCCTGCTGCAAGACGGTTTCCTGAACACCGACGCCGGTAAAGGTTTCGCCTTCGCAGGCCCGGCTTTCACCGACGTCAAATACTTCGGCGACGGCGTAGGCATCGCTGTGCGTAAGGGCGATGCCCTGAAAGACAAGATCAACGCGGCCATCGCGGCCATCCGCGAAAACGGCAAATACAAAGCAATCCAGGACAAGTACTTCGCCTTCGATATCTACGGCAAGTAATACGTCTCTGCGACAAGTCCGAAATGGCGCAAGCAACAGGATCTCTGCGGTTTGCGCCATTTTTTCATCCCTACTTTCGAGGACCTGAATCATGTTGAAAGGCTACGGGGCTGTCATCCTCGATGGCGCATGGCTGACGCTTCAGCTCGCCTTGTCGTCCATGGCTCTGGCCATCGTTCTCGGGCTGATCGGTGTTGCACTGCGCCTGTCGCCGGTGCGCTGGCTGGCGTGGCTGGGCGATCTGTATTCCACGGTGATCCGCGGGATTCCCGATCTGGTGCTGATCCTGCTGATTTTCTACGGCGGTCAGGACTTGCTCAACCGCGTGGCGCCGCTGCTCGGCTTCAACGATTACATCGACCTGAACCCGTTGGCCGCCGGTATCGGCACCCTCGGTTTCATCTTCGGGGCGTACCTGTCGGAAACCTTCCGTGGCGCGTTCATGGCGATCCCCAAGGGGCAGGCCGAAGCGGGCATGGCCTACGGCATGAGCAGTTTTCAGGTGTTCTTCCGGGTGATGGTGCCGCAGATGATTCGCTTGGCGATTCCAGGCTTCACCAACAACTGGCTGGTACTGACCAAGGCGACTGCGCTGATTTCGGTGGTCGGTCTGCAAGACATGATGTTCAAGGCCAAGCAGGCGGCGGATGCCACTCGCGAGCCTTTCACCTTCTTCCTTGCAGTGGCGGCGATGTACCTGGTGATCACCAGTGTCTCGTTGCTGGCATTGCGTCAACTTGAGAAGCGCTACTCGGTAGGCGTAAGGGCGGCTGATCTATGATCTTCGACTACAACGTCATTTGGGAGGCTATGCCGCTGTACCTCGGCGGCCTGTTGACCACCCTCAAATTGCTCGCGCTGTCGCTGTTCTTTGGTCTGCTGGCGGCGTTGCCGCTGGGGCTGATGCGCGTCTCCAAGAACTCGATCGTCAACGGCACCGCGTGGCTCTACACCTACGTGATTCGCGGTACGCCGATGCTGGTTCAACTGTTCCTGATCTACTACGGTCTGGCCCAGTTTGAAGCTGTACGTGAAAGCTTCCTCTGGCCGTGGCTGTCCAGCGCTACGTTCTGCGCATGCCTGGCGTTCGCCGTGAACACCAGCGCCTACACCGCGGAAATCATCGCCGGCAGCCTGAAGGCGACGCCGAACGGTGAGATCGAAGCGGCCAAAGCCATGGGCATGTCGCGCTTCAAGATGTACAAGCGCATCCTGCTGCCGTCGGCCCTGCGCCGCGCGTTGCCGCAGTACAGCAACGAAGTGATCATGATGCTGCAGACCACCAGTCTGGCGTCCATCGTGACCCTGATCGACATCACGGGTGCGGCCCGTACCGTTAACGCGCAGTACTACCTGCCTTTCGAGGCGTACATCACCGCTGGCGTGTTCTACCTGTGCCTGACCTTCATTCTGGTCAAGTTGTTCAAGCTGGCCGAGCGTCGCTGGCTGAGCTATCTGGCCCCGCGGAAGCACTGATATGGAACGTATCGACCACGTTTTGCCGTGGAGCCATCTGGGCAGCGAGCGCAGGATTTCGGTGTTTCGTTTCGGCAGCGGCGAGCGCAAGGCTTACATTCAGGCCAGCCTGCACGCTGACGAATTGCCGGGCATGCGCACCGCCTGGGAGCTTAAAAAGCGCCTCGGCGAACTCGAAGACAAAGGCCTGCTCAACGGCGTGATCGAGCTGGTGCCGGTGGCCAACCCGTTGGGTCTTGGTCAGTTGCTGCAAGGCAATCACCAAGGCCGTTTCGAGGCGGGCAGTGGCAAGAATTTCAACCGTGACTTCGTTGAGCTGAGCGCGCCGGTTGCGGCGGCGTTGGCCGGCAGCCTGGGTGACGATTCGCACGCCAATATTCGCCTGATCCGTCAGGCGATGGCCGATCATCTGGCGGCATTGCCGCCCGCGAGCAGCCAGTTGCAAGGCATGCAGCGCGTATTGCTCAGCCACGCCTGCACCGCCGACGTGGTGCTCGACTTGCACTGTGATGCTGAAGCGGCACTGCACCTGTATGCGTTGCCGCAGCACTGGCCGCAGTGGCGTTCACTGGCCGCGCATCTGAATGTGAAAGTGGGTTTGCTGGCGGAAGATTCCGGCGGCAGCTCCTTCGATGAAGCCTGTTCGCTGCCGTGGCTGCGCCTGTCGCGTCAGTTCCCGCAGGCGCAGATTCCTTTGGCTTGTCTGGCGACGACCATCGAGCTGGGCGGTCAGGCTGACACTGGCCGCGCTGATGCCCAGGCCCATGCTGAAGGCATTCTGGCGTTTCTCGCCGAGCAGGGCTTGATCAGCGGCGAGTGGCCGAGCCCGGCACACGAGCCGTGCGAAGGCATGCCGTTCGAAGGCACCGAATTGTTGTTCGCGCCGCACCCGGGCGTGGTGAGCTTTGTGCGTAAACCCGGCGAATGGGTCGAGGCCGGTGATGAAATTTTTGAAGTGATCGACCCTGTGTCCGATCGGGTCAGCACGGTGTGTGCTGGTACGTCCGGGGTGCTGTTTGCCATTGAACGGCTGCGCTATGCCCAACCCGGTTTCTGGCTGGCCAAGGTGGCGGGGCGCGAAGCGCTGCGTCACGGGCGCTTGCTCAACGACTGACTGACTGTTTTTGTGAGAACCGACCGCATGTACAAACTTGAAGTCCAAGACCTGCATAAACGCTATGGCAGTCACGAAGTGCTCAAGGGCGTGTCCCTGAAAGCGGCAGCCGGCGATGTGATCAGCATCATCGGCTCCAGTGGCTCCGGCAAAAGTACTTTCCTGCGTTGCATCAACCTGCTTGAGCAGCCGCACGCGGGCAAGATTCTGCTCAACAACGAAGAGCTGAAACTGGTCGCGAACAAGGACGGCGCGCTGAAAGCCGCTGATCCAAAGCAACTGCAGCGTATGCGTTCGCGTCTGTCGATGGTGTTCCAGCATTTCAACCTGTGGTCGCACATGACCGCGCTGGAAAACATCATGGAAGCGCCGGTGCATGTGCTGGGCATGTCCAAGGCCGAAGCCCGCGAGAAAGCCGAGCATTACCTGAACAAGGTCGGCGTGGCCCATCGTAAGGATGCGTTCCCGGGGCACATGTCCGGTGGCGAGCAGCAGCGTGTGGCGATTGCTCGTGCGCTGGCGATGGAACCGGAAGTGATGCTGTTCGACGAACCGACCTCGGCACTCGACCCGGAACTGGTAGGCGACGTGCTCAAAGTCATGCAGGCGCTGGCTCAGGAAGGCCGCACCATGGTGGTGGTCACCCACGAAATGGGCTTTGCCCGTGAAGTGTCGAACCAGTTGGTATTCCTCCACAAAGGTGTCGTGGAAGAAAGCGGCGATCCGCGTGAAGTGCTGGTCAATCCGCAATCGGAACGTCTGCAACAGTTCCTCTCGGGTAGCCTCAAGTAATCGCTCCCGTTATGCACCCAATTAGGTCATGCTTCGCGACCTGAAAACTTGCTCGGCCCCCTGTGGGAGCGGGTTTGCTCGCGAAAGCGGTGTATCAGTCGACATCATTGGTGTCTGATCTACCGCATTCGCGAGCAAGCCCGCTCCCACAATGGATCTGCGACAGTTTCGATTTCGGGCTAGCATTGGCCCTTGCCTTCATCACCGTTCTTCGTTTCGGATTGCCCGCCCATGACTGCCCATCGAATTGGTTTCCTGATTTGGCCCAGCACTAAAGCGTTGACGCTGGCGCTGGCGGAGGAGGCCTTGCGTGTTGCTCAGCGTGTGCACCCGGACGTGGTCTACGAGTTGACGTTCTTGCAGGCCGAGCCTCCCGCCGAAGGTGCCTGGCAATTGCCCGGCGAGCCATGGGCCGGCAAGCTCGAAAACTTCCAGAAACTGTTTCTGCTCGCCGATGAGCCACCGACGTCTTTGGCGCCGGCTCTGAGCAGTGCACTGAAACAACTGGTGCGGGCTGGCTGTGTGATCGCAGGTCTGTCGGCCGGCGTGTATCCGTTGGCGCAACTCGGTTTGCTCGACGGTTACCGCGCTGCCGTCCACTGGCGCTGGCAGGACGATTTTGCTGAGCGTTTTCCTAAAGTCATCGCGACCAGCCATCTGTTCGACTGGGACCGTGATCGCTTGACCGCGTGTGGCGGCCTGTCGGTGCTCGACTTGTTGCTGGCAGTGCTGGCGCGTGATCACGGTGCAGAGCTGGCCGGTGCGGTGTCCGAAGAACTGGTGGTGGAGCGCATCCGCGAGGGCGGCGAGCGTCAGCGCATTCCGTTGCAGAACCGTCTGGGCTCCAGCCATCCGAAGCTCACCCAGGCGGTGTTGCTGATGGAAGCCAATATCGAAGAGCCGCTGACCACCGACGAAATTGCCCAGCATGTGTGCGTATCCCGTCGGCAGTTGGAGCGGATCTTCAAGCAATACCTCAATCGTGTGCCGAGCCAGTACTACCTGGAACTGCGCCTGAACAAGGCCCGGCAAATGTTGATGCAAACCAGCAAGTCGATCATTCAGATCGGTCTGTCGTGCGGCTTCTCCTCGGGGCCGCACTTCTCCAGCGCTTATCGCAACTTCTTCGGTGCCACGCCGCGAGAAGATCGCAACCAGCGGCGAAGCAGCAGCCCGTTCGAATTGTCGTCGGTGCCGCCCGAGCGCGGCTGAGCCGCGTCGGGTTGGCGACTATTGTTAATTCTCCGATTGCGGCGAGGTCGCAAACGTCGAAGACGACGATGAGCTCGTGTCATCCCCCACGGTGATCTGCTGGCGCCAGCGCGGTTCATTCAGCCTGGCTGCGCGCAATTGTGCATAGTCTTCAAGCCGTCTGCGGGCCAGCCCCGACAACGGATTACCATCGAAGTTGAAGTGGGCGATCAACTGACGATCACCACGCAGTATTTCAATCGACAACTCGGTGATCGCGTTATCCGAAAGGTCGGCGTGGCTCAGTGTGATGGAGTCGAACAGTGCCGGCCACGTCTCGGTGAGTCCGGTATTACTCAGATCCAGGCGGGTCAGTTGCTTCATGCGGCTGATGTCGGGCGCGCGTCCTAGGGGATTGTTGCTTAAGTCCAGGCTGTCGATTTCTTCCAGAGTCCCCAGCGCATTCGCAGTGTCTTCTGTCAGGCGGATGCTGCACTCGGGCAGATTCAGCAGCTTGAGTTTCTTCATGCTTAAAACCTCGGCGGGAATGCTCTCGAGTTCAAACCCCCGCATCTTAAGACTCAGCAGGTTAGGGAAGCGGGCGAGCAAGCCTTCGGTTCGCGGCGCAACGGTAGCCGTGCTGGTCAGATCCAGTTCAAGCACATGCCCGAAGTCCGCGGCCAAGGCAGGCGGGTCTCCGATGAACGACAGGTCGAGGGTCAGGCTGGACGCGGACTGAATTGCGGATGATTTGCGACGCCAGGCATTTTCCAGGCTTTCCTTGAATTTCATCCTTTTGGATTGCTCTTGCAGCCGCGCTTGCGGTTCCAGCGATTGGCGGGTGACGGGGTCAAGCAACTGCGCGTTCATCCAGCGCTCAAGGTCGTTGTTGAGGGTCGTCAGTTCGGTCTCTCGACGTGCCAGTTCAACGCGTCCATCCGCCAATGTGCCGGGCAGGCGGTAAATCAGATCGCTGGCTTGGGTCTGCGACAAATGTGGATACAACGCTTGTACCCGTTCGACATCGGCCTGTTCGGCCAGTACGAAAAAATGCCTGCCGGTACGTTGGTAATAGGCTTTGATCTGATCGCGCGTCTTTGCAGACATCGGGTTATCGTCCAGAGCGATGCCATTGCTGACCGGGTCGGGGAGGTTGTAGAGCGCCTCCGGCAACTCGGTGATGCGGTTATCGTTCAACAACACGGTGTTGAGGTCGGCAATCTCCGTCAGACCGGCCGGGACGCTGTCGATACCGGTTTCGGACAGGTCGAGGTAAGTCAGCGCCTTGAGCGGCGAAACGTCAGGCACCACACCCAGTGGATTTTTATACAGATCGAGCATGGTCAGCCGGCGCATGC
The DNA here is from genome assembly GCF_963970495.1 of Pseudomonas sp. EA_65y_Pfl2_P78. NCBI lineage: Bacteria > Pseudomonadati > Pseudomonadota > Gammaproteobacteria > Pseudomonadales > Pseudomonadaceae > Pseudomonas > Pseudomonas sp. EA_65y_Pfl2_P78. Next base: position 157,186 of record NZ_CAXAON010000003.1, on the reverse strand, counting down.
CTGAAAGCATGGCTTGCGCCTGGGCGTCAAAGACCACACCACAGTTGCTAAGCGCCAGGGTCAGCAGCGAGGGCATCCTGTTCAGCGCCTGAGGCCAGCGGCGCAGGGCAATATCGCGCATTTCCAGCCCCGACAAACCAGGGAAACAGTTCAGGAACGCGTCCGGGACGTTTTGCGTTGATTTGCCCTGCAAGGACAATTGTTTGACATGGCTGAAGTCAGCCGACAGGGCGGGCAGATCACCGGTGAAGGGCAGTTCGGCAGTGAGCGTATTGGAGCGCAGCTCAAGTTTGTCTGCGCGGCGCTGGCGCCAGAACTGCTGAAGATCGTTGCTGAACTCTTGTCTGGCTTGGCGCTCGGTTGCCACCTCGGTGGTACTGAGTGGCTGGCCAGTCTCGGGGTCGCTTGCCGCAATGGCCTCGGTCCAGGCATTGAGGTCGCGATCCATTTGGGCCATTTCGCTTTCCCAGCGCAAAAGCTGGGCTCGACCGTCGTCCAGCGAGCCCGGCAGTTTGTAGATCATATGGTTGGCGTCTTCGTCTTCCAACTCCGGAAACAAGGCGCGCGCGCGGCCGATGTCAGCACGATCGGCCTGCACGCCAAGGTCGCATCCTTGTTGGTTGTAGAACGTCTTGATGCGATCACGACTGGCGTCCGACAAAGGGTTGTCATACAGATCGACGCCGTCAGCCAGATCGGCGTCGATTTGAAAAAACGCTTCGGGTAATTCGGTGATGCGGTTGCTTTCGAGCAGAACTGATTTCAGGTTGGGATGTGCTTCGAGACCATTTGGCAGTTCGGTCAGGCTGCAGTTGGACAAGCGAATGTCATTCAATTTTGGCATCGCCGCGATATCCGGTGCCAGCGTCAACGGGTTGTTGCTCAGGTCCAGACGTTCAAGGTCGCTCAGTGAGATCAGTGTGTTTTGCCCCTCGGGGGTCAACGTGAGCTGGCAATGGTTCAGCGTCAGATCCTTCAGTTCCTGCATGCGACCAACGGGCGCGGGGAATTGCTCCATGGTGAGGTCGCGCATCTCAAGCGATTGCACTCTGGGAAACAGATCAAGGAACGGTTCGATTCCACGCAAGGCAGGATTGCCCTTGAGGTGCAGGTTCGAGACGTGGCTGAAGTCTGTCGTGAGCACGGGCATGTCACCGATGAATGGCAGGCCCGAGGAAAAAGAATCGTCACGCATTCCGGACAGGGTCAAGCGATGACGCCAGAAGTTCTCAAGCTTTTGCCCGAACGCCTTGCGGTATGCGTACTCGTTGAGCAATTCGATGGCCGTCAGGGCTTCACCGGTGACGGGATGGAGGGAGGGAACCTTAGGCGCCCACGTGGCGAGATTGGCTGTCAGCGTGGTGAGCTCGGTTTGCCAGCGACCGAGTTGATCATGACTATCGACCAGGGTGCCGGGCAAGTCGTAGATCATGTCACTGGCTTCCAGCGCATCCAGTTGTGGAAACAGTTCCCGAGCCACGGCAATGTCAGCCGGATCGGCCTGCACATCGAAGTCTTGCCCCGTCTTGCGGTAATAGATTTTGATCCGTTCGCGAGTCGCGGCTGATAGAGGGTTGTCGGCAAAATCCATCCCGTCGCTGCGATTGGGGGGCAGTTCGAAAATGGCCTCGGGCAGTTCGGTGATGAGGTTGTCGCTGAAGATCATCGTGCGCAGATTCGGGTGATCGATGACGCCGTCCGGGACGGTGGACAAGCCAGCGTTGCTCACATCGATATAAGTCAGGTTGGGCAGCAGATTCAGGTCGGGCAGTGTGCCCAGCGGATTGTTGCCCAGCTCCAGTGTTTCCAGGCTGCTCATGGTGCAAAGAGCTGCCTGGTTTTCCGGGGTCAGCACCACCGCACAATTCTTCAGCTCCAGCGTGGTCAGGCGAGGAAAACCGATGATCGAACTGGACGCCGGTTCCAGATCGAAATCAAACAGATGCAGCGCTTCCAGGTTCCGGAAACGATGCAGAAATGGCGTCAGCGCTGAAACGTCTTTATTGCCGGTCAGGCTCAGTTTGGAGACGTGGCTGAAGTCGGCATCCAGCGTTGGCAGATCGCCGATGAAGTCCAGATTCGCCTCCAGGTACCAGCTTCTGAGCGTGGGCTGGTGTGGGGTTCTGCTGCCCCAGAATTGCTCCAGCGCCTGAGCGAATCGCTCGCGGTGCATCAGTTCACTGGATTGCTCGTTCAGGTTCAGCGGTTGGCCGGTCGTGGGGTCGTTTTCGGGAATGTTTCGGCTCCATTGCGCAAGGCCATCCTTCATCTGTCTGAATTCGACTTCCCATTGGGTCAGTTGCGCCCGACCTTGAGCCAGCGTTCCGGGCAGTTGATAGAACACGTCGGTAGCCTGCGCAGGCTCGAGTGCCGCAAACAGGTTGATCGTGCGGTTGATGTCGACTTCTTCAGGCACTACCCCGAAGTGCTTTGTGGTGCGCTGGTAATGGGTTTTCACGCGTTCTCGCGAGGCGGCGCTCAGCGGGTTGTCGGCGAAATTGAAGCCGTCGCTGAGCATGCTGTTGAGTGTGAATAAGGCGTCCGGCACTTCGGTGATCAGGTTGCTGGCGAATTTACCGCTGACCAATCGTGGGTGGCTCAGCAGATTGGCTGGCGCCTCCGTGATACCGGTATTGGTCAGGTTGAGTAAACGCAGCGAGGTCATTGGCTGGATATCGAGGTGCAGCCCTAGCGGGTTGTCCTGCAGATCGAGAACGGACAGGTCTGACAATGAAGCCAGTAAAACCTGATCGCCAGCGCCGAGGCGCAGGTTGCAATTGCGCAGGATCAGTTGCCGCAGCACCGGCATCGAGGTGAGGGCGGACGGCAGATTTGGCAGGTTGGCGTTTTGCACATCCAGATACATCAATGTGGGGAAACGCTGCAAGAACTGATCGACACCGCGGGTACTTCTGATGCCATTGATCGCCAGAGAGGTGACGTGGCTGAAGTCAGCATCCAGCACAGGAAGCTCGCCAATGATCGGGTCAGTGATCTGCATCAGGTAACCGGCCGGTCCGCGCGTTTGCTTGCGCCAGCACCGCTCGATCCCGCGTCTGAGGGTCGAACGGCTTTGCAGGGCGGCTCTGCGCTGAATCGGTGTCAACGCCAGACCTGTCTGCGGGTCGTGCGACGGCACATCGAGCTGCCAGCGACGCAGATCGTCGCTGAGCCTGATGTACTCGCGGTGAAGTCGCGAGAGCTCGCCTCGCACACCACCCGCGCCTCGCTGGTGCTCGAAAATAAACATCTGCACTTCGGCTGGCGATTCGTTCGGATAGACCTCAAGTATCCGCTCAGCGAGCGTTCGCGCTTGCGCACTGCGTGTTGGTGGATGACTTTCAACACCGACCAGGCGCAACGTATCGATAACGGGCTCCGGTAGCGGTGGTTGTGCAATCGCAACCCGCAGTTCGCTGCGCGCCATCGGATTCGCTCGAATCGCTTGCTTCAATTTACCTGCGTCGCTGATTTGCAGGTTCAACGCCCGGCGATCGGCATCCGGCAAGGCGTGGAGCAGGCTTGAATAGAAATCGGTGGCCGAATGCAGCTCCTGAGCGCGTTCATCGTAGGGCTGATAGTTGCCATCGCTTTTTCGCACGAGGATTTTCTGCGCGGGGGCATCGCTGCGGCCGGTGCTGTCGAGTATCGGCCCTTCGTAGTACCCGTCGCGGATTTCGATACGTACATCGCCGCTCCAGCCAGGTAACAGTTTGAGGCTGTGCAGTGCCAGGGTGTCAGAATCCGGGTTGTTGACGGAATCGAGCTCCAGCCCTTCATAGGCGCGGGTGACACGCACTTCCTGACGGGCCAGTTGCATGAGTTGCTGCTGACGCGCCGGCACTTGCCCTTCGCTGATGGCCAGCAGTTCGTCACTGGTGGTCGTGGCGAGTAATTCGCGGGTGACGGCGGCCGGTAGCGCCGGATCGTGCTGGAGCAGGGGCTGCGCCAGTGGATCGTCGCTGTGCTGCAGCGCCTGATAGCGCGCCTCGAACATGACGCTGCGTTGTTGCATGGCGAGCTGGGCCAGTTGCTTGCGAAGCATCTGGCTGCGTACGTCCAGTGGCGGCGTCGGGCCGGAAAACTCCATGCCCAGCAGGGCTTTGCCTTGCGCCTCGTCGAGGGCATAAAACAGGCTTTTGAGCAGGTCGTCGCCGATCAGGCTGGCTTGATGCAACTCGGTCAGCGGCAAGCGCTCGTCACTGGAGGATTGCCAGATGAGTTCGCCTTGTTTATCCAGCAAACGCAGGCGTTTGCCGGCAGGCCAGCGACCCTGCTCGGTCAACAGTTGCAACTGCATGACCGGGTCGGCGCGCAGGTATTGCTCGGGCGCATCGCTGCTCAGATAGTCGTTAAAACGTTGCAGTTGCTGATCGATCTTGAAGCGCTGGATGCTGTCGGCCAGCAGCGGCGGCAGTTTTTCCTGTTCGACATGCATTTTGCGCAGGGCGCCTTCGTTGACCCCGCTGACCTGAAGAATCGTTTCGCGTTCGAGTGGGGAAAACGACTCGACCAAGGGGCCGATCCGGCGCAACGCCGTGGGCTTGTCCCATTCCAGTGGTTGTTCGAGTTCCGTGTGCCAGGCGCCGTCGCCGTTGTGTCGCAACAGCGGCTGGTAAGCATCGGGACGGGTCGGGTGTTCGATCCGGTACTGGCCGGGGATTGTGCTTTCGCTCACGGCAAAATGGGCGTTTTCGAGCGGCAACAGATGTTTGCCCTGATGCTCGTGCAGGCCCAGTTGATTAGGCGTGGAGTCGGCGTCAGGAGCGCTCTCCTGTTGATAGCGACCGAGATCAGGATCCCAGTAACGGACTTGTTCGTTGGTCATTTTGACCGTTTTGAAACGGTCGATGAAGGCGACGATTTCTTTGGGCAAAATCTTGGGAAGCTCGGCCACGGCAATGTTCCCGCCGACTGCAAACAACCCCAACTGGATCAGCGATTCGAGGGTGCTCATCAAGTGTTCGAACGCTTCGGTGGTGCGCCCCTGTGCCCATTCGATGATGCCTTCGAAGGCCTCGTTGAGAAACTGATAAGCCATGTACGCCATCATCGCTTCGCCCAGCACGGGCACGAACGGCGCAACGACCAGCGCTGCGGTCTGCACGATCGTCGAAATGATATTGACCACCGAATCCCAGAAGGCCCAGCGGGCTTTCTGGTCGACCGAAGCGGTCGGCACGGCGATGAAACGGGCGTCATTGAGGATCTTGTTGAGTTTCGCCTGATAGAGGTGTTGCCACAGGTCGTCGTGGAACGGGATGAATGCCGTCTCCAGATTGGGGCGCTCGACCGGGGACGCCCGCCAGGCGGGTTCAGAGCTCCCTTTCTCGCTTGGGTGCCATTTGATTTTGCTCAGGCGGTCATTGAGGCCGGAGAAGAAAAAACCGCGGTGTTCGTGATTCACGAACCGGCTGAAAAAGTGCTGGTAATCCTTTGAGCGCAACTGTCGGGTCAATTCAATGACCATCTCGAGCGCCGAGGCATATTCCTTGAACGGGTGCTCGGGGTCTTCCGGGACATAGGCCACCACTTGGGCGTTTTTTCGCGCCTCCTCCAGGCTGGGGGCAAACACGACGATACCGGTAAGCGTGGCGCCCATCATCGTCACGTCATGACGCACCACGGGCACGCTGTTGATTCGTATGCCTTGCAGCCCGTCGAGCATCGCGTCGATCAGGCGAAAAGAACTTTGCGAAATGTCACGGTTCATCAGTGCCATTTGCAGCGCTGCGCGCATCGCGGCTTTTTCACTTGCATCAATCTTCTGGCGCAGCGACGTTGCCACTGCCGGATCGGAGAAGCCCAGGTGGGCTTCCAGATGGGTTTTGTATTGCGCGCCGATATCCAGTTCCCGGCACAGTTTTGTAAAGTTCGCGATGCTCAGTTTGGCCTTGATTGATGGCAGGGTATCGAACTGGCCGGTGGATGAGGGCTGGGTGATGTAAGTCGAATCGGCTTCGAAGGCCTTGTTGCGGGTTTCCTTTTCTTCGAAGTTATGCAGTGCGGCATCCAGCAGCGAGACCGTCCAGGTCCGAGCGCCGGTACTGATCGGGAACCAGGGCGTGGTTGCGGGGATATACAGGCGCAGGAACGTCTTGCGCACATCCACATCCAGGTCGAAGCGGCTTTTCAGCGCTTGCTTGAGCAAGGGTTCGGCGAAGGCACTGGCGTCCTGCAAATGTTCCAGTTGCGTGTCGACCTCGCTTTGCGCCGTCCAGTGTTCGGCGTTGAGGGCTTTGAGTCTCTGATGCTGCGCGGTCGATACCGCCTGCAGTGTGAGGGTTTGTGACGGCTGGACTTTTTTCAGGGCCTGGCGTCGGGTGGGGGAGACGTTGGCAAGCCAGTCGGGCAGGGCGTTCTTCAAGTGCTGATAGTGATCATCGGGGTGTTGCGGGTCGGTCGTGTCGGTTCTAGCTGTGGGGTGCTGTCCTTGAGGCAAATGCATGTGCCGTTCCTTGGCCGTTGAAAAGAGCGACAGCAAATCAGGAAGTGGCGATCCAGGTGCGGTACATATTTATCGCTTGGACGTGAGGCTGAGTTGATATTCTCCCGCGTCTGCCGCAATCGGCAGCGCCAGTTTAAACTGCGCCTTTGCGACGCTATTTGTCGCATTGCCGTAAACCCGGGAAAAACCGGGGTTTGCGCTATAAGAAGTTGTCGCTTGGCGGCAAGGCCGGGCTGAAAACTGTCCTTACAATCCCCCCATCGCTCGCCAGTTTCAGGCGGGTGGCCCTCATCAGGAGACTCCGATGTCCGTTGAGCACGCTGCGGTACAACGCGCCGATTTCGACCAGGTTATGGTTCCCAACTACGCGCCTGCCGCTTTCATTCCGGTGCGTGGCGCCGGTTCCCGCGTCTGGGATCAGGCCGGCCGCGAGCTGATCGACTTCGCCGGCGGCATCGCCGTCAACGTATTGGGCCACGCGCACCCAGCGCTGGTCGGTGCCTTGACCGAGCAAGCGAACAAGCTGTGGCACGTTTCGAACGTGTTCACTAACGAGCCGGCCCTGCGTCTGGCGCACAAGCTGATCGACGCAACTTTCGCCGAGCGTGTGTTCTTCTGCAACTCCGGCGCCGAAGCCAACGAGGCCGCCTTCAAGCTGGCCCGTCGCGTCGCGTTCGACCGTTTCGGCACTGAGAAATACGAGATCATCGCCGCGCTGAACAGCTTCCACGGTCGCACCCTGTTCACCGTGAATGTGGGTGGCCAGTCGAAGTATTCCGACGGTTTTGGCCCGAAAATCACCGGTATCACCCACGTTCCCTACAACGATCTGGCGGCGCTCAAAGCGGCCGTTTCCGACAAGACCTGCGCGGTCGTGCTCGAACCGATCCAGGGCGAGGGCGGCGTGCTGCCGGCCGAACTGGCTTACCTGCAAGGTGCCCGCGAACTGTGCGATGCGAACAACGCGCTGCTGGTGTTCGATGAAGTGCAGACCGGCATGGGCCGCAGCGGCAAGCTGTTTGCCTACCAGCATTACGGCGTGACCCCGGATATCCTGACCAGCGCGAAGAGCCTGGGCGGCGGTTTCCCGATCGCGGCGATGCTGACCACCGAAGCGCTGGCCAAACATCTGGTCGTCGGCACCCATGGCACCACCTACGGCGGCAACCCGCTGGCGTGCGCGGTTGCTGAAGCGGTGATCGACGTGATCAACACCCCTGAAGTGCTGAGCGGCGTCAATGCCAAGCACGACAAGTTCAAAACCCGTCTTGAGCAAATTGGCGAGAAGTACGGCCTGTTCACTCAGGTGCGTGGCCTCGGCTTGCTGATCGGTTGCGTGCTGAGTGAGGCCTGGAAAGGCAAGGCCAAAGACATCTTCAACGCCGCTGAAAAAGAAGGCCTGATGATTCTGCAAGCAGGTCCCGACGTGATCCGTTTCGCCCCGAGCCTGGTGGTCGAGGACGCTGATATCGATGCCGGTCTGGACCGCTTCGAACGTGCCGCTGCAACACTGACGCAAGCTTGATACACCTTTCGACGCCTGAGCGGTTCAGGCGTCGAACCCAATTTTTGATACCGGGCAATATCAAATGTGGGAGCGGGCAAGCCCGCTCCAACAATGTTCGGTGTTTTTTCTGTGATTTTTATAAGAGAAAGGAGTGACACCATGCTGGTGATGCGCCCCGCGCAAATGGCTGATCTGGGCGAGGTACAGCGTCTGGCTGCGGACAGTCCGATTGGTGTCACTTCCTTGCCGGATGACGTGGAACGTCTGAGCGACAAGATCGCGGCGAGCGAAGCCTCGTTCGCCGCCGAAGTGAGCTTCAACGGTGAAGAGAGTTATTTCTTCGTCCTTGAAGACTCCACCACCGGCAAACTGGTCGGCTGCTCGGCGATCGTTGCTTCGGCCGGTTATTCGGAACCGTTTTACAGCTTTCGCAACGAGACCTTCGTCCACGCCTCCCGCGAGCTGAAGATCCACAACAAGATCCATGTGCTTTCACAGTGCCACGACCTGACCGGCAATAGCTTGCTGACCAGTTTCTACGTGCAGCGTGAGTTGGTGGGTTCGCCGTGGGCCGAACTCAATTCCCGTGGTCGTCTGCTGTTCGTCGCCAGCCACCCGGAGCGGTTCGCCGATTCGGTGGTGACCGAGATCGTCGGTTACAGCGATGAGCATGGCGACTCGCCGTTCTGGGACGCCATCGGTCGCAACTTCTTCGACCTCAACTACGCCGAAGCCGAGCGCCTGTGCGGGTTGAAAAGCCGTACGTTCCTCGCCGAGCTGATGCCGCATTACCCGATCTATGTGCCGTTGCTGCCGGACTCCGCCCAAGAGGCGATGGGTCAGGTACACCCGCGTGCGCAGATCACCTTCGACATCCTGATGCGCGAAGGCTTCGAGACCGATCACTACATCGACATTTTCGACGGCGGCCCGACCCTGCATGCGCGTGTGTCGGGGATCCGTTCGATCGCCCAGAGCCGTGTGGTGCCGGTGAAGATCGGCGAGCCGGTCAAAGGTGCCGGTCGCCAGTATCTGGTGGCCAACGCCCAGTTGCAGGATTACCGCGCCGTGTTGCTTGAGCTGGACTACGCGCCGGGCAAACCGGTGACGCTTGATCTGGAAGCGGCCGAGGCCTTGGGCGTCGGTGAAGGTGCCAGCGTGCGCCTGGTGGCGGTTTAACGCCTTAGCGAGTTTTACGGGTGGCGAAGGCGGCCCGTTTGAGGAGATAGCATGATTGTTCGTCCCGTACGCAGCAGCGATTTATCCGCGCTGATCGACCTGGCCCGCAGCACCGGCACTGGCCTGACCACGTTGCCGGCCAACGAAGAGCGCCTGACCCATCGGGTCGACTGGGCTGAAAAGACCTTTCGCGGCGAAGCCGGCCGTGGCGATGCGGATTACCTGTTCGTGCTTGAAGACGACGACGGCCGCGTGGTGGGTATTTCCGCCATTGCCGGCGCGGTCGGTCTGCGTGAGCCCTGGTACAACTTCCGTGTCGGCCTGACCGTCAGCGCTTCGCAAGAGTTGAACATCTATCGCGAGATCCCGACGCTGTTCCTGGCCAACGACCTGACCGGAAACTCCGAGCTGTGCTCACTGTTCCTGCACGCCGATTACCGTAACGGTCTCAATGGTCGCATGCTGTCGAAGGCGCGGATGCTGTTCATCGCCGAGTTCCCGGAACTGTTCGGCAACAAGATCATCGCCGAGATGCGCGGTGTGTCGGATGACGCTGGCCGTTCGCCGTTCTGGGAAAGTCTGGGTCGGCACTTCTTCAAGATGGAGTTCAGCCAGGCCGATTACCTGACCGGTGTCGGCAACAAGGCGTTCATCGCTGAACTGATGCCGAAATTCCCGCTGTACACCTGCTTCCTGTCGCCTGATGCACGCAATGTCATCGGCCAGGTCCATCCGGACACCGAGCCGGCGCTGGCGATGCTCAAGAGCGAAGGGTTCAGTTATCAGGGCTACGTCGACATCTTTGACGCCGGTCCGGCCATCGAATGCGAAACCAGCAAGATCCGCGCGGTGCGAGACAGCGAGGCGCTGGTACTGGCGGTCGGCACGCCGGGCGACGATGCCACGCCGTTCATCATCCATAACCGCAAACGCGAAGACTGCCGCATCACGGCTGCGCCGGCACGTCTGGCTGCGGGCACGCTGGTGGTCGATCCACACACCGCCAAACGTCTTCAACTCAACGCGGGCGACCAAGTGCGCGCCGTGGCGTTGTCTGCTGCTCGGGAGTCGAAATAATGAATTCGCTATACATCGCAGGTGAATGGCTGGCCGGTCAGGGCGAAGCTTTTCAGTCACTGAACCCGGTGACCCAGCAAGTGCTGTGGTCGGGGGAGGGCGCCACTGCTGCGCAGGTCGAGTCGGCCGTGCAGGCGGCGCGTCAGGCTTTTCCGGGTTGGGCACGGCGCACGCTGCAAGAGCGCATCAGCGTGCTCGAAGCCTTTGCTGCTGCACTGAAGCACCACAGCGACGAACTGGCCCGCACCATCGGTGAGGAAACCGGCAAACCACTGTGGGAAGCCGCCACCGAAGTCACCAGCATGGTCAACAAGATCGCGATCTCGGTGCAGAGCTACCGCGAACGTACCGGCGAGAAGAGCGGCCCGTTGGGCGACGCCACCGCCGTGCTGCGCCACAAGCCTCACGGCGTGGTTGCCGTGTTCGGGCCTTACAACTTCCCTGGTCACTTGCCCAACGGTCACATCGTGCCGGCGTTGCTGGCCGGTAACAGCGTGCTGTTCAAGCCCAGCGAGCTGACCCCGAAAGTTGCCGAGCTGACGGTCAAGTGCTGGATCGAAGCCGGGTTGCCGGCCGGCGTCCTGAACCTGCTGCAAGGCGCTCGTGAAACCGGCATTGCGCTGGCGGCGAACCCGGGCATCGACGGTCTGTTCTTCACCGGCTCGAGCCGTACCGGCAACCACTTGCACCAGCAATTTGCCGGGCGTCCGGACAAGATTCTGGCGCTGGAAATGGGGGGCAACAACCCGCTGGTGGTGGATCAGGTCGCTGACCTCGACGCGGCGGTGTACACGATCATTCAATCGGCCTTCATCTCGGCGGGCCAGCGTTGCACCTGCGCTCGTCGTCTGCTGGTGCCACAAGGCGCGTGGGGCGACAGCCTGCTCAAGCGTCTGGTTGAGGTCAGCTCGACCATTGAAGTCGGTGCGTTCGATCAGCAACCGGCACCGTTCATGGGGTCAGTGATTTCCCTTGGCGCGGCGAAAGCGTTGATGGATGCCCAAGCGCATTTACTGGCCAATGGCGCCGTGTCACTGCTGGACATGACGCAGCCGCAGGCGCAAGCCGCGTTGCTGACCCCCGGCATTATTGATGTGACCGCAGTGGCCGAGCGTCCGGACGAAGAACTGTTCGGCCCGTTGCTGCAAGTGATCCGCTACAGCGATTTCGCCGCAGCGATCAGTGAGGCCAACGACACCGCTTACGGCTTGGCCGCCGGTCTGTTGTCGGATTCCGAAGATCGTTATCAGCAATTCTGGCTGGAAAGCCGCGCCGGCATCGTCAACTGGAACAAGCAATTGACGGGGGCTGCGAGCAGCGCGCCGTTTGGCGGTGTGGGGGCCTCGGGCAACCATCGCGCCAGTGCCTACTACGCGGCGGATTATTGCGCGTACCCGGTGGCGTCGCTGGAAACACCGAGCCTGGTGTTGCCTGCATCGCTTACACCCGGCGTAAAGATGGCGTGATGCCCATCGTTAGCAGGTGGCACACAAAGTGGAATGCATTTCCCTGTGGGAACCAGCCTGCTGGCGATAGCCGCGCCTCGGTCACAAAGAATAGTTACTGAAGCCTATAACAACAGATTCTCGTGGAGCCTCGCTGATGAAATCCTATGAAGTCAATTTCGACGGTCTAGTGGGGCCGACCCATAACTACGGCGGTCTGTCCTACGGCAACGTTGCGTCCCAGAGCAACAGCCAGCAGTCCTCGAACCCGAAGGAAGCGGCGCTGCAAGGCCTGGCGAAAATGAAAGCGCTGATGGAAATGGGCTTTCAGCAAGGCGTGCTGGCGCCGCAGGAACGTCCGGACGTGGCCGCTCTGCGCCGTCTGGGTTTCAGTGGCAGCGACGCGCAAGTGATCGAGCGCGCGGCCAAAGAGGCCATGCCTTTGCTGGTCGCCAGTTGCTCGGCGTCGAGCATGTGGGTGGCCAACGCTGCGACGGTCAGCCCGAGTGCCGACACCGCTGACGGCCGTGTGCATTTCACCGCCGCTAACCTCAACTGCAAATACCACCGCAGCATCGAGCACCCGACCACGAGCCGCGTGCTCGGCGCGATGTTCGCCAATCAGCAACACTTCGCCCATCACGCTGCGCTGCCAGCGGTGGCGCAGTTTGGTGACGAAGGCGCGGCCAACCACACGCGTTTCTGCCGTGAGTACGGCGAGGCCGGTGTCGAGTTCTTCGTGTTCGGTCGCAGTGCCTTCGACAACCGTTTCCCGGCGCCGCAAAAATACCCGGCCCGGCAGACCCTCGAAGCGTCGCAAGCGGTAGCGCGTCTGCACGGTCTGCGGGACGAAGGCGTGGTTTACGCACAGCAGAATCCGAACGTGATCGATCAGGGCGTGTTCCACAACGACGTGATTGCCGTGGGCAATGGCGAGGTGTTGTTCTATCACGAGGACGCGTTCCTCGACACCGATCAGATGCTGGCCGAGTTGCAAGGCAAACTGGCCAGGGTTGGCGGCAATTTCCAGTCGATCTGTGTGCCGCGTTCGGCGGTCACCGTCGACGACGCCGTGCGTTCGTACCTGTTCAACAGCCAGTTGTTGTCGCGCCCTGACGGCTCGATGCTGTTGATCGTGCCGCAAGAGTGCCAGGCCAACGAGCGCGTGTGGGCTTACTTGCAAAGCCTGACCAGCTCCGGCGGTCTGATCCGCGAAGTGAAGGTCTTCGACCTCAAGCAGAGCATGCAGAATGGGGGCGGTCCGGCGTGCCTGCGCTTGCGTGTTGCACTGAATGAAACCGAGCTGGCGGCGGTCAACCCAGGGGTTATCATGACGGCCCCGTTGTACGGTTCGTTGACCGCATGGGTTGAAAAGCACTACCGCGACCGCCTGAGCGAAACCGATCTGGCGGACCCGCAATTGCTGCTTGAATGCCGGACGGCACTGGATGAACTCACGCAAATCCTTAAACTGGGCGCGGTTTATCCATTCCAGATCAATTGATGGCCGGCGCGCCGCTTGAACGCGGCGTGCGGTTCGTCTCCCCAAGAGAGTAAAAACATGAGCGATTCCCTGCAGCTGATCCTTGAAGACACCGACGGCACGCAACTGCAAACCTCGTGCACCCGCGTCGCGGTCATGTGGCAAGGCAAAGAGCTGTGGATCCAGCAGGATGGCCGTGGCCAACTGCTGATCGGCGTCGACGTTGAAGAAGGTGATGCCGAGTACGCCAACCTGCTGCTGCGCCCATTGGCGACTAATCTGGTAAGTCTGCAACTGGAAATGGAACCGGCCGACGTTGGCGGCGACGAAGACCACGTGCACGGCCCGGATTGCAACCACGACCACTAAGGAAACCGCTCTATGCTCGCCCTCGGCAAACTGCTTGAACTGACCCTCGCCGGCCGCGAACCGGCGGAGAAGACTCAACTGACTGTCGAAGGCGTGCGGATGCGCTGGTTGAGCGAAGGTGCGCTGGAGGTCCGGCCACCGCAAGCGCTTGACAATGGCCTGGACCTGCTGCTGTCGGCAGGCATCCACGGCAACGAAACCGCACCGATCGAGCTGCTGGATCGGCTGCTGCATGACATCGCTCGCGGCGATCTGAAGCCGCGCGCACGCATTCTGTTCCTGTTCGGCAACACTGAGGCGATTCGCAAAGGCGAGCGTTTCATCGAGCAGGACGTCAATCGGCTGTTCAACGGTCGTCACGAACAAAGCAGCGGCTCTGAAGCGCTGCGTGCCTGTGAACTTGAGCGGTTGGCGGCGAGTTTCTTCAGCCTGCCGGATCGCCAGCGCTTGCACTATGACCTGCACACGGCCATTCGCGGCTCGAAGATCGAGCAATTCGCCCTGTATCCGTGGAAGGAAGGACGCCAGCATTCGCGTAGAGAGCTGGCGCGCTTGCGTGCTGCGGGCATGGAAGCGGTGCTGTTGCAGAATAAACCGTCGATCGTGTTCAGCGCATATACCTACGACAAACTCGGCGCCGAGGCTTTTACGCTGGAATTGGGCAAGGCGCGGCCCTTCGGGCAGAACGAAGGGGTTGATGTCTCGCGGCTGGAAACCCGTCTGAAGCAGATCATTGAAGGCAATGAGTCAGATCTGGCGCAGGAGGGCTTGGATGGCTTGCAACTGTTCAGCGTGGCGCGGGAAATCATCAAGCACAGCGATGCGTTCCGCCTGAACCTGCCGCAGGACATCGAGAACTTTTCCCAGTTGGAAGTCGGTTATGTACTGGCCGAGGACTTGGCCAATACCCGCTGGATCATCGAGGAAGAAGGCGCGCGGATCATCTTTCCCAATCCCAAGGTCAAGAACGGCTTGCGAGCGGGCATCCTGATCGTGCCGGCCACCGACGAAACCCTGGCCTGAAACAATTTGGGGGATCAACACCTATCTCCTGTGGGAGCGAGCAAGCCCGCTCCCACATTTGGATCTGAGTGAGGTCTGAGACCTCACTCGGTGCAGATATCAGACAGCGACCGCACGGGGCTCACTGCGACGCAACACCCGAACCTTCTGCAGCGTATCGGCACACGTTTTCGCCGCTTCCTGACCTTTGTGCACAAAGTGCTCGAAGAAGAACTTTTGATGTTCTTCACCGGCATGGAAATGATGCGGGGTCAGGGACACGGAGAATATCGGCACTTCGGTTTCCAGTTGCACCTGCATCAGGCCGCTGACCACCGACTGGGCGACGAACTCGTGACGATAGATGCCGCCGTCCACTACCAGGGCTGCCGCGACGATGCCGGCATAACGACCGGTCTTGGCCAGTAGCTTGGCATGCAGGGGCATTTCAAAGGCACCGCCGACTTCGAAGAAGTCGATGTCCGATTCCTGATAACCCTGAACGAGCATTTCGGCGACGAAGCCTTTACGGCTCTGGTCGACGATTTCCTTGTGCCAGCAGGCCTGGATGAACGCGACGCGCTCGCCATGAGGGTGTTTGCTTTTGCTGTCGATAGCGGTGGGTTGCATGTTCTGACTCCTGTTTGTGTGAAAAACAGGGCGTTATGAATCGAAGGGGATTCAAGGGTACGCACGAACGCAGAAGCGCGCGGACGGCTCTTGGGTGTCAATCCCGTTCTCTCTTCATCCGGACTATGACCGTCGGCCCCGGAATCACACCGGGTCTGCTGACCTTGTCGTCGATCACAGCCATTGCCATGCCCGTCGCCAAGCGCTCGCGGGCTATGCGCATTGCGCGCAATTACCGCCGGTGGGGAATTGCACCCCGCCCTGAGAACGTTTTCGCCACCCTTTCTCGGGCGGCGCAGCGTTTTTAACACAGATTTTGTGTCTGTGCATTGCGCCTTTCAGATGATTGTTATCGATTTTTTTGAATGCTTGTGAGGCGTTTTTCTGCGCCAAGGGTTGATTAATCGGCGCGATGACCGCAGTAATTCACCTTCGTAAAGGGATTTCCCCTGCTGACTTGAGGCCAGGTTCATGAGCGTTATCGATCTTCGCAGCGACACCGTCACCCAACCGACTCCCGCCATGCTCGACGCCATGACCGGCGCCGCCACCGGTGACGACGTGTACGGCGAAGACCCGACGGTCAATCGTCTGGAAACCGAACTGGCAAAACGCCTGGGTTTCGCCGGCGCGTTGTTCGTGCCAACCGGCACCATGAGCAATCTGTTGGGATTGATGGCGCATTGCGAGCGCGGTGACGAGTACATCGTTGGCCAACAGGCGCACACCTATAAGTACGAAGGCGGTGGCGCCGCGGTGCTCGGTTCGATCCAGCCGCAGCCGCTGGAAGTACAGGCCGATGGTTCGCTGGATCTTGATCAGGTGGCCGCCGCGATCAAACCCGACGACTTCCACTTCGCCCGGACTCGTCTGCTGGCACTGGAAAACACCATGCAAGGCAAAGTGTTGCCACTCGATTATCTGGCCAGCGCCCAACGCTTCACTCAAGATCACGGCCTTCAATTGCACTTGGACGGCGCGCGGTTGTACAACGCTGCGGTCAAGCTCGGGGTCGATGCCCGGGAAATCACTCGGTATTTCGATTCGGTATCGGTGTGTCTGTCCAAAGGGTTGGGGGCGCCGATCGGTTCGGTGCTTTGCGGCTCTGAGCAACTGATCGGCAAGGCTCGTCGTCTGCGTAAAATGGTCGGCGGCGGCATGCGTCAGGCCGGATTACTGGCGGCGGCGGGTTTGTACGCGCTGGATCACAACGTTGAGCGTCTGGCGGATGACCATGCCAATGCTCAACGGCTTGCTGAAGGGCTGCGTGAGGCAGGTTTTAGCGTCGAACCAGTACAGACCAACATGGTTTATGTGCAAATGGGCGACAAAGCCCTGGCGATCAAGGCGTTTGCTGCCGAGCGCGGGATCAAGTTGAGTGCCGCCGCGCGTCTGCGGATGGTCACGCACATGGACGTCAATCGCTCGCAAATCGAGCAAGTGATCGCGACATTCGTCGAGTTTTCGCGCAAGTGACAGCGTTAGCCGTCCAATTGACCGTTTCTATCGTATAAACACGCTGTACCCCGCGCGCAGGGCCGATATAATGCGGCCCTTTGCCGTCGCTTCGTCTGTTGACGTTTCGAACAGGCCTTTGGCCGCAGCCTCCGTGGAAGAACCTAATGAAAAGCGCAGAAATCCGTGAAGCCTTCCTTCGCTTCTTCGAAGAGCAAGGCCACACCCGTGTAGCCTCCAGCTCTTTGATTCCGGGCAACGACCCAACCCTGCTGTTCACTAACGCGGGGATGAACCAGTTCAAGGACTGCTTCCTGGGCCAGGAAAAGCGCGCGTACACCCGCGCTGTTTCCAGCCAGAAGTGCGTGCGCGCCGGCGGCAAGCACAACGACCTGGAAAACGTCGGTTATACCGCCCGTCACCACACGTTTTTCGAAATGCTGGGTAACTTCAGCTTTGGTGACTATTTCAAGCGTGATGCGATCACCTATGCCTGGAACTTCCTGACGTCCGACAAGTGGCTGAACCTGCCGAAGGAAAAACTGTGGGTCACCGTCTACGCCAGCGATGACGAGGCGTACGACATCTGGACCAAGGAAATCGGCGTTCCGGCCGAGCGCATGGTGCGCATTGGCGACAACAAGGGCGCACCGTACGCTTCGGACAACTTCTGGACCATGGGCGATACCGGCCCTTGCGGTCCTTGCACCGAGATTTTCTACGATCACGGCGCCGACATCTGGGGCGGCCCACCAGGCTCGCCTGAAGAAGACGGCGACCGTTACATCGAAATCTGGAACAACGTGTTCATGCAGTTCAACCGCACCGCCGATGGGGTGTTGCACCCACTGCCAGCGCCGTCGGTCGACACCGGCATGGGTCTGGAGCGGATCAGTGCCGTGCTGCAGCACGTTCACTCGAACTATGAAATCGACCTGTTCCAGAGCCTGCTGGCCGCGTCGGCCAAGGCCATCGGTTGCACCAACGACAATCAGGCATCCCTGAAAGTCGTGGCTGACCACATTCGCTCCTGCGGCTTCCTGATTGCCGACGGCGTGCTGCCGTCCAACGAAGGCCGCGGTTATGTGCTGCGTCGGATCATTCGTCGTGCTTGCCGTCACGGCAACAAACTCGGCGCCAAGGGCAGTTTCTTCTACCAGATCGTTGCCGCACTCGTGGCCGAGATGGGCGAAGCCTTCCCTGAGCTGAAATCCCAGCAGGCGCACATCGAGCGCGTGTTGAAAGCCGAGGAAGAGCAGTTCGCCAAGACCCTGGAACAAGGTCTGAAAATCCTCGAGCAGGATCTGGCTGACCTCAAAGGCGACGTGGTGCCGGGCGATGTAGTGTTCAAACTTTACGACACCTACGGTTTTCCGATGGATTTGACTGGCGACATCGCTCGCGAGCGCAGCCTGACCATCGACGAAGAAGGTTTCGAGCGCGAGATGGAAGCCCAGCGCGTGCGTGCGCGTTCCGCCAGCTCCTTCGGTATGGACTACAACAGCCTGGTCAAGGTTGATGTGGATACCGAGTTCACCGGTTATCACAACACCAGCGGTTCGGCGAAAGTTGTGGCTTTGTACAAAGACGGTCAGTCCGTCGACGTTTTGAGTGAAGGCCAAGAGGGCGTCGTGGTGCTGAACCAGACCCCGTTCTACGCTGAGTCCGGCGGCCAGATCGGCGATTGTGGTTATCTGCAAGCGGGTAGCAGCCGTTTTGATGTGCGCGACACCACCAAAACCGGCGGTGCTTTCCTGCACCACGGTGTGCTGGCCTCGGGCAGCCTGATCGTTGGCGCACCGGTGCAAACCCATGTCGAAGCCGAGGTGCGTCACGCCACTTCGCTGAACCACTCGGCCACGCACTTGCTGCACGCAGCACTGCGCAAGGTGCTGGGCGATCACGTTCAACAGAAAGGCTCGCTGGTCGACAGTCAGCGTCTGCGCTTCGACTTTAGCCACTTCGAAGCCATCAAGCCTGAACAGTTGAAAGCGCTGGAAGACATTGTCAACGCCGAGATTCGCAAGAACTCCGCCGTTGAAACCGAAGAAACCGACATCGAGACCGCCAAGAAGAAAGGCGCCATGGC
Source organism: Pseudomonas sp. EA_65y_Pfl2_P78 (assembly GCF_963970495.1). NCBI lineage: Bacteria > Pseudomonadati > Pseudomonadota > Gammaproteobacteria > Pseudomonadales > Pseudomonadaceae > Pseudomonas > Pseudomonas sp. EA_65y_Pfl2_P78. The sequence continues at coordinate 138,502 of NZ_CAXAON010000003.1, read as the reverse complement.
GCTGTTTGGCGAGAAGTACGGCGACAACGTGCGGGTGCTGAGCATGGGCGGCGACTTCTCCGTCGAACTGTGCGGCGGTATCCACGCCAACCGTACCGGGGACATTGGCCTGCTGAAAATCATCAGCGAAGGCGGTGTGGCATCGGGCGTGCGTCGTATCGAGGCCGTCACGGGTGCTGCGGCACTGGCTTACTTGAGCGCCGCGGAAGAACAACTCAAGGAAGCGGCCAGCCTGGTCAAGGGCGGTCGCGACAACCTGATCGACAAACTGTCGGCTGTGCTGGAGCGCAACCGTCTGCTGGAGAAACAACTCGAGCAGTTGCAGGCCAAGGCGGCCAGCGCTGCGGGCGACGATCTGTCGGCCTCGGCACTGGATGTCAAAGGTGTGAAGGTTCTGGCTGCACGCCTGGATGGTCAGGATGGCAAGGCGCTGCTGGCGCTGGTCGATCAACTGAAAAACAAACTCGGCCGCGCAGTGATCCTGCTCGGCAGTGTCCATGAGGAAAAGGTCGTTCTGGTTGCAGGCGTAACCAAAGACCTGACTGGCCAACTCAAAGCCGGTGATTTGATGAAACAGGCTGCTGCGGCAGTGGGCGGGAAGGGCGGTGGTCGTCCGGACATGGCGCAGGGCGGCGGTGTCGACGCCGGCGCGCTGGATGGCGCACTGGCGTTGACCGTTCCATTCGTCGAGCAGGGTTTATAAGGCGGCCCGCCGGGCCCGCAGTCTAGTGGCGGGGCCGGTGGCTGTTTGAGTGATTATTGGGCGCCCTTCATGGGCAGAGGCGGCTTTGAAATGGCTTTGATCGTACAGAAATTTGGAGGCACCTCGGTCGGCACTGTCGAGAGAATCGAGCAGGTCGCCGACAAGGTTAAGAAATTCCGCGATGCCGGCGATGACCTGGTGGTCGTGCTGTCTGCAATGAGCGGCGAAACCAACCGTCTGATCGATCTGGCCAAGCAAATCAGTGGCGACGGTCAACCGGTTCCGCGCGAACTGGACGTGATCGTTTCCACTGGTGAGCAAGTGACGATTGCCCTGTTGGCCATGGCACTGATCAAGCGTGGTGTGCCGGCGGTGTCGTACACCGGTAATCAGGTGCGGATCCTGACGGACAGTGCACACAATAAAGCGCGTATCCTGCAGATTGATGACCAGAAAATTCGTGGTGATCTTAAAGCAGGTCGCGTGGTGGTTGTCGCTGGTTTTCAGGGTGTCGACGAACACGGCAACATCACCACCCTCGGTCGCGGCGGTTCCGATACCACGGGAGTGGCACTGGCTGCAGCGCTCAAGGCGGATGAATGCCAGATCTACACCGACGTTGATGGTGTTTACACCACCGACCCGCGTGTTGTGTCAGTCGCTCAGCGTCTGGACAAGATCACCTTTGAAGAGATGCTGGAAATGGCCAGCCTCGGCTCCAAGGTGTTGCAGATCCGTGCGGTGGAATTCGCCGGCAAGTACAACGTTCCGCTGCGCGTACTGCACAGCTTCAAGGAGGGTCCGGGCACCCTCATTACTATTGATGAAGAGGAAACCATGGAACAGCCGATCATTTCCGGCATCGCTTTCAACCGCGATGAAGCCAAGCTGACCATCCGTGGCGTGCCAGACACTCCAGGTGTGGCGTTCAAGATTCTCGGCCCGATCAGTGCTGCGAACATCGAAGTCGACATGATCGTGCAGAACGTCGCGCACGATAACACCACCGACTTCACTTTCACTGTGCACCGCAACGACTACCCGGGCGCGCAGACCGTGCTGGAAAACACCGCCCGCGAGATCGGTGCCCGTGAAGTGGTCGGCGACACCAAGATTGCCAAGGTCTCGATCGTCGGCGTCGGCATGCGTTCCCACGCCGGCGTGGCCAGTCGCATGTTCGAATCCCTGGCAAAGGAAAGCATCAACATCCAGATGATCTCGACATCGGAAATCAAGGTTTCCGTCGTCATTGAAGAGAAATATCTGGAGCTGGCTGTGCGCGCCCTGCACACGGCTTTCGAACTGGATGCTCCCGCCCGTCAGGGCGAGTAATTCCGTTTCCTTGAAGGGCGCGGTTTGATCGCGCCCTTTATTTTTGAATGACGCGAGACCTGAACTGTTCTTTTGCTCGCGCTAGTCAATACTCAGGCATGTAGGGCTACGATCGCTCCGGTTGTAGGTCGGGTGCCTTTTTTTTGCAGACTGTTGTCCCTGAACTGAATTGCGTGAGGAGAAAGGTATGCTGATTCTGACTCGTCGGTGCGCAGAAAGCCTGATTATCGGTGATGGCGAAATCACCGTAACCGTGCTCGGCGTTAAAGGAAATCAAGTGCGTATCGGCGTCAACGCCCCGAAAGAGGTTGCCGTGCACCGTGAGGAAATTTACCTGCGTATAAAGAAAGAGAAGGACGAAGAACCAAGCCATTAATTTTTATCGTTTTTTATGTTTGCAAACGGGGAAGAAGGTGGTTAATATACGCCCCGTGTTGCGGAGAGCTGGCCGAGTGGCCGAAGGCGCTCCCCTGCTAAGGGAGTACACCTCAAAAGGGTGTCGGGGGTTCGAATCCCCCGTTCTCCGCCATTATTTGCTTAGTACGTTGTAATCTGGCTTTTTCGGTAAATTATTGAATTTACTAGAAAAAGTGGTTGGAATAGAGATTAGACGGGCTATAATGCGGCGCAACAAATGCACTCGTAGCTCAGCTGGATAGAGTACTCGGCTACGAACCGAGCGGTCACAGGTTCGAATCCTGTCGAGTGCACCATTTAAGAGTTGTTTATAGCAATATAAGTAACTCGGCTTCAGCCAGTTGTGGTCTGGTTTAAAAACACAAATGCACTCGTAGCTCAGCTGGATAGAGTACTCGGCTACGAACCGAGCGGTCACAGGTTCGAATCCTGTCGAGTGCACCATTTTAGGGTTGTTTGCAGCAATGCAGGTGATCTGGCTTCAACCAGTTGTGATCTGGTCTAAAAACACAAATGCACTCGTAGCTCAGCTGGATAGAGTACTCGGCTACGAACCGAGCGGTCACAGGTTCGAATCCTGTCGAGTGCACCATATATCGAAAAGCCCGCGTTTAACGCGGGCTTTTTGCTGTCCGGGATTTGGCTTTTCCTTTGACGCACCCTTTCTCATCAAATTCGACTAGAGCCGTGCGACCTCGCTTGAGATCGTACCGATAGCTTGTAGTCAAAGTCCGAATATTCACTTTGTCCGGTTTGCCGAGTGCGCTTTCGACATCCTGTTGGTTCATGCCGGCAATGACGCGTCGATTAATGATCGCTTCACGCCGTTGTCTGGCATCGATGAGATTTCCGCATTTGTCTTCTGCTTTGCCGGCAACGCCAGGTTCTCTGTCGTTGGTTTTCTTGCCGGATGTTTCTTCGTGATTGAGCGCTGGCATCACCGCGACCACTGAGCCGGTGAGGTAGGGGTGAACCTCCTGCGCTGAGAGCCTTTCTCCGCTTGCACAGCTCATCGACGTGAATGTAATGCTGCCGTCAGGAGCTTCGCAGCGATGAAGGCTGGTCGCAGCCCCGGCGGCTGGGAGGCAGAGCAGGCTGGCGAGCACAAAGCGGGATGTTTTTGATGGCATTCGACGTCCTCCATGACGGTCTACGCTCAAGGGTAGCTGCTACATTTTTTAATGCCGGTGTGTTTTCTTTTCGGGATGAGTCGTCGCATCTGCATGGATCAGGGCTGCGCTCAGGTTTGTCTCGCAAGCGCTTGTTTCAGCCGTGATTTTTTAACGTTTTAAACCGTCAGGCGGTGTATCATTGCGCCCGTCAGCCCCGCCGGGGCTTGTGGAAAACTTCCATGGACTTACCCAGTAGTTACTCAGTACCCCGTTTTACCAATCATGAATTGACTGATTGATCCTTCCGGCGTGCCCCGCTGCTGGGAGTGGAGTTCGCCTATGTCTGAAATCGAAGTAAAGAAAACACAGGAAAGCCTGCAGGATCGCCTGGCTCAGGTCGTCGAGCTGCTGCAGCGTCAACGGGTCGTTGAAGACCTGACTCATCGCCAGGAAGGCGCGCATCAGGACCGGGTGGAAAGCCTGGTTCACCGACAAAATCTCGTCGAGTTGCAACGCAAGCTCGATGATCTGCACTCCGCCGACGTTGCCTACATTCTTGAAGCCTTGCCGCTGGATGATCGCCTGACGCTTTGGCAACTGGTCAAGGCTGATCGCGACGGCGACATTCTTCTCGAAGTATCCGATTCTGTCCGTGAAACGCTGATCGCCGACATGGATGATCACGAGCTCTTGGCTGCGGCCAAGGACATGGATGCCGACGAACTTGCTGACCTGGCCTCTGAGCTGCCGCGAGATGTCGTCCATGAGCTGATGGAGAGTCTGGATAACCAGCAGCGCGAGCGTGTGCGTTCGGCGCTGTCCTATGACGAGGAGCAGGTCGGTGCGCTGATGGACTTCGAGATGGTGACCATCCGTGAGGATGTCAGTCTCGAAGTAGTTTTGCGTTACCTGCGCCGCCTCAAAGAGCTTCCTGGTCACACCGACAAACTGTTCGTGGTCGATTACGACGGCGTGCTTAAAGGTGTGCTGCCGATCAAGCGTTTGCTGGTCAATGACCCCGATAAACAGGTTGCTGAAGTCATGGCCAGCGATCCGGTGAGTTTCCACCCGGACGAAGATGCCTACGACGCTGCTCAGGCATTCGAGCGTTACGACTTGATCTCTGCCCCGGTAGTCGACAAGAACGGCAAGCTGATTGGTCGTCTGACCATCGACGAAATGGTTGACTTGATCCGTGAGGAAAGCGAAAGCGAAGTCCTCAACATGGCGGGTTTGCGTGAAGAGGAAGATATCTTCGCCTCCGTATGGAAATCCCTGAATAACCGTTGGGCGTGGCTGGCGATCAACTTGATCACCGCGTTCTTCGCTTCCCGGGTGATCGGCCTGTTTGAAGGCTCGATAGAGAAGCTGGTAGCGCTCGCGGCGCTGATGCCGATCGTGGCGGGGATCGGCGGCAACTCCGGTAATCAGACGATCACCATGATCGTTCGTGCCATGGCGCTCGATCAGGTCAGCACCGGTAACACTTCACGCCTGATGCGTAAGGAGTTGGCGGTTGGATTGATCAATGGCCTCGTCTGGGGTGGGGTGATCGGGGTGGTTGCCTATCTGCTTTACGGCAGTTGGTCGCTGGGCGTGGTGATGACAGCAGCGATGACTCTCAATCTGTTGCTGGCGGCGCTGATGGGGGTCTTGATCCCGATGACGCTGGCGAAGATGGGGCGTGACCCGGCGATGGGGGCCAGCGTGATGATCACCGCGATGACCGACAGTGGGGGGTTCTTCATCTTCCTGGGGTTGGCGACAATCTTCCTGCTTTGATCTGCCATGAATAAACGGCCCGCCAACTCTATTGGCGGGTTTTTTTAGAGAAAAGGGATGGCCTGAATTTCAGGCGAAAAAAAGCCAGCACTAATGCTGGCTTGAGGTGTTCGGTATGACTCAGGACGCGTCTGCAGCCATTTCAGCGTCGTGGGCGATCAAGGACACCAGTGCATTCTGTTGACGGTGAGAAAGCTGGCGGAAGCGTTGCAGCAACTCGCGTTCGTGCAACGACAGCTCCGGGCTGTCCAGACGCATGCTCAGTTCTTCGCCCAAAGCGCCTTCCTGAATAAGACTCTGCTCAAGGCGCGCAATGATCTCGGAGTTCATGCTGCGATGATGATTGCGAGCCACCTCGGCAATGCGTTCACGCATTCCGTCTGGCAGACGTACGACGAACTTGTCAGCCGTACGGCTGGAATAAATTGCCTGTTTCAATGGGCGCATATATTTAACCGGTTAGTTCAGGGGAGCGGTTCTCGGGATTGGCCGCAGATGTGTGGTAGGACAAGCATCCGCGCCAAATGGTTCAACCTGAATTGTTAAGAGGCTCGCATCATGCCTCAAAATTGCCAGATCATTGGCGTCAATTCTGTGACAAATATTGAGCTGGGTAAAGGCGTAATGCCAGCACCAATTATCAGAAATGCGGACTGGTTTGAAAACTTTGCCTTGGCCCGCATCAAAGACCGCCTCCTGATGCACGTCCTTTAGTGTTCTAAGACGTCAGAACGTGCATGCTATGCGGTTTTCGATCCTTGTTCCTTACCTGTACAGGATAGTGGCAATTTGCCGATTTACTAGGGGCAAACACCTGCTGGAGGGCGTTTTCAGGATGTATGGCAAGCTTATTTATCTGATGGGGCCGTCCGGTTCGGGTAAGGACAGTCTGATCGAGGCCGCTCGTGAGCCATTGCGGGCGTTGAACTGCGAAGTCATGCGCCGGGTGATCACGCGATCTGCCGAATCGATGGGCGAGGATGCGATTGGCGTAACGCCGCAAGAGTTCGAAAGACGTCAGCGCGCCGGTGATTTTTCATTGGCATGGCAAGCCAACGGCCTCGCCTATGGCATTGCGGTGGAAATGGATCAATGGTTGCAAGCCGGGCGACATGTATTGGTCAACGGCTCGCGTGCCAATTTGCGGCAGGCACAGGAGCGCTATCCTTCGCTGTTGCCGGTTTTACTGACGGTCAGGGATGAGGTGCTGCGAGAGCGTTTACTCAGGCGCGGTCGAGAGACGCTTGAGCAGATCGATGCACGACTTGCCCGGAACGCTCTGTTCAAGGATAGGAGATCAAGTGACCGGCCTGTGCACCTGATCGACAATTCGGGCAACCTGGCGGACGCCGTCAATCAGCTTCTGGAGCTGGTCCGGCTCAACGTAGTACTGGATCAAACTTGAACCTGCGCCCGGCGATCAGCGCCAGAGCAAACAACACCGTAAACACGCCACAGCTAATCAGCGGCAGAGTGATTTCGGTTTCCTCGAACAGCGAAAAATGCACAACGCCACTCAATAAGGCGAGGATCAGAAATCCTGCTGCTGATTTGGACATGCTGTACTCCTGCAGATATTTCAAAAAACCAGACGTTCGGTCGCTAGTGCTGGCAGTGCCTGCTGAGACTCGCTGACCGCTTGCGGTGCGAAGCTCTGATCACTCAACAGTGCCAACTGCGGCGCTTTCTGCACCTGCAAGTAATGCGGCATGCGCTGAGCAACCCGTTCAGCGCTCTCGGGGGCAAAGTGGAAACCTACCAAAATCGCCAAGGCGACCGCGTTTGCGAGCAAGAGAGTGCTGTTCATGAGGCGGACTCCGTTTGTTCTGTTATGAGAACAGACAAAGCAGCCGTCGTGCCAACAGTCTATCCGCTGTTAAGTCCTTTAAAAACAAGCATTTGGAAGGTTTTTTCAGAGAGCGAAGGTTGCAATCTGCAATGATGGCTTTTTGGGAGAGTGCAAAATGCACGGTAAATCTTCCCGCAGCCTTGCCGGGCGCCTGCCTACACTTAAAAAGCCCTACGGATGACATGACAAATCAGGGCCTGGCCGTTAACATGCACGCCGTCCGTCGCGCAGTGTTCATCTCGTGACAACTCAGTGTCTCAGTAGCTCAATTGGATAGAGCATCCCCCTCCTAAGGGGAAGGTTGGCAGTTCGAACCTGCCCTGGGACACCATATATTCTGGCCTTCTGGCCACTCTTCTGACCACTGCGCTTCTCTGTGACAGCCGTGTTGGCAGGAGAAGCAGTCAAGCCTCTTTCAGAGTGATCTGAAAGGGGCTTTTTCGTATTCGCGGCTTAAGGAAGATGCCGATGGAAGGCCTTTTGAAATTCTTTTCAAGTGCTGCAAAACGCAAGAAGGCTAAGTGAGGCATGAAAATACTATTCATTGCTTCGCTTGGTTTTTTATCGCTAATTCAGGCGCCGCTGTCTTTTGCGGACAATGCCAACGGGAAAAACCTCTATTCACAGCGGTGCGCCATGTGCCACGGAGTAGATCTGAAGGCATCAGGACCCCTGGCTAATAAAAGCAATCCACCGACGCCTGATCTGACAGCGTCCTTTTTCAAGCAAAGACTCAAGGAATACCCAGGCGTTATTGTGTCGTCAATAATACTTCGTCCAAACGGAGACTTGATTCCAAGAACATTGAAAGAGAACGGTGTAAAGCTGCCGCCGCACGCTTGGACGGTTAAGGATTTTCGCGATTTGAATCAATACATGAGTGGCGTGATCTCAAGAGGTTGATGATTTTCAGATAAAAAACTCGCGCAGTTTCATCTGTCCGGGCTTTTCATGGGCGGGCGCCGGGGCTATTCCTCAGCGCCCCCTCCAGGTTTGCCAATTGAGGTGCTTATCCCGGTCATGCGCCGACGTCCATTGACCTTGTAGTCGCGCTCCTGTTCTTGCGCGCCCGGTTTGCGCAAGGTCACTTGCGCATAGAGTCCATCCTTAGCGCTGTAGGCGCCGAACCAGTCATTCATTCGCGCAATAAAGCATTTGCTACCGATGATCACCGGGAAGTCGGCGACCTGTTCGATGGCGTAGTAGCCTGCTCCGTAGCCGTAATATTCGTCGTTGTTTGTGGCGGACGCAGGAATAGGGCAAATGGGCTTTCGCTCTTGCCCGTTGTCGTCCAGATCCCGCAGCGTGAACGAGGTTCGGCCCAGTGCGGTGTCAGCGTCGAAGTCGGTGGCACTCAACGCCTGCCACTCGCTGCGGAAAACTGGGTTGCAGCGCTTTTCAACGCCAAGGACGCGAGTGTCCGTTCGAGAGCAAACTCCGGATCATTTTTACTGGCTGCGCGAACGCGGTTTTGCAGATCATCCAATAGCTCTTTTTCGGCGCCATCCGGCTGATGGGCGAGGGCTTCTGTCCATTGCGCTCGCCATGGCCTGCTGGAAGAACAGCAACGCACAGGCAGATACGATGTAGCGTCCTTTGATGTACACGAGGTCGGCCTTGTAGTGAGAAGTTGGCAGGCGCGCAGGTTAATCGCTGTGTGTGGAATCTTGAAGCGTCGGCTTCAGGGAACGCCACTTCTGGCCGATAACCCAAACGGTGAGTTCAGACTTGTGCGAAATCGCTTGATAGCATTTGGCCTCCAGCTATCATCTGCGCGCCTGAAAATCGCCCTTGGTTCATCTACTTCAATTGCCTGGAAATCCTCGATGCTGTCGTATCACCAAAAGAGTTTTCTGATCGTCGATGATTTCTCGGATTTCCGCAGCTCCGTGCGCTCGATGCTGCGTGAGCTGGGGGTCAAGGACGTGGACACCGCTGACACCGGTGAGCAGGCGCTTAAGATGTGTGCGCAGAAATCCTACGATTTCATCCTGCAGGATTTCCACCTCGGTGACGGCAAGAAGAACGGCCAGCAGGTTCTTGAAGACCTGATGCTGGAAAAGCTCATCAGCCACGAAGCCGTGTTTGTGATGGTGACGGCCGAGACGAGTCAGGCGATGGTGCTCAGTGCTTTGGAGCATGAGCCGGATGCCTACCTGACCAAACCGTTCAACCGCTCGGGACTGGCCCAGCGGCTGGAGCGTCTGGAGCAGCGCAAGACGTTGCTCAAACCGATTCTGCAAGCCCTCGACCGTGGCAAACCGGTCGAGGTGCTCAACGCCTGCATCGCCCTGTGCAAACAGGACATTCGCTATTCGCCGCTGTGTCTGCGCTATCGCGCTGATGCTTTACGCGACCTGAATCAGAACGAAGCACTGGAACGCCTCTACGACAGCATCATTGCTGACCGGCCGTTGCCGTGGGCGTTTGCTGGATTGGGCAAGTTGCTGTTCAAGCGTGGGCAAGTGGCGCAGGCCAAAGGTGTGTATGAAAAGGCCTTGAAGGTATTCCCGATGATGCCTTCGCTGTACGACGGCATGGCTGATGTGCTGGTGTCCGAGGGCGATACCAAAGGCGCGCAGCAGGTGCTGGAAGAAGCGATTCGCCTGTCGCCGCTGGCGGTGCGTCGGCAGGCGTTGCTCGGCAAACTGGCGATGGCCAACGAAGATTTCGACACCGCCTCGCGGGCTTACCGTCAGGCTGTGTCGCAGGGCGCGCAGTCGCGCTTCAAGGATCCGGAAAGCAACCTCGGCCTGGCCCATGCGCTGATCAGCAAAGGCAGTGAGCGCGGTCTCGATACGCGCACGCGCCTGGAGATCAACACTACCCTCAGCGCTGTTGCCAAAGAGAACCCGACCGACCCCGGTTTGCAGATTCGTGCGCGTTTGATGAAGGCAACGAGCCTTCTGCTCAACGATGCCGAAACCGCCGACAAGCTCACCGAGCAAGCACTGATGCGACTCGACGGCATGGAACAGTTCATGAGTCCGGAGGCGGCGCTGCTCGTCGCCAAGCAGTTGCAGATGCTCGGTCAGGCCGAGGCGGGCACGTCGATGCTCAAGAGCTGCGCGGAAATCTACGGTGACGATCCGGCGGTGATGAAAGACATTGCCAAGCTCACCGATGACCCGACTATCCTCAGTTCGAGCAATGCCGCCGCCGACCTCAACCGTCAGGGCGTGCGGGTGTACAAGACCGGCAATCTGGTTGAAGCCCGCGAGGTCTTCCGCAAGGCGCTGAAGATGCAACCCAAGAACATCAGTATCGCGCTGAACATGGCCCAGTCGCTGCTCCACGGCACCGACACCAGTGTGCCTTCGGCGGAGCTGGAAGAATGTCGGGCCTGCCTGAAAATGGTCGGCCTGATGCCCGACACCGACGCGCGTTTCTCGCGCTATCAGAAGCTGAAAAGCAAGGCGTTTGGCGAATGAACCAAGACGAGCAAGCATTGGATTTTTCCACGGTGATCGCCTCCACCGTTCACGACATGAAGAACTCGCTGGCCATGCTGATGCAAGCGCACAGCAAATGGCTGGCGCGTTTGCCGCAAGCGCAGCGCGAAGGCACGGAGCAGGGCGTGATCGACTTCGAGTTCGCCCACCTCAACGGCATGCTGGTGCAGTTGCTTGGGCTGTACAAACTCGGCGTCAACCAGATGCCAGTGCAGCCGGCGTATCACGAACTGGATGATTTCATCGAGGCGCAACTGGCAGCGCATCAAGAGGTCTTCGCCAGTCGCGGCATCATCGCCACTTATGAAGTTGATCCACTGAGTCCGCTGGGTTTCTTTGATCGTGAGCTGGTTGCCTCGGTGCTGGGCAATTGCATCAATAACGCCATTCGTTATGCCCGCGAGTCGCTGCTGATCACCGTCAGTGACGAGGCCGGGCAACTGGTGCTGAGCATCAACGATGACGGCGACGGCTATCCGGTCGAGATGCTCGAACGTCAGGCTGACTATGTACAGGGCATCAATCACAGCAGCGGCAGTACCGGGCTTGGCCTGTATTTCGCTGCCCGCATTGCCGCGTTGCATCAACGCAATGGTGTCGAGGGACGCACCGAAATCCGTAATGGCGGCCCCTTGGGTGGCGGGATCTTCAGTCTCTATCTGCCGTGATCCGAGGCTTTTTGTTTGACGCTGCTTGATATTCCGAACAGCCGAAGCCTATTTTGTTCGGGTCGCCGTTCGCGGCTCGTACAACAACAAGGATTGCGTCATGACAACCGATGGCCAGTGTTCACTCGCGCAGCGATTGACGGGCATTGATGAGATTGAATGTGTCACGCCGGATTTGAACGGCGTACCACGCGGCAAGGTGATGACCGCCGAGGGTTTTCTCGAAGGGCGTCGTTTGCAGCTCGCGCGGGGGGTGCTGCTGCAATGCATCATGGGCGGATATCCGCCGGCGCGGTTCTACGGCAGCGATGACGGTGATCTGGCGCTGATTGCCGATCCAGACCAGATTCATCCGTTGCCATGGAGTGACGAACCCCGTGCCCTGGCCATTTGCGATGCCGATGAACTGACTGGCGAAAGTTCCAGCCTGTCGACCCGTGGCCAGCTCAAGAAAGTCATCGCAGGTTACAAGGCGCTCGGTCTGGCGCCTGTGGTGGCGACCGAACTGGAATTTTTCGTGTTCGCTCCAAACACTGATCCGACCCAGCCGTTCCGAGCGCCAGTCGGTCTCGATGGCCGCCGCGAGGATGGCTTGTCGGCGTTCAGCGTCAGTTCCAACAACGGTCTGCGACCATTCTTCAGTGAAGTCTATAAATGCATGGCGGCCCTCGGTCTGCCGCGTGATACGTTCATGCACGAAATGGGCGTCAGCCAGTTCGAGATCAACCTGCTGCACGGTGATCCACTGTTGCTGGCCGACCAGACCTTCCTGTTCAAACACCTGCTCAAAGAAGTCGCGCTCAAGCATGGCCTGACCGTGGTCTGCATGGCTAAACCGCTGGCGCACACGCCGGGCAGCTCGATGCACATTCACCAGAGCATCGTTGATATCGCCAGCGGCAAAAACGTCTTCAGCGACGATAGCGGCCAGCCGACGGCGATGTTTCGCCACTTCATTGGCGGGCAGCAGGCGGGCATGGCGGACTTCACCGCGCTGTTTGCGCCGAACGTGAACTCCTACCAGCGTCTGTGCCATCCGTTCGCTTCGCCCAACAATGCCTGTTGGTCCCACGATAACCGTGCGGCCGGGCTGCGGATTCCGGCCAGTTCACCGGTCGCTCGTCGGGTCGAAAACCGTCTGCCCGGCGCCGACGCCAATCCGTATCTGGCGATCGCCGCCAGTCTGGCTGCCGGTTTGCACGGGATCGAACACGAACTGGAGCCGACCGAGGCGATTCAGGGCGAATTCGACGTGCCGGATAATCTTTCGCTGCCGTGTACCTTGCATGCCGCACTCGAACGTCTGAAACGTAGCCAATTGGCCAGGGAACTGTTCGGACAGGAGTTCATCGAAGGCTACATCGCTTCGAAGACCATGGAACTGACCAGCTTCTTTGATGAAATCACTCCCTGGGAACGGCGTGTTCTAGCAGCCCAGGCCTGACGTACCGTCGCCATCGGGCTATCGTTTGATAGCCCGATACTTACTGCAAGGAGCCGCTCGGAACGCCGATGCGCCAAATCTGGAAATCCTTTCGAGCGCTGTATTTTGCCTCGCTGATGATGTTGATCGGCTCGGGTCTTCTATCTACTTATCTGGCCCTGCGCCTGGCGGCTGAAGATGTCGACGGGCTGTGGGTCGGTGCGTTGATGGCCGCCAACTATTTCGGTCTGGTGCTGGGCGGCAAGATCGGCCACCGGTTGATCGCCCGGGTCGGGCACATTCGCGCGTATTCGGCGTGTGCCGGGATCGTCGGTGCGGCGGTGTTGGGGCATGGTCTGGTGGACTGGCTGCCGGCATGGCTGGTGCTGCGAACGATTGTGGGTCTGGGCATGATGTGCCAGTACATGGTCATCGAGAGCTGGCTCAACGAGCAGGCCGATGCCAACCAGCGTGGTCTGGTGTTCAGCGGCTACATGATCGCGTCGTACCTTGGCCTGGTGTTGGGTCAATTGATTCTGGTCATGCATCCGGGCCTCGGTCTGGAGCTGCTGATGCTGGTCGCCCTGTGCTTCGCGCTGTGTCTGGTGCCGGTGACGCTGACCCGACGGATTCACCCGGCACCGCTGCATCCGGCGCCGATGGAGCCGCGTTTTTTCATCAAGCGCGTGCCGCAATCATTGAGTACGGTGCTCGGGGCGGGTTTGATCATTGGCTCGTTTTACGGTCTGGCGCCGCTGTATGCCTCGCAGCAAGGGCTGTCGACCGAGCAGGTCGGTCTATTCATGGGTACCTGCATTTTTGCCGGATTGCTGGTGCAGTGGCCGCTGGGGTGGTTGTCTGACCGATATGATCGCGCGCTGCTGATTCGTTGTTTTGCCGGTTTTCTGGCGGTTGCCGCTTTGCCGCTGGCGATCCTGCCGCAGGTACCGCTGGAGGTGCTGTTTGTGGTCGGCTTCCTCTGCTCGCTGGTGCAGTTCTGTCTGTATCCCCTGGCGGTGGCGTTTTCCAACGACCATGTCGAGGGTGATCGCCGGGTGTCGCTGACGGCGATGCTGTTGGTGACTTACGGGGTCGGTGCGAGCATCGGGCCGCTGTTGGCGGGTGTGTTGATGAAGTTGTTCGGTAGCCAAAGTCTGTACGCGTTCTTCAGCTTCTTTGCGATGGTGCTGGTGTGGCGGATTCGCCCGAAGGCGGTGACCAATCTGCATCAGGTCGACGACGCGCCGCTGCATCACGTAGCGATGCCGGACAGCATGTCCAGCTCACCGCTGGTGGCAGCCCTCGACCCGCGTGTTGACGAGCAGGTGGTGCAGGAGCAGATGCAGAACACGCCTGAGCCAGAGCCAGAGCCAGTGTCAGAGCCGGAGGCGCAATCGCAACCTGAAACAGAACCTGAGTCCGAACCTGCAGCCAATCCGGATGCTGGCAACGATAAGCCCGCCCCGGATATCAGTGGCGCCAGGCCTTGAGAAGCAGTCGAAAATAAAAAAGGGCAGTCACCGCAAGGTGACTGCCCTTTTTATTGGCCGTGTCGAATCAGAGATCGTCTTTATCGAAACGCCGTGCTTCACGTTGCAGCTGATAAACAAAACGCTCGACGTTACGTGCAGCCTGACCACTGATGTTGTGGAAGCGCAGGCCGGCAAACGTGATGTTGAGTTTTTCTTCGAAGTGCAGATAACGCAGTTCGACGGAAGTCGGCTGGTTGCCGAACAGCGGCGGGGCGATCAAGCGGTCGTAGACCTGGCCCAGTTGCAGGCGATCGGTGATGTCGCCTTCGAAGCGCAGCTTGCAACCGGTCGCGGAAATATCCAGCAGCTTGCCGTTGATCGGCGATTTGAGCTTTTCGCCGCCCAGTTCAACGTTGACCAGATCGGTCAGTTTCAGTGCCGCGCGAAAGGCGTTGCGGCGCTGGTGATACACCACTTCGCTCGGCAGTTCGCCGGTATAAAAGCGATCACCTTCGCACTCTTGGATGTTCAGCGTGCCAGTGCATTCCCAGGCAATGCGCACACCCTCATGAAAACCTTCAACTTTGAAAGACTCGCCGGCGAGCAGGAAGCGTTCGCCGTCGCGCGGGATCATTTCATCAAGGGCGATGGACGCGCTGTCACGGTCGACTTTGATCAGGTAGCTCTGGAAGCGCTGGCTGCGTTCGTGGAACGTGATGATCAGCGGATCGTGGCTTTCTTGCAGCTGACGCAGGTTGCTGGAGATTTCCAGGGGCGTGGTGAGCACCTTTGGGGGCTGCGGAGCATCATCCGCGCTTAGGGCGTTTGGCACGTTTTCTCAATCTCCAGACAAAATTTGACTACGACTGGCCAGTATTTTGCCAGCATGTTTCTCGTGTTGATAGTGCGGGCTCATCGAACGGCTTACGCCTGGCTGAACGTACGCGGCTTGACGGGTTTGGCGAAAGCACCACTGGCGTCATACAGCGCTGGCGGTTCACCCCCGGTGAGGATTTTCAGCTGATTGGCCGTAGCGGCCTGCTGTACCCGGATCGACTGGCCATTGTTGACATTGGCCGCCTGGCATTGGGCGATGAGATCGGTCAGGAAGTCGCTCTGGCTGAGCAACTGGTCGCCGAGGCTCGACTGGCTGGCGAGTTGCTCAAGCCCCTGCCGATTGGTCGGCAGGTTGAGACTGGCGAGGATTTCGCTGCGTTTGCGGCCATGCTGTTCAAGCAAAATGATCAGGGCCTGTTTGCGTGCCAGAATTTCTTCCAGCAAGGGCATGTCGCGACTATGCAAAGCGAGGGATTCGGTTTGCAGCAATTCCAGCAATTGTTGAGCTGGAGCAAAGTCGTCGATGATCAGTTGCAGTAAATGAGTGTCGTGCATGGCTGGCCTTGGGTTTTAAGCGTCCAAAAGCCTGGCGCAGGCAAAAGCCTAGCGCTGGGCTTCGAAGTTGAGCAGTTTGCTGGCTACACGGTTGCTGTCGACTTTGTAGCTGCCATCGGCAATCGCGGCTTTCAACTCGGCCACTCGGGCTTTGTCGACAGCAGGCTGATCGCGCAGCTTGTCCGTGACCTTCTGCAACTGTTGAGCCTCATTGCTGAGGTGTACCGATTCCCCGCTTTTTGCGGTACTGGCCGGTTCGGCCTGGGTATTCAGCGGCGCGGAGGTGCCGGTTTCGGCGGTTTCCCTGGCGTTGCTGGTACGTGTACTGCCCGTAAGTGACGAGGAGCTGTTCAAACGGCTGAAATCGATGACCATGTTAAAAACCTCTGGGAATTTGGACGCTTGCCATGTTTTCGGCCATCCCCTGGAAAACTTTAGGCCCATTTAGCAATAGGCCCTGCATGCGCCGGCGCGTGTCCTGCTGCCGCACAGTTTAGGGAACCGACGAGGTCCGCGCCAGTTTTCTCATGAGCGTTTTACATGGCCACTTCCACTTGGCCTGGCGCGATGACTTGCGCCTTGATGACCCGGTTGGAGTTGAGGTTTTTCACCCGGATCTGTTCTTTCAGGCCGCCGTTGGACAGGGCTTCTCCCGGCATACGCACGGCGAGTGTGCCGGTGCGGGCGATGATGACCACTTGATCGCCCTTGCGCACGACTTCCGCCTGTTCCAGATGCACGAGCGTGATGACCTGATCGGCGACCGTTGGTCGGGTTAATTTTTGCCCGATGGCTTGATCCACCGACGTCAGAAAACCTTGATTGATTGTGCTGACGTCACGCTCTCGCAGGGTCACATCCTGCGGCTCGATAATCCCGGCGCGTTTGAGCGGTCGTGTGGTGGTCACAATCTCGCGAAACAGGCGGACTTGAGCGGGTACGAACACGGTCCAGGGCGAGCTTCCCTCACAGCGAACCTTCACGGTTACCCGTCCCAGCGGACGTGCCGGACTCTCCAAAGACGCTGTCAATTCCTTGTCGCACATGGGCATGTGCATACGGGGGTCGAGCTGGTTGACTTCGATTTCGTAGCGGCCTTCCGTTTGACTGGTAGCCAGATAGTCTTCTACGGTGAACTCAAGAAAGCCCTGAGTGACGCCGATAAGCATGTCAGGCAAGGTAACCGCATCAGCAATGGCAGGGCTGCCGGCGAAAAAGAGGCAAACGGCGGACATCGCGCAAAGCCCTCTGCGAAGGGGAGATGTCAGGCGTCGGAAAAATGTCGTTTGAGCGTTCATACGAGTTAAAAAGCAAGCGCCGTGCCGTTTAGCAATGAATGTGCGTCGCAACAACACTTGGCGTTGGTGTAGGAGTCTGGGCATGGCTGGTGTAATGGATTCGGTGAACCAGCGCACGCAACTGGTAGGGCAGAATCGCCTGGAGCTGTTGTTGTTCCGTCTCGACGGTCAGCAGCTCTACGGGATCAACGTGTTCAAGGTTCGGGAAGTGCTGCAATGCCCGCAACTGACGCTGATGCCCAAGTCCAGTCCTGTCGTGTGCGGGGTGGCGAATATTCGGGGGGCGACCATTCCGATCCTTGATCTGGCAATGGCGACCGGTTCCGGGGCGTTGAAAGACAAGAAAAATCCGTTCGTGATCATCACGGAGTACAACACCAAGACCCAGGGTTTCCTGGTTCGCTCGGTGGAGCGCATCGTCAACATGAACTGGGAGGAGATCCATCCACCGCCCAAGGGCACCGGGCGCGATCATTACCTGACCGCTGTGACTCGGGTGGACAATCAGTTAGTCGAAATCATCGACGTCGAAAAGGTGCTGGCGGAAGTTGCACCGACGCCGGAAGCGATTTCGGTCGGTGTTGTCGATGTCGAGACGCAGACCAAGGCGTTGTCGCTGCGGGTGCTGACGGTCGATGACTCGTCGGTGGCGCGCAAGCAGGTCACGCGTTGCCTGCAGACGATCGGCGTTGAAGTCGTGGCGTTGAACGACGGCAAGCAGGCGCTGGATTACCTGCGCAAGCTGGTCGACGAGGGCAAGAAGCCGGAAGAAGAGTTCCTGATGATGATTTCCGACATCGAGATGCCGGAGATGGACGGGTACACCCTGACGGCCGAAATCCGCGGCGACGCTCGCATGCAAAAGCTTCATATCATCCTGCATACTTCGTTGTCGGGGGTATTCAATCAGGCGATGGTCAAGAAAGTCGGTGCCGATGACTTTTTGGCCAAGTTCCGCCCTGATGACCTGGCATCCCGGGTAGTCGACCGGATCAAAGCAGCAGATATCAGCTAGGGACCTTTTGTCCCTGGCGGTCAACACGATTTAAGAGGCGGCATCAATTTGTCTACGGGTAATTTGGATTTCGAACAGTTCCGGGTCTTCCTGGAAAAAGCCTGTGGCATTTTGCTCGGTGAAAACAAGCAGTACCTGGTCTCGAGCCGTCTCAACAAACTGATGGAGCAGCAAGGTATCAAGTCCCTGGGTGAGCTGGTTCAGCGCATCCAGACCCAGCCGCGCAGTGGTTTGCGCGAGCAGGTCGTCGATGCCATGACAACCAACGAAACCCTGTGGTTTCGTGACACCTATCCGTTTGAAGTCTTGAAGAACAAGGTGCTGCCCGAAGCCATCAAGGCCAGTCCCAACCAGCGTCTGCGGATCTGGTCGGCAGCCTGCTCGTCGGGTCAGGAACCGTACTCGCTCTCGATGTCTATCGATGAGTTCGAGCGCGTCAACCTTGGCCAGTTGAAGATGGGCGTGCAGATCGTTGCCACCGATCTCTCGGGCAGCATGCTGAACAACTGCAAGACTGGCGAGTACGACAGCCTTGCAATCGGTCGCGGTTTGTCCCCCGATCGTCTGCAGCGTTTTTTCGATCCGAAAGGACCTGGGCGCTGGGTCATCAAGGCACCGATCAAGAACCGGGTGGAGTTTCGCTCGTTCAATTTGCTCGACAGTTACGCCAGCCTGGGCAAGTTCGACATCGTGTTCTGCCGCAACGTGTTGATCTACTTCTCTGCTGAAGTGAAGAAAGACATTCTGTTGCGCATTCACAGCACGCTGAAACCGGGTGGTTATCTGTTCCTTGGCGCTTCCGAAGCGCTGAACGGTTTGCCGGATCATTACCAGATGGTCCAGTGCAGCCCGGGGATCATTTACAAGGCCAAGTAATCTGCAAATCGGCAACACAAAAACGGGAGTCCGCAGGGGCTCCCGTTTTTTTGTGCCTGGCGTTTCTACGAGGTCGCCGCTCCCACAGTGGAGCTGTGGTGTGGGTGGGAGGGGAGGGCAAGCGGCAGAAAAGCGGCAGCCAGCGGAAGTCGTTTGCCGCTTTTCTGGCATTGCCGCTTTGCCTGATCCCCGCAAAGGTGCGGTTTTCGGGGGTTTCTCGCGTTGGCACGGCGCTTGCTAAAGCTCAGTTACGAAAAACCGGTCACCCGAAGGTTCCCGACATGAGCATCAGCTTCGATAAAGCGCTCGGCATTCACGAAAAGGCATTGGGCTTCCGCGCTCAGCGTGCCGAAGTGCTGGCCAACAACATCGCCAACGCCGATACCCCGAACTACAAGGCTCGGGATCTGGACTTCTCCAAAGTGCTTGAAGCACAGACCCAGAAGAACGCCAACGGCACCATCGCCCTGAACATGACGAACAGCCGTCACATCGAAGCTGAAGGCCTGGGCAATGGCGACGAGTCGCTGATGTATCGCACGCCGATGCAGCCTTCGATCGACCAGAACACCGTAGATGCTCAGCTTGAGCAGTCGAACTACGCGCAAAACGCGGTCGGCTTCCAGGCCAGCTTCACTCTGCTCAACAGCAAATTCAAAGGGCTGGTGTCAGCCCTGCGCGGAGAGTAATCCATGTCCCTGTCCAGCGTTTTCAACATTGCCGGCAGCGGCATGAGCGCACAAACCACGCGTCTGAACACCGTGGCTTCGAACATCGCCAACGCCGAAACCGTCTCGTCGAGCATCGACCAGACCTACCGCGCCCGTCACCCGGTGTTCGCCACCATGTTCCAGGGTGGCCAGAACAGCGGCAGCAACTCGCTGTTCCAGAGCCAGGACGCCGCAGGGCAGGGCGTACAGGTACTCGGCGTGGTCGAAGACCAGAGCAACCTCGAGGCGCGTTACGAGCCGAACCATCCGGCCGCTGACGCCAAGGGCTACGTCTACTACCCGAACGTCAACGTGGTGGAAGAAATGGCTGACATGATTTCCGCGAGCCGGTCGTTCCAGACCAACGCCGAAATGATGAACACCGCCAAAACCATGATGCAGAAGGTGCTGACCCTCGGTCAGTAATAAGGGGCGACGGCCATGAGTGTTTCCGATACCACCAGCAGCTTGAGCATGAATGACATCCTGGCGAACTCGTCGAAAAAGACCAGTTCGACCACCGGTGGCATTGCTTCGGCTACCAACAGCGCCACCGGCGGCCAGGCACTGGGCAAGGACGCGTTCCTGCAATTGCTGGTCACCCAGCTGAAAAACCAGAACCCGCTCGATCCGCAGGACAACAGTGCATTCGTTGCCCAGTTGGCACAGTTCAGTAGCCTGGAAGGCATCACCACGCTTAACAGCACCGTCAGCTCGCTGGCCGGCAACTACAACTCCTCGCAGGCACTGCAGGCGTCGTCGCTGGTCGGTCGCAACGTGATCGTGCAGACCAACAGCGTTCAGATGGACGACCCGAGCAAGGGCATGACCGGTTCGGCGACCGTTCCGTCATCGATTGCCGGTGGCACCGTCAGCATTACCGACAGCAGCGGCACGGTGGTTCGCACCATCGATCTGGGCAGTCGCGCCGCAGGCAGCGCGAGCTTCACCTGGGACGGCAAGGACAAGGACGGCAATCTGGTGAAGGCCGGTACCTATACCGTCAAAGCCAACGCATCAATCAATGGCACCGCGACCGACTTGGCGACTTACCTGCCAGCCACGGTCAACAGTGTGACCATCAGCCAGACCGGCGGCGAGTTGATGCTCAACCTGTCCGGCAAGGGCACCGTCGCCCTGTCCAAAGTACAAACCATTGGTATATAGAGCCGACTAACCGGCACAAAGGAGTGGAATATGTCTTTCAATATCGGCCTTAGCGGTCTCTATGCAGCCAACAAACAACTGGACGTGACCGGCAATAACATCGCCAACGTTGCAACCGCCGGTTTCAAATCGTCCCGTGCAGAATTCGAAGACGTTTACTCGGCCACTCGCCTGGGTAGCGGCAGCAAGGTCATCGGTAACGGTGTGCGTCTGGCCAACGTGTCCCAGCAGTTCACCCAGGGTGACATCAACAACACCGGTAACGTGTTGGATATGGGTATCAACGGTTCGGGCTTCTTCACCATGAGCAACAATGGCTCGGTGTCCTACACCCGTGCCGGTACGTTCAAGGTCGACAATGCTGGCTTCATCACCAACACCAACTACACCTCGCGTCTGCAGGGCTACGGCGTGGATGCCAACGGCAAGGTCATCAACGGCGTACTGACCGACCTGAAGATCGACACCTCGAACCTGGCGCCAAAGTCCACCTCGCTGGTGACGTCGACCATCAACCTGGACTCGACCGCTCCGGTGATCGACGACACCGTGGCCGCCGGCAAATTCGACCCGACCAACCTCGCGACCTACACCAAATCGTTCAGCACGCCGATCTATGACAGTCAGGGCAACATGCACCCGATGGATCAGTACGTGGTCAAGACCGGTGCCAACACCTGGAAGGTCTACACCCTGGTAGACGGGCGTAACCCGGACGCTACCGGTAGCGATCCGAAGGTCACCGCGCCGACACCTTCGACCATGACGTTTGACTCCGCTGGCAAACTGACTCAGGTCAGCACGCCGCCTGGTCCGGTGATTAGCAGTGACCTGAAGCTCACCGGCTGGGTTCCTGGCAATGTGATCAATGGTACCTTCACGCCTAACGGTGCTGCGGCGAACACCGCTGGTATTACCATTTCCATGGCCAAGACCACTCAGTACAACGCTGACACCGCGCGTTCGATCCCGACTCAGGATGGTTACGCCACTGGCCAGATCACCAACCTGACCATCGACGGCACCGGTACGCTGTTCGCCAACTTCAGCAACAACCAGAGCAAGGCCATCGGCCAGGTTGCGCTGGCCAGCTTCACCAACGAACAAGGCCTGCAGGCTATTGGTGGTACTAGCTGGAAAGAGACGTTTGCTTCGGGTATCCCGGGTTACGATGCGCCGGAAACCGGTACGTTGGGTTCGGTTGTTTCCAACTCGCTGGAAGAGTCCAACGTTAACCTGACCAACGAGCTGGTTGATCTGATCAAGGGGCAGAGCAACTATCAGGCGAACGCCAAGACTATTTCGACCCAGAGCACCATCATGCAGACCATCATTCAGATGGCCTGATGCTGGTTTTTGGTTGTAAAGGAAGCCCCTCTTTTTGAGGGGCTTTTTTGTAGGTGCGAGGCCGGTTCGGTTTGGGCGGTGTGTGAGCCGACCAAGGGAGAGGGGGCAGCGAAGGCGTCCTGATGCTGCCCAACTGCTGTCAGATACACTTGACCCGAGCGTTTACTCCACCCAAAAGAAAACCCCCGACAAACCATAGGTCTGTCGGGGGTTTCTCGTTCAGGCGCCTTGCAACGCCTGACTCAGCTCAGCTTATTGGCAAGCTTCGCAATCCGGCTCGTCAATCGCGCAAGCCTTGGGCACTGGAGCAGGACCTGCAGGAGCCGCCAGAACCGAATCGTCGCCGTGGTTGCCGCCGCTGGAAACAGCGTTCAGCTTGCCGGTGTTGATGGTCGACTTCTCGGTGCTGGTCGCGGCCAGGGCACGGAGGTAGTAGGTGGTTTTCAGTCCACGGTACCAGGCCATGCGGTAGGTCACGTCGAGCTTCTTGCCCGAGGCGCCGGCGATGTACAGGTTCAGCGACTGAGCCTGGTCGATCCACTTCTGACGACGGCTGGCGGCGTCAACGATCCACTTGGTGTCCACTTCGAACGCGGTCGCGTAGAGCTCTTTGAGTTCTTGCGGGATGCGCTCGATCTGCTGCACCGAACCGTCGTAGTACTTCAGGTCGTTGATCATGACCGAGTCCCACAGACCGCGAGCCTTGAGGTCGCGAACCAGGTACGGGTTGATCACGGTGAATTCGCCCGACAGGTTCGATTTCACATACAGGTTCTGGTAGGTCGGTTCGATCGACTGCGAGACGCCAGTGATGTTGGCGATGGTCGCGGTCGGTGCGATGGCCATGATGTTGGAGTTACGAATGCCTTTTTGTACACGGGCGCGAACCGGTGCCCAGTCGAGGGTTTCGTTCAGGTCAACGTCGATGTACTTCTGGCCACGTTGTTCGATCAGGATCTGTTGCGAGTCCAGTGGCAGGATGCCTTTGGACCACAGCGAACCGTTGAACGTCTCGTACGAGCCGCGTTCGTCAGCCAGGTCGCAGGACGCCTGGATCGCGAAGTAGCTGACCGCTTCCATCGACTTGTCGGCGAATTCGACGGCAGCGTCGGAGCCGTAAGGGATGTGTTGCAGGTACAGCGCGTCCTGGAAGCCCATGATGCCCAGGCCGACAGGGCGATGACGGAAGTTGGAGTTCTTCGCCTGCGGTACCGAGTAGTAGTTGATGTCGATCACGTTATCGAGCATGCGAACGGCAACATCGATGCTGCGCTTGAGCTTGGCGGTGTCCAGCTTGCCGTCGACGATGTGGTTCGGCAGGTTGATCGAGCCCAGGTTGCAAACGGCGATCTCGTCCTTGTTGGTGTTCAAGGTGATCTCGGTGCACAGGTTCGAGCTGTGAACCACGCCGACGTGCTGCTGCGGGCTGCGCAGGTTGCACGGGTCTTTGAACGTCAGCCATGGGTGACCGGTTTCGAACAGCATGGACAGCATTTTGCGCCACAGGTCTTTGGCCTGGATGGTCTTGAACAGCTTGATCTTGCCCGGGTACTCGGACAGCGCTTCGTAATACTCGTAGCGCTCTTCGAAAGCTTTACCGGTCAGGTCGTGCAGGTCGGGTACTTCGGATGGCGAGAACAGGGTCCATTTGCCGTCATCGAAGACGCGCTTCATGAACAGGTCAGGGATCCAGTTGGCGGTGTTCATGTCGTGGGTACGACGACGGTCATCACCGGTGTTCTTGCGCAGCTCGATGAACTCTTCGATGTCCATGTGCCAGGTTTCCAGGTAGGCACAGACAGCGCCTTTGCGCTTGCCACCCTGGTTAACGGCGACGGCGGTGTCGTTCACGACTTTGAGGAACGGAACCACGCCTTGCGACTTGCCGTTGGTGCCTTTGATGTACGAACCCAGTGCACGGACAGGCGTCCAGTCGTTACCCAGGCCACCGGCGAATTTCGACAGCATGGCGTTGTCGTGGATCGCGTGGTAAATGCCCGACAGGTCATCCGGAACGGTGGTCAGGTAGCAGCTCGACAGCTGTGGACGCAGGGTGCCGGCGTTGAACAGTGTTGGAGTCGAAGCCATGTAGTCGAACGAGGACAGCAGGTTGTAGAACTCGATCGCACGGTCTTCTTTGTTCTTCTCTTCGATGGCCAGGCCCATGGCCACGCGCATGAAGAAGATCTGCGGCAGTTCGAAACGCACGCCATCCTTGTGGATGAAGTAACGGTCGTACAGGGTTTGCAGGCCCAGGTAGGTGAATTGCTGGTCGCGCTCGTGGTTGATCGCCTTGCCCAGTTTTTCCAGGTCGAAGGTGGCCAGCACAGGGTTCAGCAGTTCGAACTCGATACCTTTGGCGACATAAGCCGGCAGTGCCTTGGCGTACAGGTCGGCCATTTCGTGGTGAGTGGCGCTTTCAGCCACACCCAGGAAGCCCAGGCCTTCGGCACGCAGGGTGTCCATCAGCAGGCGGGCGGTGACGAACGAGTAGTTCGGCTCGCGCTCAACCAGCGTACGGGCGGTCATCACCAGGGCGGTGTTGACGTCGGTCAGGGCCACGCCGTCGTACAGGTTTTTCAGGGTTTCGCGCTGGATCAGGTCGCCGTCGACTTCAGCCAGGCCTTCGCAGGCTTCGGTCACGATGGTATTCAGGCGGCCCATGTCCAGTGGCGCCAGGCTACCGTCGGTACGGGTGATGCGGATCGACGGATGAGCGTTGACTGCTTCTTCGGCCGGGGCGTGGGCAGCGCGTTCTTTCGAGCGACCGTCACGGTAGATCACGTAGTCGCGAGCCACTTTCTGCTCGCCGGCACGCATCAGGGCCAGTTCGACCTGGTCCTGGATTTCTTCGATGTGGATGGTGCCGCCCGAAGGCATGCGACGCTTGAAGGTCGCGGTGACTTGTTCGGTCAGACGGGCAACGGTGTCGTGGATTCGCGACGAAGCGGCAGCGGTGCCGCCCTCAACTGCGAGAAACGCTTTGGTGATAGCGACGGTGATCTTGTCATCGGTGTAAGGAACGACAGTGCCATTACGCTTGATCACGCGCAGCTGGCCAGGCGCGGTGGCTGCCAGATCCGAAGTCGAATCAGCGGCCTGCGGCAAGGTGCCCTGCGGGTTCTCGCGAGTTGTGTCGGTTTGCATGGGTGTCTCCACGTTCTCTATGTTTGTTTGGGCACCATCACGGTGCCCACCGTTCCGTCCTGAAGCACTACAACCGGCACGTGCCGGGTATAACGACTTCGGGACAGTTCAGGAAGAAGGCCTTGTGGGCGCCGCTTCCATGCCGAAGTCTTCGGCTCGCGCGATACGCGTGAGACCGCATTCCTTTCGGGGAGCAGTTTCGCCACTGCAACACCCGTACCGTTATCGTCGTGATCGACTGAAAAACGGTAGCCATCCGCAGGCGCGGTTTGGGCTTGTAAAAATACGTTTGGTTCAACCCGACAATGGCAATAAAAAGCCTTGAATTCACTGTCCGGTTTGTGTTTGGTTTTTTACGCAAAACCCTACATGTAGGGTTTTTTTGCGAACGGGCTACAAGATAATGCGTTTCAGGGGCGGATTGCAACGCACAGCTTGTGGATAACCCTGTGCGTAAATTGTGTGTGAAACAGGGAATTCCCGTGTAGGCCGCGAACCTGCTGAGCTAGACCGTTTGTCACTGTTTTTTCGCCTGGAAAAACGCTTCAGCGGATTTTTAAGGGCGCGAACCCTATCACAAAAAACGGCCTTGTCCGAACGCATTTACCGACTTGTGTTCTGGCTGGACGCCGTTTATACAATCGGCCCATGCGTACGCATTCTTATCCTCCGAAAAGATGACAAAAAGACCGGAGGATCCTTCCTTTATTCGTAATTCTGGCAAGCAGAGGTCACCGGTGGAGCAACAAGCCTTTCAGGTATTGATAGTCGAGGATGATCAGCGTCTGGCCGAACTCACTCGCGACTACCTGCAAGCCAATGGACTGCGCGTGGACATCGAAGGCAACGGTGCGCTGGCGGCGGCGCGGATCATCAAGGAGCAACCGGATCTGGTGATCCTCGACCTGATGCTCCCCGGCGAAGATGGCCTGAGCATCTGCCGCAAGGTGCGCGACCGTTATGACGGGCCGATTCTGATGCTTACGGCAAGAACCGACGACGCCGACCAGATCCATGGCCTCGACCTCGGCGCCGATGATTACGTGTGCAAGCCGGTACGCCCGCGACTGTTGCTGGCGCGGGTTCAGGCGTTGCTGCGACGCAGTGACACGCCCGAGCCGACCACGGAGAAATCCCGGCGCCTGCAATTCGGCCCGCTGGTGGTGGACAACGCCTTGCGCGAGGCCTGGCTGAGCGACAGCGGCATCGAGTTGACCAGCGCCGAGTTCGACCTGCTCTGGTTGTTGGTCTCCAACGCCGGACGCATTCTGTCACGGGAAGAGATTTTCACCGCGCTGCGCGGTATTGGCTACGACGGGCAGGACCGCTCGATCGATGTACGCATATCGCGCATCCGCCCCAAAATCGGCGACGACCCCGACCATCCGCGTCTGATCAAGACCATCCGCAGCAAAGGCTACCTGTTCGTCCCTGAGGCCTGCGCAGACCTGGCGCTGTGAACTCGATCTTCCTGCGTATCTATGGCGGCATGTGCGCAGCCTTGATTCTGGTGGCCGTGCTCGGTGTGCTCGCACTGAACCTGCTCAATCAGGTGCGCAGCGAGCAGTACCGCGAGCGCCTGGCCCACGGCACGTTCTCGCTGATGGCCGACAACCTGCAACCGATGAATGAAACCGAGCGTCATCGTGCGCTATTGGTTTGGGAGCGATTGCTCGGGATTCCGCTGGCGCTCAAGACCTTTGCCGAAACGGGCCTCGACCTCACCCAGCGCACCCGCGTTCTGCGCGGCCAAGCGCTGGTCGAGCAAACCGGGCCGCATGCGGCGAAGGTCTATCGGCTGGTCAGCGACAAAGAACAACTCGTACTCACCGGCGAGGTGCAACAAATCAGCGAACAACTGGCCCGGGCGACTATTTACCTGCTGGCCGATGAACTGGTGCGCGTACCGGTGGGCGAGCAGCCCAAACGGCTGGCGCAGATAAAGAAAGAGAAGGGCTTCGGTTTCGATCTGCGATTGGTCACAGTGAATGACGCCGACATGGACGAAGACCAGAGCCGACGGGTGTCCGAGGGCGATACGGTGATGGCGCTGGGCAAGGGCGGCGATTCGATCCGCGTGTTTGCCGGCATGGTTGGTACGCCCTGGGTGCTGGAAATCGGGCCGCTGTACCAGATGAATCCGTATCCACCGCAATGGCTGGTGTTGATCGCCGCGCTCGGGCTGACCTTGATCGGCCTTATCGTTTATCTGCTGGTGCGCCAACTCGAGCGCCGTTTGCGAGGCCTTGAAGCAGCGGCTACGCGCATCGCCAAGGGCAGTCTGGAAACCCGCGTGCCGGCGCGCGGTGCTGACTCGGTCGGGCGACTGGCTTCGGCGTTCAATGGCATGGCCGAACACCTGCAACAGTTATTGGCGATCCAGCGTGAACTGGTGCGTGCGGTGTCCCATGAACTGCGCACGCCGGTGGCTCGGTTGCGGTTTGGCCTGGAAATGATCGGCTCGGCAACCACGCCGCAAGCCCTGGAAAAGTACCGTGAGGGCATGGATCACGACATTGAGGACCTCGATAAGCTGGTCGATGAAATGCTCACGTATGCGCGTCTGGAGCAGGGGGCACCGGCGCTGACGTTTCAACGCATCGACCTCGACGCGTTGGTCAATCAGGTGATCGAGGAATTGGCGCCGTTGCGCGCCGAGGTCACGGTGCAGCGTGGCTTGTGTCTGGCCGCCGCCGATAACGACGATGCCTGGGTCGAGGCTGAGCCGCGTTATCTGCATCGGGCCTTGCAGAATCTGGTGAGCAACGCCATGCGCCATGCACGCTCGACGGTCACGGTGAGTTATCAGGTCGGGCAACTGCGCTGTCGGGTGGATGTCGAGGATGACGGGCCGGGAGTGCCGGAAGTGGCGTGGGAGCGGATCTTCACGCCGTTTTTACGCCTGGACGACAGCCGCACCCGGGCATCGGGTGGGCATGGGTTGGGCTTGTCGATTGTGCGACGGATCATCCATTGGCATGACGGGCGGGCCATCATTGGCCGGAGCAAGAGTCTGGGAGGGGCCTGCTTTAGCTTGAGCTGGCCGAGGAATCAGGAGCGGCGCTGAATGTTGTGTCGTCTTTGCCAGCGATGTGGTCTCCCTGAAAGCCCATAAAGATCTTCAGGCTTTGATACTGACCAGACTCAACAATTGCCCATCCTGCACCCCGAACTGCGCATCCAGTTCTGTCCCGTTGCGCCATTCGCCGGACAGGTCCGTCAACAGGCGTAAACGTACCTGACCCTGTTCAGTCCATTCCAGGAGTTCGGCATGCTCGAAGTAAAAGCGTTTTTGCACGATCGGGTACAGCGCTTTGAACAGGCTCTCTTTCACCGAGAATGTCAGCGTGACCAGCAACGCCAATTGATCCCGCGCGCCAGCGGCCATGCGCTGCATTTCCGCCGGAGTGAGGATTTCCCCGGCCAGGCGCTCGGCGCGCTCGATGTTGAGCAGGTTTTCCAGATCCATACCCAAGCCGCGCCAATGTTGCTTATTGGCGACAATCGCTGCCGCACGGCCGGTGCTGTGGGTGATCGAGCCGCTGATGTGCGCCGGCCACACGGGGGCCCGGTCTTCGCCAATTGCTGGAACCATGCCACTCCCTTGCAACTGTTGCAGCGCCGCCCGCGCGCAGAGGCGTCCGGCGAGAAACTCGGCCTGACGCTTGGCCACCGAACGCTGAATACTTGGCGGTGGATCGATGGCGCTGCGTTGAAAGTCATCGCCGAGCAGTTGCGACGGATCGAAATGAGTGCTGAGCAGCACCGTGTCGGGCAACGCCGTCGGCAAGGGCCAGTGGGCGTCGAGCGGGGTGCAGCAAGCGGGGAGGGTTGGGGTGAGATTCATGGCGGGCATTTTGCCGGTTAGCCGAGGCAAGGTCGAGATCAATGGTGTGGCCTTCGCGAGCAAGCGTGAAGGCCACACCACGCTCAACGCTGGCTTAACCAAAGATCTTCTGGAAGAACGCTTTCATGTCCGCCCAGGATTTTTCATCCGCAGCCTTGTTGTAACCAATGTCCGGCCCTGCGTGTTCGCCATGGCTCAAGCGATCGGCATCCGGATTGGTAAAACCATGCTTGGCGCCCTCCAGACTGACGAACCTGTAGTCAGCCCCCGCCTTGTCCATTTCCGACTTGAACGCGGTGACGTTGTCCGGCGTGACCATGCTGTCCAGCGCACCATGCTCCACCAGAATTTTCGCCTTCACGCTGCCGGGCGTGGCCGGCGTCTTGGTTGCCAGCGCGCCATGGAAACTCACCACCCCCGCCAGCGGTACACCTTGGCGCGCCGCGTTCAACACGACGCCACCGCCGAAGCAATAGCCGATGGCTGCGAGTTTGTTCACGTCGGTCTGGGGCTGTTTTTTCAACAAGTCCAAACCGGCAGAGAAGCGTTTACTGGCGGCGTCGGCGTCCTGGGTCGCTGCCTGCATGAACGCCATCGCATCTTTCGGGTGCTCGGTATTTTTCCCTTCGCCGTACATATCAATCGCCAGCGCGCTGTAGCCGAGCTCAGCCAGGTCGCGTGCGCGGCGCTTGGCGTAATCGTTCAAGCCCCACCATTCATGCACCACGACAATGCCGGGACGGGCGCCTTTGATCGCGTCGTCGTAGGCGTAGTAACCCATCAGCTTGCTGCCGTCGGCGCTTTGGTAGGGGATTTCTTCGGTCTTGATCGCCGCGTGGGTGAGGCAGCTTGCGGCCAGCAGGGTGAGGGCGAGGAACAGGCGCATGGTCGGTCTCCATATCGAAAAGTGGTCAGAGCAGCCTAGTCGATTTGGTTCAGGTCAGGTTCAGAGAGTGTTCAGGGGCGGTACAGGACAGGGGCAGTAACCTTGCGCCATACCCAAACAGCACTGTGAAAGAGGAAATACCATGACTCGTTTAAACAAACTGCTGCTGGCATTTACCGTAATGAGCGCCAGTATCGCGGCCCATGCCGACACGACTTCGAACTTCGCCGGCCTGACCTTCGGCCAGACCAGCGACAAGATCAAAAAATCCCATGCCCTGAACGACAACCTCGATCACCCTGACGCCACTGGCGCGATCGACGGCAACAATACCTACGGCGTACGCCTCGGTCAGCAAAACAGTCAGGGTCGCTACTACGCCACCTACGACAATGTGTCGGGTTCGCACAATGGCATTAAACTGCGTCAGGAAAACCTGCTGGGTAGCTACGATCTGTTCTATCCGGTGGGCAACACCACCAAATTGTTCGGCGGTGCGACGGCCGGTTTGACCAAGCTGACTCAGGAATCGCCAGGCTACAGTCGCGACAGTGACATCGGTTATGCGGTCGGCGGCCAGTTCGGTGTTTTGCAGCAAGTGTCGCAAAACACTTCGGTAGAACTCGGTTACCGTTACCTGCGTAGCAACGCCAGCACCGAGATGAGCGAGCGCGGCGGCAGCAAACAGGGTTCGCTGGGCTTGACCAGCAGCGCCCAGACGTACCTGTCGGCCAACTACTCTTTCTGATAGAGCAGTCAGCCTGAATGTGGGAGCGGGCTTGCTCGCGAAAGCGGTGGATCAGTCAATGAAGATGACGACTGGTACATCGCCTTCGCGAGCAAGCCCGCTCCCACAGGTGTGTTGTTGGAGATTTTGATTTACCCAGGAGAGCGATATGAAACTGTTGGTCGTCGAGGATGAAGCGCTGTTGCGTCATCACCTGCAAACCCGTCTGACGGAGAGCGGTCACGTGGTCGAGTCCGTGGCCAATGCCGAAGAGGCGCTGTACCAGACCGGGCAGTTCAATTTTGACCTGGCGGTGATCGACCTCGGTCTGCCGGGCATGGGCGGCCTCGACCTGATCCGCCAGTTGCGCTCAGGCGCCAAGACCTTCCCGATCCTGATCCTCACCGCGCGCGGTAACTGGCAGGACAAGGTCGAAGGCCTGGCCGCCGGTGCTGACGACTACGTGGTCAAACCGTTCCAGTTCGAAGAACTCGACGCGCGCCTGAATGCCTTGTTGCGACGCTCCAGCGGTTTCACGCAATCGACCATCGTCGCCGGCCCGTTGCTGCTTGATCTCAATCGCAAACAGGCCACCCTCGACGAGCAACCGCTGGCGCTGACCGCCTACGAATACCGCATCCTCGAATACCTGATGCGGCACCACCAGCAAGTGGTGCCCAAGGACCGCTTGATGGAACAGCTCTATCCGGACGATGACGAGCGCGATCCGAACGTGATCGAAGTGCTGGTCGGCCGCCTGCGCCGCAAGCTCGAAGGTCCGGCCGGGTTCAAGCCAATCGACACCGTGCGTGGTCTCGGCTACCTGTTCAATGAGCGCTGCACTTGATTCGTTCCCTTCGTGTTCGCTTGATGCTCGCCGCCACCACGTTGGCGGTGTTGTTCATGCTCGCCTTGCTGCCGGCGATGCAAGGCGCGTTCAGCCTGGCGCTGCAGGATTCCATCGAGCAGCGTCTGGCGTCGGACGTCACCACGCTGATCTCCGCCGCACGCATTGAAAACGGCCGGCTGGTGATGCCTACGCAGTTGCCGGATGAGCGCTTCAACCTCACTGACCTGCGCCTGCTCGGTTACATCTACGACCGTTCAGGGCATCTGGTCTGGCGTTCGAAAGCCACCCAGGAAGAGCAGATCAACTACAAACCGCGTTATGACGGCCTCGGCAACGAGTTCGCGCGGATTCGCGAGGCCAGCGGCCAGGAATTCTTCGTCTACGACGTGGAAGTCAAACTGCTCGGCGGCAAAAGCGCTGCGTTCAGCATCGTTGCCTTGCAACCGGTGCGCGAGTACGAAAGCACCCTTGAAGGCCTGCGCGAAAATCTTTACCTGGGTTTCGGCGCCGCCTTGCTGGTACTGCTGGCGCTGTTGTGGATCGGTCTGACCTGGGGCCTTAAAGCCTTGCGCCAACTCAGTCAGGAACTCGATGAAATCGAAGGCGGCACCCGCGAAAGCCTCACCGAACAACACCCGCGTGAACTGCTGCGACTGACCGGTTCGCTCAACCGCTTGCTGCTCAGTGAGCGCCAGCAACGCAGCCGCTATCGCGACTCTCTCGATGACCTGGCCCACAGTCTGAAAACGCCGCTGGCGGTGCTGCAAGGCGTCAGCGAGGACATGGCTCAACGTCCCGAAGAACGCGATCAGGCCTGGGTGCTGCAAAGCCAGATCGAACGCATGAGCCAACAGATCAGCTATCAACTGCAGCGCGCGAGTTTGCGCAAAAGCGGACTGGTGCGGCATCAGGTGCGCTTGCAACCGGTGCTCAAAAGCCTGTGCGACACGCTGGACAAGGTCTACCGCGACAAGCGTGTGCGGGTGGCATTCGATCTGCCTGAGCATTGTTATGTACCGATCGAGCAGGGCGCCTTGCTGGAGATGATGGGTAACTTGCTGGAAAACGCCTATCGCCTGTGCCTGGGCGAAGTGCGCATCAGCGTGCGCGAGACCCTGGCCGGGGTTGAGTTGTGCGTCGAAGATGACGGCCCGGGCGTACCGCCGGATCAGCGTGCGCGGATTCTTGAGCGTGGCGAGCGGCTGGATCGTCAGCATCCGGGGCAGGGCATCGGGTTGGCGGTGGTCAAGGACATCATCGAAAGCTACAACGCCAAACTGGCGCTGGGTGATTCGCCGATGGGTGGGGCGGCGTTCAGGATTCATTTTCCGGCGGTATAACGAGGATAACCGTCTGTCGGAAATCAGACCTTACCTGTCAGATGTGACAGTTGTCAGTCGGACGGGGTAGGTGTGTGATGGTTGCGCCTCCGAGAGGGCTCGGTTGAATCACACTTGCGGGAGAACATGATGGATATCCAGTCATCGGCGCTGAACCAGTTGTTTGTACTTTATCCCGTAATCATTCCAGGATGGATCTCTCCGTTGAAAACCGCCGATCCCGCTGACGGTGGCATTCCCAAATCGCTCTACGATGAACAGCCGCAGGGCCTGGAGTGCCTGGTCGATCCATGGGCGGAGCTCCAGAGTCGTTCGTGGAAAATGGCTGTCGATGATCGCGTTGACTTGTACATCAATAGCGAGACCACTCCGGTTGCAGGAAAAACCATCGTACAGGGAGAGGAGCAGTCACGTATCCGTCTGTACGTACCGCACGGACGGTTGCCCAATGGAGTTTCCAGGTTTCATTACAAAGTCACTCGTCCCAGTGGGAATAGCGAAGACTCACGGGATTTGAACGTGTTGTATTACCTGCGCTCGCCGGGAGAACCGGCGCCACAGGGGCTGGATCTGGTAATCCCCCCCGATGTGCTGAAGGATGGGGTCGACGCTGCACGGGCTGCGCAAGGTGTGGAGTTCGGATTTAACTTTTCCAACCCACGCCCCTATAACCGTATTCGTTTTCAGACCGGTGATGAGACGGATGAGTGGGAGATCACCGATGCTTCGGCACCGGTGACCAGAACGCTTTTCGAGGACACGTTTCGGCGCATTGGGGACAGCCGTTACGTACAGCTGGACTACCTGGTATTCGATCATTTGGGAAATTTCAATCGGTCATCAACCAAGCTGATAGATGTTCATCTTGGCCGACTTGATACTCAAGTCGCCTTCAGTAACGGACCGTATGACGTCGCTCCTGGCGGACGCGTCAAAGACGTCAAACTCAGCCTTACGCGATCAGGGCAGCCAGCTGTAGGCAAGATCACGGTAGTGCTTCCAGTAGGCAGCCAATATGCCGATGGGGCAGGCGGTACCCGCGAATTTTCGACACAGCCGGACGGCACCCTGATCATCGAGGGCATTAAAGGAGCGACTGCTGGCGGGGTTTACACTCTGATGGCCTCCAGTGGCGGGCATACGACAACCGAGACTTTGACTGTCATGGCGTATGCGCAACCGGGCGTAATTGCCGTCGGCGCTCTGATTCAGGGAATTACCATCAGTAGCGATGGCAGACGAGCCTACGTGGGGCCTGCTAACGGGAGATCGCTGGCGGTGATCGACACTGAAAAAGCCAAGGTTGAACGGTATATCCCGATCAACGGTCAGGATTCATCGAGTCAGCATGCATTGAGTCGCGACGGTACTCGGGCTTTTGCAGGCTTTTACCAGACTCAACTAATGGAAATCCTCGACCTGGAGAGCGAGCGGACCATCGCGAGCTTTCCGGTAGGTAGAGCCTGCTTCAATGTCACCCTGAGCCAGGACGAAGCGCTTGCGTTTGTCAGTAACTCGCATGACGCCACTGTTAACGTGATAGATGTGCGCAACTTGCAATCGCTAAAAACCATTACGGTTGGCCAGGCACCGAACCAGATTGTTGTTCATCCCGATGGCAGCAGAATTTATGTCGCTGTAGTAAGCAGCAGCTCGATTGTCGTCATCGATTCCCGGTCACTGACGCAAATTGCCGCATTCCGCTTGAAGGCGCCGCCTATCGGTCTCGCAATGAGTCCTGACGGGAACAGCATTTTTGCTGATGTTGTAGTGAGCACGACGGAGGAAATCGTGCAGGTCAATGCTCACAATGGCGCATTGATCAGGGCTATACCCGTTACCGGGCTCGCCAGGGGCATCGTGGTCAACCATCGCGGTACACGTGCTTACTGCTGTAATCCTCATACGCATACCGTCTCGACCATTGATATTCAATCTGGCGCTGTCATCCAGAGAATACCCGTAGGACGGCTGCCACTTCGTATGGCGATCAGTCCCGATGATTCACTCGGGTATGTTTCCTGTCATGAGGACGGGACCGTTTGGGTGATCTCTTTGCAGCCGGTATTAGCGGGGGGACTCGATACCCCTTTTGGAGGCGTTCTCGAGCATGTTGAACCAGGTTCTGTGAAACCGGTTCCGGGGGACGAGTATCTCGGTCTGCCGGGGTGATCTGAAGTCAAAGGATCGCAGTCTCGGCGACTACAGCAGTTTGCATTCCAATTCGCAGGAACTGCTGAAGATCTGTGATCTTTTACGCTCAATGCTCCTGCGCCCGATAAGCCCCCGGCGTCAGCCCTGTCCATTTCTTGAACGCGCGGTGAAACGCCGACGGTTCGGAAAACCCCAGTTGTTCGGCAATCTGCTGCAACGACAGATCCGCCCGCCCCAAATGGTAGATGGCGATATCCCGCCGCAACTGATCTTTCAACTCCTGAAAACTGCTGCCTTCCTCGCGCAAATGCCGACGCAGGGTCTGCGGGCTGACGTGCAGGTGCGCGGCCACCGCTTCCAGATCCGGCCAGTTCGCCGTGTCGCGGCTGAGCAAGCGACGCAAGCGGCTGCTCAGGCTGTCGCCGTCATCCGGGCGTGACAGCAGATCCGCCGGGGAGCGTTCGAGGAAATGCTTGAGGGTGCGTTCGTCCTGCAGCAAGGGCATGGGCAGGTAGCGACTGTGAAACAGCAGGCTGCTTTGCGCGGTGCCGAACGTCGTGGGGCAGGGGAACAGCAGATCGTATTCAGCGCCATGCGCCGGTTTCGCATAGCTGAACGTGGCGTGTTCCAGGCGAATGCGCTGGCCGATCAGCCAACTGCCCAGGCGATGCCAAATCACCAGCAGGCTCTCGCTGAGAAAGTGATCCGGGTCCCATAGCTGCGAATCGTCAAGGCTCAGCCGCACCCATTCGTCTTCGCGGCTCAGGGTCAGGCGCGGGGCCTGGGGGAACAGGCTGTAGAACAACAAACCGCGTTGCAGGGCTTTCTCCAGATTGCGGCAATGAATCGAGGCGTGGCACATCATGGCGAAGCTGCCGGGTTTGCTTGGTGCGTTGCCCAATCCCAGGTATTCGTCGTCCAGCACCAGCCACAGGCCCTGGATCAAACGGGTGAACTGCTCCGGGGCAATGCGTGCACGAGGCTCGTCGAGCAATTCAGGGCTGATCCCCAGTTGCTGCAACAGGCCCGAATAGTCGAACCCTGAGCGACGTGCGCCGCCGAGGGCGGCACGGGCGAAATGGCTGGCAATGGTGCGTTCGCGCATAAGCGGCAAATCCTTTCTCAGGCGCCGGATGGTAGCCGGGGTGCATCAAGGGCAACAAGGCGGATTTCCGCCAAATTGTAGGACGAGAAGCGGTGGGTTGGCGGAAATCCGCCAGGGCAGGGGCGACGAACGCTGGCATCGATGAGCCTGCAATCCCTGATATCAAAAGGCTTGCCGCGAAATGCACCAACGTGGCACGACGCTTGCGATAGGAGTGTCAGAAGCGTGCGTTGATCCGCAGGATAAAGCGCCATTCGACACAACAAATCCCTCCAGTGCAGGAGGGTTCGCAATTTAAGGTTTTGCGGACAACAGATGGATGTTGCCCAGCGAGACGCTTGAGGACACTTGCAATGACGACTCGTCAGCCACTGTATAAATCCCTGTATTTCCAGGTGATCGTTGCCATCGCCATCGGCATTCTGGTCGGTCACTTCTATCCGCAGACCGGTGTGGCGCTCAAGCCGCTGGGTGACGGGTTCATCAAACTGATCAAAATGGTCATCGCGCCGATCATCTTCTGTACCGTTGTCAGCGGTATCGCGGGTATGCAGAGCATGAAGTCGGTGGGCAAGACCGGCGGCTACGCGCTGTTGTACTTCGAAGTGGTTTCCACCATCGCCTTGCTGATCGGTCTGGTGGTGGTCAACGTTGTGCAGCCGGGCGCCGGCATGCACATCGACGTGACAACGCTGGATGCCTCGAAAATCGCCTCCTATGTCACGGCCAGTAAAGACCAGAGCATCGTCGGTTTCCTGCTTAACGTCATCCCGAACACCATTGTCGGTGCATTCGCCACCGGCGATATCCTGCAAGTGCTGATGTTCTCGGTGATTTTCGGTTACGCCCTGCATCGCCTCGGTTCCTACGGCCGTCCGCTGCTGGACCTGATTGATCGCTTCGCGCATGTGATGTTCAACATCATCAACATGATCATGAAACTGGCGCCGCTCGGTGCGCTGGGTGCCATGGCCTTCACCATCGGTGCTTACGGTGTCGGCTCGCTGGTGCAGTTGGGTCAACTGATGATCTGCTTCTACATCACCTGCGTACTGTTCGTCGTCGTGGTGCTGGGCTCCATCTGCCGCGCGCATGGTTTCAGCGTGTTGAAACTGGTTCGCTACATCCGTGAAGAACTGCTGATCGTGCTGGGTACTTCCTCGTCCGAGTCGGCGCTGCCACGCATGCTGATCAAGATGGAGCGTCTGGGCGCGAAGAAATCCGTTGTGGGTCTGGTGATCCCGACCGGTTACTCGTTCAACCTCGACGGTACTTCGATCTACCTGACCATGGCGGCCGTGTTCATCGCTCAAGCGACCGACACCCACATGGACATCACTCACCAGATCACCCTGCTGCTGGTGCTGCTGCTGTCCTCCAAAGGCGCTGCCGGTGTCACCGGTTCGGGCTTCATCGTGCTGGCGGCCACGCTGTCGGCGGTCGGTCACCTGCCGGTGGCCGGTCTGGCGCTGATCCTGGGTATCGACCGCTTCATGTCTGAAGCTCGCGCGCTGACCAACCTGGTCGGCAACGCCGTTGCCACCCTCGTTGTGGCCAAGTGGGTGAATGAGCTGGACACCGACGTGCTGCAATCCGAGCTGGCCTCGGGCGGTCGTGGTATCTCCGATGTGCGTGAAGAAGATGACCTGGGTGTGGCTGAAGGCCCAACCCCTAACAGCGTCAGCTAACTCGTGCTTGCATGAAAAAACCCGCTTCGGCGGGTTTTTTTTGGCCTGCGATTTGAGCACAACGGTCATGTTTACTGACACATCCGGTGATTGCCGCATGGCGGTTAGCTGCCTAGGCTGAGTGCATCGCACAAGGAGATCGCCCATGTCCGCAC
The DNA here is from genome assembly GCF_963970495.1 of Pseudomonas sp. EA_65y_Pfl2_P78. NCBI lineage: Bacteria > Pseudomonadati > Pseudomonadota > Gammaproteobacteria > Pseudomonadales > Pseudomonadaceae > Pseudomonas > Pseudomonas sp. EA_65y_Pfl2_P78. The sequence goes on along the minus strand of NZ_CAXAON010000003.1, from coordinate 100,588 downwards.
CGCTGGCCTCACTGAAGATTCTGGATTTCTCGACGTTGTTGCCGGGGCCCTTCGCCTCGCTGCTGCTGGCGGACATGGGCGCCGACGTGCTGCGCATCGAGTCGCCCACGCGCATGGATCTGCTGCGGGTGCTGCCGCCCCATGACGGCGGGGTATCAGCCAGCCACGCGTATCTCAATCGCAACAAGCGCAGCCTGGCGCTGGACTTGAAACAGCCCGCGGCGCTGGACGTGATCAAGCAGTTGCTGGGCGATTACGACATTGTGCTTGAGCAGTTTCGCCCCGGTGTGATGGAGCGTTTGGGGCTGGGTTACGAGGCGTTGAAAGCCATCAATCCGAAGCTGATTTACGTGTCGATCACCGGTTACGGCCAGACCGGGCCTTACAAGGATCGCGCCGGCCACGACATTAACTATCTGGCCCTGGCCGGGCTGTCCAGTTACACCGGCCGCGCCGACAGCGGGCCTCTGCCGCTGGGCATGCAGGTGGCCGATGTCGCCGGCGGCTCGCTGCATGGGGTTGTCGGTCTGTTGGCGGCGGTGATTGCGCGTCAGCAAACCGGGCAGGGCACGCATCTGGACGTGAGCATGACGGACTGCGCCTTCAGCCTCAATGCCATGGCCGGCGCCGGCTATCTGGCTTGCGGCGAGGAGCCGGGGTGGGAAGACCAGATGCTCAATGGCGGCAGCTTCTACGACTATTATCGTTCCCGCGATGGGCGCTGGATGTCGGTGGGCAGTTTGGAGCCGGGTTTCATGCAGCCACTGTGTACGGCGCTGGGCCGGCCGGAGCTGGCGGCGTACGGCCTGTCACCCAAGCCTGAGCAACAGCAGGCGCTCAAGGAGGCGTTGAAGGTTGAATTCGAGAAGCATGACTTTGCCGAACTGTGCGCGCTGTTTGCCGGGCTCGATGCCTGTGTCGAGCCGGTGTTGAGCCTGGGTGAGGCGCTGCAGCATCCACAGTTGCAGGCGCGGGAACTGGTGACGCAGGTGCCGCGGGGAGATGGCACGACGCAGGCGCAGATGGCGTGTCCGCTGAAGTTTTCCGAGGCTTTACCGGCGCCGCGGCATGTCGGGGCGGGGTTGGGGGAGCATACGGATCAGGTGTTGGGGGCGTTGGGGTTTAGTGCGCAGCGGATTACCGAATGGCGTGTTGCCAAAGTAATTCTTTAGAGCCAGTGCTAGCGATGGGGCCAGTTGTAACAACACTTATTCCACCCGCATTTCACCACTGAATACCAACGTGTTCCGGCACCGCCGGCACAAATACCGCCGCCCCTGCCGCACCAGGCTGTGACGCTGCGCCGAAAACGGAAAATCGCTGTCTGCACACGGGCATTTATAGATATAGCGCGTCACGCTGCGGCGTTTGACTTGATAGGTATGGCAGCGATCCGGCGGCAGTTCATAAACGCCGCGCATGATCAGTTGCCACTCCTCGCCGTGGGGCTGAATGCGGTCGCCAAACAGTTGATGGGCGATCAGGTGCGCGACTTCATGGGCCACGGTCTGCTTGAGGAAATGCTCGGTGTTTTCCCGGTACAGCTGTGGGTTGAAGCGCAGCAGGTTCTCGTGCAGATGCGCGACCCCGGCTTTTTGCCCGCGCAGCTTGAGGCTCACCACAGGGCGTTGGAAGTGACGTTTGAAAAAGGATTCAGCGAGTTGGTAGCAGTCTTCGACGCGGGTATTGAGTTGCTCGGGCATGCTTGATGGATCTCCAGAGGTGTCGAGTATGCCGCAACCCTTGGGACTTGCGAATCGCCGAACTGCCGAATGGTCATCCTGCACGCGAGAAGGCCGCCTTGCGGCGGCCTCTATTGGCAGGTCTGGTTTTTCTCAGGCAGGACGCTTTTCTAGTTGGTATAGACCGGGCCGACGCCCAGCCCCCAGATGATCACGGTGAACGCCATGATGGCCACGAGCACCACCAGGCCCACCGCCAGCACCGAGCTGGAAAACAGAAAACCCTCGTCGGATGGAATATTCATGAAGGTCGGAAGACCGACATAGAGCAGATACACCGTGTAGCAGATGGCCGCCGTACCGACGATCATCCCCAGCCACATATGCGGATACAACGCCGCCAACCCGCCGACGAACAGCGGTGTCGCGGTGTAAGTGGCGAATGCAACGCAACGGGCCAGGCTCGGGTTGGCGTCATAGGTGCGCGCCATCCAGTGCACGAAGGCCCCCATGACCGCGACGCCGCCGAGCATCGCCAGATAAGACATGACCGTCATCCAGATCGCGCTTTCGACCGTGAGCATCACGGGGGCGCGGTTGCCGATCACCCAGCCGACCTGAGTGGTGCCGATGAAGGCCGAGACAGCCGGGATGGCCGCCAGGATCAGCGTGTGCGTCAGGTACATGTGGCTGATGCTTTCCTCTTGGTCGCCACGGATTTCTTTCCATTCCTGATCGGGGTGGGTAAAAAGTCCCACTACGTGATGGATCATGCCAGTCACTCCTCTTGTTATTGCCATCGCCCCCCAGCGGAGCGCCTACGGGCCAATGAGGCCGAGCAAGTTCAGGTCTTCAAATGCGTGCGACCTTACGTCGCAGTATAGAAAGGTCTGAACCGCACCGGGACCAGGGGGTTAGAGCAAATCGCGCTGTAAACACACGGGTTAATCGCCGTGGGGTCTGTAAAAGGCGAATCGGCCAGTGGCGACAACCTGTGACCACAACCTCAGGGTTTTTGCGTAAAATGCCGGCCTTTCGTCACACCTCACGGATTTCGCGTCATGGGCACTCTTACGGTCAATCAGAACAAACTGCAAAAGCGCCTGCGCCGCCTGGCCGGCGAAGCGGTCGCCGATTTCAACATGATCGAAGACGGCGACAAGGTCATGGTCTGCCTGTCCGGGGGCAAGGACAGCTACACCATGCTCGACGTACTGATGCACCTGCAGAAGGTTGCGCCGATCAAGTTCGAGATCGTCGCCGTGAACATGGACCAGAAGCAGCCGGGCTTCCCGGAGCACGTGCTGCCGGCCTACCTCAAAGAACTGGGCGTCGAGTACCACATCGTCGAGAAGGATACTTACTCGGTGGTCAAAGAGCTGATTCCGGAAGGCAAGACCACCTGCTCGCTGTGCTCGCGCCTGCGTCGTGGCACGCTGTACACCTTTGCCGATGAAATCGGTGCGACCAAAATGGCCCTCGGTCATCACCGCGACGACATCGTCGAAACGTTCTTCCTCAACATGTTCTTCAACGGCTCGCTCAAGGCGATGCCGCCCAAGCTGCGCGCCGACGACGGTCGCAACGTGGTAATCCGCCCGCTGGCCTACTGCAACGAGAAGGACATTCAGGCGTACTCGGACTTCAAGGCATTCCCGATCATCCCGTGCAACCTCTGCGGTTCGCAGGAAAACCTGCAGCGTCAGGTGGTCAAGGAAATGCTTCAGGACTGGGATCGCAAGACTCCGGGGCGCACCGAAAGCATCTTCCGCAGTTTGCAGAATGTGGTGCCGTCGCAACTGGCTGACCGCAACCTGTTCGACTTCACCAGCCTGAAGATCGACGAAACGGCGGCTTCGCGCTTCGTTAACGTCGTCAACCTGTAAACACCATCCCTGTGGGAGCGGGCTTGCCCGCACACATTGGTTTCTTCGCTTCACTCAACAGGAGAGGGCATGCGCGATTACAAGTGGCTGCACGAATACTGTCTGAACCGTTTTGGTTCAGCGGCTGAACTGGAAGCCCATCTGCCCGTTCCCAAGACCCCGGCGCAACTGCGCAAGATCAGCGATGATCGCTACCTCTCGACCATGGCCCTGCGCGTGTTTCGCGCCGGGCTCAAGCACAGCTTGGTCGACGCCAAATGGCCGGCGTTTGAAGAGGTGTTCTTCAAGTTCGACCCGGAAAAAGTCGTGCTGATGAGCGCCGAGCACCTTGAACGCTTGATGCAGGACGCGCGGATCATCCGCCACTTGGGCAAGCTCAAGAGTGTGCCGCGCAATGCGCAGTTCATTCTGGATGTGGAGAAGGAGAAGGGCAGTTTCGGCGCGTTGATTGCCGACTGGCCGGTGACCGATATTGTCGGTCTGTGGACCTACCTGAAAAAGCACGGCCATCAGTTGGGCGGGCTATCGGCGCCACGGTTTTTGCGCATGGTCGGCAAGGATACGTTTGTGCCGAGCTACGACGTGGTCGCGGCGTTGAATGCGCAGAAGATCGTCGACAAGGCGCCGACCAGCCTGCGCGATCTGGCCATTGTGCAGAATGTGTTCAACCAGTGGCATGAAGAGAGTGGCGGCCGGCCGATGAGCCAGATTTCGATGATGCTGGCTTATACCGTCAATCACTGACACCGAGTCCGCCCCTTCGCGAGCAAGTCCGCTCCCAAAGGGGATCTGTGGACGCGACGGATCCATTGTGGGAGCGGGCTTGCTCGCGAAGGCGCCGGCTCAGGCGCCGCAGATCTCGCCTTCACCCGCCAGTTTGCGATTCAACTGATACCGCCACCGCACATACAGCAGCGCCGAGCAGAACACTGCCAGGCTCGCGAGCATCTCCAGAATGCCGAACAACTGCCGGTTCGGGTCATACGCCGCCAGCGCGCCTTTGATGAAATACAGATTCACCACAAAGCACATCCACGAATGTCCGCGAGCGCTGCCCATGATCATGGCCGGCGCGAGGACGATCCACGGGACCAGTTCGACCAGCAGAATCACCCACGGTCGCGCACCGTGCAGGTCGGCAAAGATCAGGTAGTAAGCGGCGAGCAATCCGGCCAGGCCGAAAAAGCACAACAGACTGATAATCCGCATCGCTTTGACGCGCGGCTCGAGCCACGCGACGGAGGGTAGAATCTTCGGCTTCCTGGCCATGTCAGTCCTCCAGTTTTTGGGCTGTCTTGGCCAGACGCAGGCCGAGTGCGCGACACAGCGCCACTTCGTGCTGATCCAGACCGCTTTTACCATCAGCCCCGGCATGATGGCTGGCACCGTAAGGCGTGCCGCCGCCCTGGGTTTCCAGCAGCGCCGATTCGCTGTACGGCAGGCCGGTGATCAGCATGCCGTGGTGCAGCAGGGGCAGCATCATCGACAGCAACGTGGTTTCCTGACCGCCGTGCAGGCTGGCGGTGGAGGTGAACACGCCGGCCGGTTTGCCGACCAGTGCGCCGGTCAGCCACAGATTGCTGGTGCCATCGAGGAAGTACTTGAGCGGTGCGGCCATGTTGCCGAATCGGGTGGGGCTGCCGAGGGCCAGTCCGGCGCAATTCTTCAGATCATCAAGGGTGGCGTAGAGCGCACCTTCATCAGGGATGTCCGAGGCCACGGCTTCGCATTCGGTGGAGATCGCCGGCACGGTGCGCAGGCGTGCTTCAAGACCGGCCTGCTCGACGCCGCGGGCAATCTGCCGCGCCATCTCGTTGGTCGAGCCGCTGCGGCTGTAATACAACACCAGAATGTACGGCGCGCTCACGGCAGCAACTCCAGAATCTGTTCCGGTGGACGGCCGATGACGGCTTTGTCGCCGGCTTCAAGAATCGGTCGCTCCATCAGTTTTGGATGCTGGGCGATGGCGGCGATCAGTTGATCTTCGCTGAGGCTACTGTCGGCGAGCTGAAGCATTTTGTATTCATCTTCCCCGGTGCGCAGCAGTTGCCGTGCGCTGATCCCCAGCTTGCCGAGCAGCGCCTTGATGTGCGCCGCATCCAGCGGGGTTTCAAGGTAACGCACGACGATCGGGGTCAGGCCGCGGGCTTCCAGCAGTTCCAGTGCGCCGCGGGATTTCGAGCAGCGCGGATTGTGATAAAGCGTCAGATCGGTCATGGCGGGTCGCTTCTGGCGTAAAGTGGCGGCTATTCTAACTGTGCAGCGCACAATCCAGAACCTTCAGAGACGATGGGTCGCAGGCGCATTCAAATTTTCACAAGGAACACGACATGACACGGCGATTGGCAGCGGCATTGACCATGATCGGGGCGTTGATGCTGGGGGGCTGCGGCAATGATTACGGCATCGACCAGAATGGTCAGAAGGTGGCGTCCGAGCGCCTGGACAAACAATGGGTGGTGCTCAACTACTGGGCCGAATGGTGCGGGCCGTGCCGGACCGAAATTCCGGAGCTCAACCATCTGGCAGACGAGCTCAAGAGCAAGAACGTCGGCGTGTTCGGGGTCAACTTCGACAACGTGCAGGGGGAAGAGCTGAAGAGCGCCAGCGAAAAACTGGGCATCCAGTTCACCGTGCTGGCGCAGGATCCGGCGGAGTTGTTCGAGTTGCCGCGCAGCGAGGCGTTGCCGGTGACTTACATCATCGACAACAAAGGCAAGGTGCGGGAGCAGTTGCTGGGTGAGCAGACGGCGGCCGGGGTGATGGCCAGGCTTGAGGCGTTGCAGGCTACCCAGTAGGCACGCCGAGCTTTTGCCGAAAGCGAGCTTCAGTGGTGAGGGGATAAGTCCCCTCACCACAAATGATCAACCCTCTTCCAGCCACCAGCGCAGCGGTTTGCCTTGCGCCGGCCAGAAGCGCATCTGCTCGATGGGCGAGATGTCCCAGCGCTGCACGCCTTCCAATGCCTGCAGGAAACGCTGCTCCTGCTCCATCAGTGCCGGTGCGCACAGCTTGCGGGTCTTGCCGATCTTGCCGAAGCTCAACTTGTTGCCATCGAGCGTGTAAGGCGCGAACCAATGGTTGCAGCCGCCGTTGCCATAGGCGCGACCATCATCGCCAAGTGTCACGGTCAGATGGCTGTAATCCATCAACGGCCGCTCGCCGATCCACTCCAGAATGTAGCTGCGGTTCTGTTGCAACTGCACAGGCTCCGCGGCGCAGCCCATCAGGCCAACACCGACCAGAGCGGCCAGGGCAAGGCGTTTCATCACGCAGGCTCCTGGCATTTCGGGCACAGGTGCTTGTCGCCAACGGCTTTCCAGCCCAGTTCGGCGATGCGCGCCGTAGCCGCTGGTTTTTCTGCGGTTTTGCCCAGCTTGGCGTCGACGGCGAATTCAAAGCTCAGCTCTTTGGCGCAGCTGTCGCAGTTGACCTGCCAGGTGTGAATCGCCAGTTCGCCGAACACCGGGCCCGTGGTCATCGCGGTCCATTGGCCCGGCGGATTGATCAGGTGGCGGACGGTTTCGACGGTCAGGCGCATGGACAAGTCCTTGCTGCCTTTGAGGGTGACCAACAGGGCGTCACCGATGCGGATCGAGCCACCATTGCCGGTGACCTGATAGCGGCCCGGAACAAGGGCGCGGCATTCGGTGAGGGTGTGTTGCGGGTTCATCAGGTTGTAGCGGAAATCGTGTTCGACCATGGGTCCTCCAAATATGCGCGACATGCTAGCACGGGCCACGTTGCAGAATGACGCACGCTTGTGACCTTCGATCAGGTTCAAATCGGCTTGCACACATGGCAAACTGCCGCCCTCGACTCTGAAGGAACGGAACATGGCGCTTATCGAATGTTATGAATGCAAGCGCAGCATCAGCTCAGAAGCCTCGGCGTGCATTCATTGCGGGGCTCCGATGGCAGAGCAGCCAACCCACGCACAAGCCCAGACCGCAGCGGCCCCCGTTCAGCCTTCGACGATTTCTTTCGGCAGTCTGCCGCGTAACCAGGCCGTGCCCGAGGCATTTGTCCCTCCGGCGCCTGAGCCTTTGCCAAAAGTCATGCCGGCCGCAGCGGGGCGTCGGCGTCGGCAACAGGCCGAACAAACGGTTGCGCGGCCCATCAATGAAGATGGCAGCCGTCCGGTGGAAAGCTGGCTGAAGATCATGGTGTTCCTGTTGCCGATGGTTTTCGTCTGGTTTCTGCTGCGCAGCGGGCACTCGGCGAAGCAGCGGCTTTTCGGCTTCGGCTGGCTGGCGCTACTGATTCTGGCGTCCTCGCTATCACCGAAATAAAACGTTAAACCCTCAACCCTCGACCTGATTTTGCGGCGATCCCGCCGCCCAGGTCGCGATGTTGTGCAGGGTCGTTGCGGCAATCGCGCCCAGCGCTTCATGCGTCAGAAACGCCTGATGCGCGGTGATGATCACGTTCGGAAAGGTCAGCAATCGCGCCAACACGTCGTCCTGCAACGGCAGGTCGGAGCGATCCTCGAAAAACAACTGCGCTTCTTCTTCATACACATCCAGCCCCAGGTAGCCGAGCTGCCCGTCCTTCAAGGCGTCGATCAACGCTGGCGTGTCGACCAAAGCGCCGCGCCCGGTGTTGATCAGCATGGCGCCGGCTTGCATGTGCGCCAGTGAATCACGGTTGATCAGGTGTTTGCTTTGCTCGTTGAGCGGGCAGTGCAGGCTGACGATTCGCGATTGCGCGAGCAACTCCGGCAGGCTCAGATAGCGTGCGCCGAGTGCCAGGACGTCGGGGTTTGGATACGGATCACAGGCCAGCAATTTACAGCCGAAACCGTGCATGATTTTCGCGAACGTGGCGCCGATCTGCCCGGTGCCGACGATGCCGACGGTCTTGCCGACCAGATCGAAACCGGTCAGCCCGTGCAGGCTGAAATCGCCCTCGCGGGTGCGGTTGTACGCGCGGTGCAAGCGTCGGTTGAGGGCCAGGATCAGTGCGACAGCATGTTCGGCCACGGCATGGGGCGAGTAGGCCGGGACACGCACGACGGTCAGGCCGAGACGTTTGGCTGCGGCCAGATCGACATGGTTGTAACCGGCCGAGCGCAAGGCAATCAATCGGGTGCCGCCGGCGGCCAGTCGCTCCAGCACCGCCGCGCCGAGATCGTCATTGATGAACGCGCAAACCACCTCGTGCCTGTCGGCCAGTGCGGCGGTGTCGAGGCTGAGCCGGGCAGGTTGAAAATGCAGTTCGATGTCCGTCGGGCAGTCGGCCGCGAGAAAACTGTCGCGGTCGTAGGCCTGGCTGCTGAAAACGATTGTGCGCATTGAATCCTCCTGGAACATCGACCCGGGTTGAAGCACCCGAATCCACTTTAGCCGGGTCTGCGTCGACCGGCATTGCGCTGGATCAGGCGCTGATCCTCGCTTGCGCTGCCAGTCGGTTCATCGCTCGCTCCAGTTCATCGAGCGCTTGCGCGGCTTTCGGGTCGTCCTGTTTTAGCAGGGTTTCGCTGCGCTGACAGGCGGCGCGCAATTGCGGTACGCCGCAGTAGCGTGTGGCGCCGTGCAGGCGATGGACTCGTTCGATCAGTGCATTCTGATCGTGGCTGTCGCGTGCATTGCGGATGGCTTCGCGGTCGGCCTCCAGCGAGGCCAGCAACATCGCCAGCATGTCCGCCGCCAGATCTGCTTTACCGGCAGCCAGGCGCAAACCTTCCTCGTGATCGAGTACCGGCAGTTCGTTTTGGCCGGCAGTGCTTTCGCTGGCCCGCTCCGGCCCCTGATTGCGCAGGGCTAGACCGGTCCACTTCAACACGACCTGCGCCAGTTGCCGTTCGCTGATCGGTTTGGTCAGGTAGTCGTCCATGCCGCTTTGCAGTAACGCACGTTTTTCGTTGGCCATGGCGTGGGCGGTGAGGGCGACGATCGGCAGCGGCGTGCAATGCCGCTCACTTTCCCACTGGCGGATGGTTTCGGTGCTCTGGCGGCCGTCCATGCCCGGCATTTGCACGTCCATCAGTACCAGGTCGAAGGATTCGGTCTGTACCGCTTTGACTGCGGCGTAACCGCTTTCCACGGCGAGGACCTTGGCGCCCATGTCTTCGAGCAGGGTTTGCACCAGCAACAGGTTGGCCGGGTTGTCATCGACGCAAAGCACTCGCGGCGCGCGACTCGACAGCGGCTCGCCGGGTTCGGTGCGCGGTTGGCGCGGGTTGGCCAGATCCGATAGCGCCCGGCGCAGTTTGCGCGTGCAGGCCGGTTTGGCTTGCAGTTGGCTGTGCGGATTGGGCACCGACAGATGGAACAGCGTCTGTTCCGTGGTCGGGCACAGCACCAACACTTTGCAACCCAGGTGTTCGAGATCCCAGATATGCTGGTTCAGACGTTCCGGCAACATGTCGTTGCTGGTGATGCCGATTACCGCCAGATCAATCGCCTGATCGGTCTGATGCGCACCGGTGACGCCATTGGTCAGGCTTTCCAGGGTGTTGAACGGTGTGACATTGAGGCCGCAGTCTTCCAGTTGATGCTGCAACGCCTGACGCGCCAGTTCGTGGTTTTCCAGCACCGCCACCCGACGTCCGAGCAGCGGCGCCGAGGGCAGGTCTTCGGCATCGTCGCGGGCCTTGGGCAGGCTCAGGCTGATCCAGAATTCCGAGCCTTCGCCCGGCGTGCTCTCGACGCCGATTTCGCCGCCCATCTGTTCGATCAGTCGCTTGGAAATCACCAGACCCAGACCGGTGCCTCCGGGTTGGCGCGACAGCGAGTTGTCAGCCTGACTGAAGGCCTGGAACAACGCCCGTACGTCCTGGCTCGACAAGCCGATGCCGGTGTCCTGAATGCTGATGCGCAGTTGCACGCTGTCCTCGTGTTCTTCCTCAAGCATGGCTCGCGCGACGATGGTGCCTTCGCGGGTGAACTTGATCGCGTTGCTGACTAGGTTGGTGAGGATCTGCTTCAGGCGCAACGGGTCGCCGACCAGCGACAGTGGCGTGTCGCGGTACACCAGGCTGACCAGTTCAAGCTGTTTGGCGTGGGCGGCCGGGGCAAGAATCGTCAAGGTGTCCTGCAACAGATCGCGCAGGTTGAACGGGATATGGTCGAGCACCAGTTTGCCGGCTTCGATTTTCGAGAAATCGAGGATCTCGTTGATGATGCCCAGGAGGCTGTCGGCGGACTTTTCAATGGTGCCCAGATAATCGAGCTGACGCGGCGTCAGTTCGCTTTTCTGCAACAGGTGAGTGAAGCCGAGAATGCCATTGAGCGGCGTGCGAATCTCGTGGCTCATGTTGGCGAGGAACTCGGATTTGATCCGGCTTGCCTCCAGCGCCTCCTTACGGGCCAGGTCCAGTTCGATGTTCTGGATCTCGATGGTTTCCAGGTTCTGGCGCACGTCTTCGGTGGCTTGATCGACACTGTGCTGCAATTCTTCGCGGGCGTTTTGCAGGGTGCCGGCCATGCGGTTGATGCCCGACGCCAGCTCATCGAGCTCCTGGCTGCCAAGGGGTGGCAGGCGGGTTTCCAGATGACCATCCTTGAGTTGCGCGACGGCTTGTTTGATCTGGCCCAGCGGGCGGTTGATGGTGCGCCCCATGCGCAATGCGAGCAAAGCCGCACCAGCGAGGCCTGCGGCGATCAGCAGCAGGCTGGCGAACAGGCTGCGATAACCGCGCAGCAGCATGCCGTTGTGGGACAGCTCCAGTTCGACCCAGCCCAGCAGGCGGTCGGACTCTTCGGGGATCACCTCACCGGCAAGGTTGCGGTGTCTGCCGAAGACCGGCATCAGGTAACGAGTCGCGTCATTGCCGCTGCGTCTTTGCAGTTGGGCGCTGTCGCCGCTCGGCGCCTGATTGAGCATGGTGGGGCCGGCGTGGGCCAGCGGCGTGCGATCCGGCGCGAGGAAGGTCACCGCGCGCATGTCCGGTTGTTCGAGCGACTGGGTGGCAATGCGTTCGAGCAATTCGTTGTTGCCATGGCCCATGGCGGGAGCTACCAGCGGCGCCAGTTGCTCAGCGATCATTTCGCCACGCTGCATCAATTGGGTCTGCAAGTCGGACTGCTGCGTCCAGGTGAAATAACCACCCAGCACCAGCGCCATCAGGCTGGTCGGCAACAAGGTCAGCAGCATCACGCGACCTTTGATTCCCAGTTTCTTGAGCACACCTGTCTCCTGCATCCCGCTGATCTGTTGACTCATGCGTGCATCCGGCACGCGGCATGGGCGCAGTGTAGCGATTTGCTCGCGGGCAATCTTCGGAAAAATGGTGTCGTGGTCGGTCTGTGCATCGGTGCGCGTTTGTCCGGCAGGCCAGGCTTGGGTTGCCCGATGTCCCTCAATCTTGAATAATCGCGCTCAACTGAGAATTATTTGCAGATACTCATGAATCCTGTTTCCGTCGTTCAGCCACGCATTCTTTCCATCGAAGACGATCCGGTCCTGGGGGCCTACGTTCACGAACACCTGGGCCGCAGCGGCTTTCAGGTGACGTGGTGCCAGAACGGCCAGGAAGGTCTGAACATCGCTCAGCACCAACCGTTCGACGTGGTGCTGGTGGATATTCTGCTGCCCGGGCTGGACGGTCTCAAGGTGCTGACCCAGTTGCGCCAGAGTCATTCGACGCCAGTGCTGCTGATGTCGGCGCTGGGGGCCGAGGCTGATCGCATCAGTGGTTTCCGCTTGGGCGCCGATGACTATTTGCCCAAACCGTTCAGCATGGCCGAATTGCATGTGCGCATCGAAGCGATTCTGCGGCGGGTGGCCCTGGATCGTCGCCCGGCGCCTGTAGCCGTGCCCGTGGCGCCGGGTACGCTGCGCTTCGACGATCAACAGAGCGATGTGTTTTTTCGCGAACAACCGGCGGGGCTGACCCGCAGCGAATTCCGCCTGCTGGAAACCCTCGATCGCAATAATGAGGAGGTGCTGAGCAAGGCCTTCCTTTATCAGCATGTTCTGCAACGCGGCTACGCGGCCCATGACCGCAGCCTCGATATGCACATCAGCCAGATCCGCCGCAAACTCAAGGCCATCGGTTATACCGAGCGCGAAGTGCGCACGGTCTGGGGCAAGGGCTATGTGTTGAGTGCCGCTGATGAAAGTGTCTGAACTGCCGGGGCGTCATTCGCTGTTCTGGAAGCTGGCCTTTCTGTTGGTGGCGTTCTGTTTGCTGATGATCTGGCTGAGCTGGTCATGGGGCCGGTACATGGAGCAACGCAATCAGTTTCTCTCCAGCGAGGCGCGTGGCACCTTGATGCGTTATGCCAGCGAAGCCGAGCAGGCTTGGCAGCGGGGCCGGCGCGAAGGCGTCGATAGCTGGTTGCAGAGCATGGAGTTGCGCGAAGCCGCCTGGGTCGGCGTGATCGGCAGCAACTTGCAATCGTTGAGCAATGAGCCGCTCAATGACCGGGAAATCCAGCACCTGACTTTTCTGCGCGGGCTCGATTGGCCGATCCACAAGCAGGGGCGGCCGTGGCTGCGCATACCGTTTCCCCAAGCCCCCTCCGTTGGCAGTCTGGTGATCGAACTCCCCGAGCGTTTTCTGCCGGGCAAATATCGAGTGTTCTGGCGGGTGATCACCAACGGCGTGATTCCCGGCCTGTTCACTTTATTACTGTGCGTTGGCCTGTATCGCCTGCTGGTGGTGCCGCTGAACAACCTGCGTGAACAGGCCAACGCCTGGCGCGCCGATCAATTGAATGTGCGACTGTCGAGCGGTATCACCCAGCGACCGGACGAACTCGGCGAACTGGCCCGGGCGTTCGACTCGATGTCCGAACGTTTGCAATCGAGCGTCGCGCTGCAACAGCAATTGCTGCGCGACCTCTCCCATGAACTGCGTACACCGCTGAGTCGACTGCGCGTGGCCAGCGAAAGCGAGCAAAGCCTGGTGCAATTGCGCGAGCGCATCGGGCGTGAAGTCGACGGCATGCAACGGTTGGTCGAAGACACGCTGCAACTGGCCTGGCTGGATACTGACCGCTCACCGTTGCCGGATGAGGCCATCCAGATCCAGGCGCTGTGGGAAATGCTCACCGATAACGCCTGTTATGAAAGCGGCTGGTCAAGTCTGCAATTGCAGTGCTCCGTCGAAGCGTCGTGCTGGGTGCGCGGCAATCTCAATACGCTGGCGCAGGCGCTGGAAAACATTTTGCGCAATGCCATTCGTCACTCGCCTGAGGGCGGGATCGTGCGCTTGGATGGGCGACGGGAGGGGAGTTATTGGCATCTGTGTCTGGAGGATCAGGGGGGCGGGGTGGCTGGCGGGGATCTGCAGCGGATTTTTGATCCGTTCATCCGACTGGATGGGGCGCGGCCGGGCAATGGCGGGTTCGGGTTGGGGTTGAGCATTGCCAGGAATGCGGTGCAGCGCCAGGGCGGGACGTTGTGGGCGGAGAACAGCGGGACGGGGTTGCGACTGAATTTTCGGTTGGTTGCTGATGAGGGGATTGCTTCGACTGACGCCTTCGCGAGCAGGCTCGCTCCTGCATTGGGGTTGTGTTCGCCGCTGACTGTGTGAAGGAAACGGTTCTCTTGTAGGCGTGAGCCTGCTCGCGATGTAGTCCTATGGAATGTCCATTTCCGCCGACTTTGCGGGAGTGCTCTCGTATTTTTGTACGATATTTCCCAAGCAGGATCGGCGGTCATTTGAAGGTTCGTTGAGCGTTTAAGCTCGCGCTTCACCTCATCTTCAAGGAATTGCGCATGAATGCCTCCAGCGTTACCGGTATCTCGGATGGCGATCGTTTTAACGAAGTGTTAGCGCTGATCAACAGTTCTAGGCACCAGGCCATGCAGACCGTCAATACACAACTGATTGAGCTGTATTGGCAGGTCGGTGCACATATCAGTCGCAAGATTGAGCGGGCGGAGTGGGGGGATTCAGTGGTTGGTCAATTGGCTGAACATTTGGCTCTGACCCAACCGGGACTGCGAGGTTTTACCCGGTCCAATCTATTTCGTATGCGTCAGTTTTATGAAATTTATCGCGGCGAAGAAAAAGTCGCACCACTGGCGCGACAATTATCCTGGTCGCACAACGTGATCATTTTCGGCCAAAGCAAACGCCCGGAAGAGCGGGAGTTCTACCTGAAAATGGCGGTTCAGGAAAAATGGTCGAAGCGCGAACTGGAGCGCCAGTTCAAGGCAGCCCTGTTCGAACGAAGTGTCACCGATCCGGCGAAGGCATCTGCTGCTTTAAAGCAGGCTCACCCAGCAGCACTGGAGATATTTCGCGACGCCTACATGGTCGAATTTCTCGACTTGCCCGGCGTCCATGCCGAGACCGATCTGCACCAAGGATTGCTGGGGCGGCTGAAGGCGTTCCTGACCGAGCTTGGTCGCGACTTCTGCTTTGTTGGCTCTCAATACCCCCTGCAAGTCGGCAGTCGGGATTTCGCGCTCGATTTGCTCTTCTTTCACCGTGGGCTCAACTGCCTGGTGGCCATCGAACTCAAGGTTGGGCGCTTTGAGCCGGAGTACCTCGGCAAGCTGGATTTTTATCTGGAGGCGCTGGACCGCACTGTTCGCAAGCCCCACGAAAACCCGGCCATCGGTGTGCTGCTCTGCGCCAGCAAAGAGGACGAGGTCGTCGAGTACGCCCTTAATCGCAGCCTTTCGCCTGCCTTGATTGCTGAATACCAAACGTGCTTGCCGGATAAACAATTGTTGCAAGCCAAACTGCACGAGTTTTATGCATTGGATACGGCGCACGCAGAAAACACGGACTAGCGTCTCCTTATTCCCATAAACCATAAGCACCGCACTTTGCGTGATATGGCCTGCGCGGGTTTGCCGGTATGATAGGCGCCCCCGCACGTCTGGATTGCGAATACGCCATGACCTTGCAGTACCCAACCATCGCCGATTGCGTCGGCAACACTCCGCTGGTGCGTTTGCAGCGCCTGCCCGGAGCCACCAGCAACACCCTATTGCTCAAGCTCGAAGGGAATAACCCGGCGGGTTCGGTCAAGGACCGTCCGGCGCTGTCGATGATCACCCGTGCCGAGTTGCGCGGGCAGATCCACGCCGGCGACACGCTGATCGAAGCGACCTCGGGCAACACCGGGATCGCTCTGGCCATGGCTGCAGCGATCAAGGGTTACAAAATGATCCTGATCATGCCGGACAATTCCAGCGCCGAGCGCAAAGCGGCCATGACCGCCTACGGTGCCGAGCTGATTCTGGTCAGCCAGGAAGAAGGCATGGAAGGCGCTCGCGATCTCGCCCAGCGCATGGAAGCCGAAGGTCGTGGCAAGGTGCTCGATCAGTTCGCCAACGGTGACAATCCTGAGGCGCACTACACCACCACCGGCCCGGAAATCTGGCGTCAGACCCAGGGCAGCATCACCCATTTCGTCAGCTCTATGGGCACCACCGGCACCATCATGGGCGTGTCGCGCTACTTGAAAGAGCAGAACGACAACGTGCAGATCGTCGGTCTGCAACCGATGGAAGGCTCGGCCATTCCCGGCATCCGTCGCTGGCCGCAGGAATACCTGCCGAAGATCTATCAGGCCGACCGCGTCGACCGCATCGTCGACATGGCACAAAGCGAAGCCGAGGACGTGACCCGTCGTCTGGCCCGCGAAGAAGGTATCTTCTGCGGTGTGTCCTCGGGCGGTGCGGTGGCAGCGATGCTGCGTCTGTCCCAGGAAGTTGAAAACGCGGTGATCGTCGCGATCATCTGTGACCGTGGCGACCGTTATCTGTCGACCGGCATTTTCGACGCGCCCAACTGATGGCCAAACACGAGAGAGGCCTGCGCTTCCAGCCCACGGGTGGCAGCAAGGCCCCGCAAATCCCGACCGGCAAAAAACAGCGCTTGAGCATCGAGCGTCTGGCCAATGACGGTCGCGGCATCGCGTTTTTCGAAGGCCGCACCTGGTTCGTCCTCGGCGCCCTCGCCGGTGAAGAGGTCGAGGCGCGGGTGCTCGGCGCCCACGGCAAAGTGGTCGAGGCGCGTACCGAACGCGTGTTCAAGACCAGTGAGTTGCGCCGTCCTGCGCCGTGTCAGCACGCGGGCCGTTGTGGCGGTTGCAGCGTTCAGCATTTGCCCCACGGCGAACAGCTTGCCCTGAAACAGCGCATGCTCGCCGAGCAATTATCGAAGGTCGCCGGTGTCGAACCGCAAGAGTGGGCGCCGCCGCTGACCGGCCCCGAGTTCGGCTATCGCCGTCGCGCCCGCATTGCCGTGCGCTGGGACATCAAAGCCAGGCAACTTGAGGTGGGTTTGCGTGCTGCCGGCAGCCAGGACATTGTTGCGATCAACGAATGCCCGGTGCTGGTACAGCCCTTGCAGCCGATCATGACCGCTTTGCCGCAGATGCTCCGTCGTTTGAGCAAACCGCAAGCGCTGGGCCATATCGAGTTGTTCAGCGGTTCATCGCTGGCGGTGTTGCTGCGGCACATGGCGCCGCTGTCGGAAGCGGATCTGACGATCCTCAAGGATTTCTGCCAATGCCATGAAGCGCAATTGTGGCTGCATGGCGAAGGCGGACCGCAACCGATTGATGCGAACCAGTCGCTGGGTTATCGCCTGGAGCAATGGGGACTGGATCTGGCTTACCGGCCGGGGGATTTCATTCAGGTCAACGCCGGTATTAACGACGCGATGGTTGCGCAGGCGCTGGATTGGCTGAAACCGACGAGCGAAGAGCGTGTGCTGGATCTGTTCTGCGGCTTGGGCAATTTCGCTTTGCCGCTGGCCAGAACCGTGCGCGAAGTGGTGGCGGTCGAAGGTGTGCAGACCATGGTCGAGCGTGCCGCCGCGAACGCCGCTAGTAACAATTTGCATAACACAAAGTTTTTTCAAGCCGATTTATCCCAGCCTTTGACCGATGCTCAGTGGATCGGAAACGGCTTTTCTGCGGTACTCTTGGACCCACCGCGTGACGGTGCTTTCGAGGTGGTGCGCAAGCTCGCGACCCTGGGTGCCAAGCGGTTGGTGTATGTGTCGTGCAACCCGGCAACGCTGGCGCGCGATACGGTCGAATTGATCAAGCAGGGCTACCGGTTAAAACGTGCCGGGATTCTCGATATGTTTCCTCAGACGGCGCATGTCGAAGCCATGGCGTTATTTGAAGCGAGCCAGGATGGCTCGTCTGATCCGTCCGGTCTGTCCGTGACGCGCTCGCGTTAGCCCCGCGAGTGCCCACGGGCATAGAAGACCAGCGATTTGACGCATTGAATCTGCGTCGTAGGGAAGGTAAAGCAAGATGGTACAGGTGAGAGCACACCAGCCGATCAACAATGACGGCAGTATCAATCTCGAGGCTTGGCTCGATCACGCGGTCAGTGTCGATCTGGCACTGGATCGCGAAGCCTTGAAAGAAGCCTGCGAGTTCGCTCGCGAGGCTGAACAACAGTCCAACGCCGCCAAGAACCTGTGGGCCGAGGGCTCCGGCAGTTTCCGCACCGGGCTTGAGATTGCCGAGATTCTCGCCGACCTCAAGCTCGATCAGGATTCGCTGGTCGCTGCGGTCTTGTATCGCGGTGTGCGCGAAGGTCAGATCGAACTGGCAGCCGTCAGCCAGCGCTTCGGTTCCGTGGTCGCCAAGCTGATTGACGGCGTGCAGCGCATGGCCGCCATCAGTGCCAGTCTGAGCCCGCGTCAGTCGATGGTCATGGGGGCGCAAGGGCAGGTGGAAAACCTGCGCAAGATGCTCGTGGCAATGGTCGACGACGTGCGCGTTGCCCTGATCAAACTGGCCGAACGGACCTGCGCGATCCGCGCGGTGAAAACCGCCGACGACGAGAAGCGTAACCGTGTCGCCCGGGAAGTCTTCGACATTTATGCGCCGCTCGCGCACCGGCTCGGCATCGGTCATATCAAATGGGAGCTGGAGGACTTGTCCTTCCGCTACCTGGAACCCGATCAATACAAACAGATCGCCAAGTTGCTCCACGAGCGACGTCTGGATCGCGAGCGTTTCATCGCCGACGTGATGACCCAGCTCAAAGACGAATTGCAGGCCACGGGGGTCGACGCCGACATCAGCGGCCGGGCCAAACACATCTATTCGATCTGGCGCAAAATGCAGCGCAAGGGTCTGGAATTCAGCCAGATCTACGACGTGCGTGCGGTGCGCGTGCTGGTGCCGGAAATGCGCGATTGCTACACCGCGCTCGGCATCGTCCACACCCTGTGGCGGCACATTCCGAAAGAGTTCGACGACTACATCGCCAACCCGAAAGAGAACGGCTACCGCTCGTTGCATACCGCGGTGATCGGCCCGGAAGGCAAGGTGCTGGAGGTGCAGATCCGCACCCATTCCATGCACGAAGAGGCCGAACTCGGCGTCTGCGCGCATTGGCGCTACAAGGGCACCGATGTCAAATCCGGCTCCAATCACTACGAAGAGAAGATCTCCTGGCTGCGTCAGGTGCTCGAGTGGCATGAGGAACTGGGCGATATCGGGGGCCTGGCCGAACAACTGCGCGTCGATATCGAGCCGGACCGGGTCTACATCTTCACCCCCGACGGTCACGCCATCGACTTGCCCAAAGGCGCGACGCCGCTGGACTTCGCTTACCGCGTGCACACGGAAATCGGTCACAACTGCCGTGGCGCGAAGATCAACGGGCGCATCGTACCGCTCAACTACAGCCTGCAAACCGGTGAGCAGGTCGAGATCATCACCAGCAAGCACGGGACGCCGAGTCGCGACTGGCTGAACTCGAACCTGGGGTACGTCACCACTTCCCGGGCTCGGGCCAAGATTGTTCACTGGTTCAAGTTACAGGCCCGTGATCAGAACGTTGCGGCGGGCAAAACCCTGATCGAGCGCGAACTCGCGCGTCTGGGGCTGCCTGCGGTGGATTTCGACAAGTTGGCGGACAAGGCCAACATGAAAACCGCCGAAGACATGTTCGCCGCGCTCGGTGCTGGCGATTTGCGTCTGGCGCAACTGGTCAACCTGGCGCAGCAACTGGTCGAGCCGGAACGCGGCAACGAACAACTGGAGCTGATCCCGCGCAAAGCCACTGGCTACAAGCCGGGCAAGCGCGGCGACATACAGATCCAGGGCGTCGGCAACCTGATGACGCAGATGGCCGGTTGCTGCCAGCCGCTGCCGGGCGATGCGATTGTCGGTTACATCACCCAGGGCCGTGGCGTGAGCATTCACCGCCAGGACTGCGCTTCGGTGCTGCAACTGGGCGGGCGCGAACCTGAGCGGATCATCCAGGTCAGTTGGGGCCCTGTGCCGGTGCTCACCTATCCGGTGGACATCGTCATCCGAGCCTACGACCGGTCCGGTCTGCTGCGCGACGTTTCGCAGATATTGCTCAACGAGCGGATCAACGTGCTGGCGGTCAACACCCGCTCGAACAAGGAGGACAACACCGCGCTGATGTCCCTGACCATCGAGATTCCGGGGCTGGATGCGTTGGGGCGGTTGCTGGGGCGGATTTCGCAGTTGCCGAACATCATCGAAACGCGGCGTAACCGTACTCCGTGAAGACCAACGCCGATCAACTGTGGGAGCGGGGTGGCTCGCGAAAAGGGCATGTCAGTCGACATCATTGTTGCTGACACACCGTATTCGCGAGCAAGCCCGCTCCCACATGGGTTTTGTGGTGAGAGATAAATGATGTACAGCCTTGAAGACCTGCTCCACCTGATGAGCCGCCTGCGCGATCCGCAGTACGGTTGCCCGTGGGACATCAAGCAAACCTACGCAACCATCGTCCCGCACACCCTCGAAGAAGCCTACGAAGTGGCCGACGCCATCGAGCGTGGCGACTTCGATCACTTGCAGGGCGAGTTGGGCGATCTGTTGTTCCAGGTGGTGTATTACAGCCAGCTTGCGCGGGAGGAAGGGCGATTCGAGTTTGCCGGGGTGATCGACAGCATCACCCGCAAGCTGATCCGCCGTCATCCCCACGTCTTCCCCACCGGCGATCTGTATGCGCCGCTCGACGTACCGCGTTTGAGTGAAGAGCAAGTCAAGCAGCGCTGGGAGGAGATCAAGGCGCAAGAGCGCGCCGAGAAATCCGCTGCGCCAGAGCAACTTTCGCTGCTTGATGACGTACCGGCGACGCTGCCTGCGCTGTCGCGTTCAGCCAAGTTGCAAAAGCGTGCGGGGCAGGTCGGTTTCGACTGGCCAGACGCCTTGCCAGTGCTCGACAAGGTGCGCGAAGAGCTTGATGAAGTGCTTGAGGCCATGTCCGAGAACGATCCCGTCGCGGTGGCTGACGAGATCGGTGATCTGCTGTTTTCCGTGGTCAATCTGGCCCGGCATCTGAAGGTCGATCCGGAAACCGCACTGCGTGGTGCCAACGGCAAGTTCGAAAGACGTTTCCGATTTATCGAACAGGCATTGCGCGACACCCACCGTCCCATGGAAGATTGCACCCTCGAAGAGTTGGACGCCCTCTGGGGTGAAGCCAAACGTCAGGAAAAGAACTTGCCCAGCTGCGGCTGAGCAACTGCCCAAGTGAGTAAGCACCATGAGTATTTCCCTTCGCGATCAGTTGCTCAAAGCAGGGCTGGTCAACCAGAAGCAGGCCAAACAGGTCAGCAAGGACAAACAGAAGCAGCAGCGTCTGGCCCACAAAGGCCAGATCGAGCTGGATGACTCGCAGCAGCGCGCCGCACAGGAAGCCATGGCCGAGAAGGTCAAGCGCGACCAGGAGCTGAATCGTCAGCAGAAAGAGAAAGCCGAGGCCAAGGCGCGTGCGGCACAGGTCAAGCAGTTGATAGAAGCCTCGCGTCTGCCGAAGCTGACCACCGAGGACTACTACAACTTCGTCGACGACAAGAAGGTCAAGCGCCTCTCGGTCAACACGCTGATGCGCAACAAGCTCAGCAGCGGTTCGCTGGCGATCGTGCACCATGCCGGCGGCTATGAAGTGATCCCCCGTGAAGCGGCCCTGAAGATCCAGGAGCGCGATCCACAGCGCATCGTGCAGCTCAACGTGCAGACCGAAGAGATCATCACCGAGGACGATCCGTACGCGGCCTACCAGATCCCTGACGATCTGATGTGGTAAATCGGTAGTGCTGTCACTACGACAAACCCCGCGATCGCGGGGTTTGTCGTTTTCAATGCTGTGGTTGGTTCAGGCGGATCGTAAATCCCGTTGCTGTTCTTGCAGTTCCAGTTCGGCCTTGTAGTTGTGGGCATCGATTTCGTTATGGAACATGCCGACCAGCAAGTCTTGTTGATGCACATCCCAGATTCGTAAACCGGCGGCTACGCCTTCATGGGACATGTGTGAATCGTCGCGTTCAGTTACTTTTACAGTCATCTGCTAGCTCCAAATCTCAAGTTATCTGCAGCAAGGCGTGTGCAGGACTCTTTTATATGATTTGTTAGTTTGCTAAGTAAACGGCTGATTCGTGCAAGGTATAGTTGCGAATTCTGCAACAGTGCTGGAGGCCGCTAAAACCGCGACATTCGATCGCAGGGTGGGAAATTGCATGACAGATGTTTCATTTTCAGAAGCTCCGCAAGCCCACTTGTGGGAGCGAACAGGCTCCCCCCACAGGGTTTTACGGTGTAACTGCCATTTACTTCAGGCCAAAAAAACGCCCCGAACCAGTCGGGGCGTTTTCATGTGAGGCTCAGCAGCGGGGAATTACTTGCCTTCCCAGCGCTTCAGTACCAGCGTGGCGTTGGTGCCGCCAAAGCCGAAGCTGTTGCTCATCACGGTGTTGATGGTGGCGTTCTCGCGGGTCTTGGTCAGCACCGGCATATCGGCCACTTCTGGGTCGAGTTCGTCGATGTTGGCGGAACCGGCAATGAAGTTGCCTTCCATCATCAGCATGCAGTAGATCGCTTCGTGAACGCCGGCGGCGCCCAGGGAGTGGCCGGACAGGCTCTTGGTCGAGCTGATGGCCGGAGCCTTGTCGCCGAACACTTCACGCACACCTTTCATTTCCGCGACGTCACCGACCGGAGTCGAAGTGCCGTGGGTGTTGAGGTAGTCGATCGGGGTATCAACGGTGGACATCGCCATCTGCATGCAGCGGATCGCGCCTTCGCCGCTTGGAGCGACCATGTCGTAGCCGTCGGACGTCGCGCCGTAGCCAACGATTTCGGCGTAGATTTTCGCGCCACGGGCCAGAGCGTGTTCCAGCTCTTCAACCACGACCATACCGCCACCGCCAGCGATGACGAAACCGTCACGGTCAGCGTCGTAGGCACGGGAGGCTTGTTGCGGGGTGTCGTTGCGCTTGCTGGACAGGGCGCCCATCGCGTCGAACAGGAACGACTGGCTCCAATGCTCTTCTTCACCACCACCGGCGAAGACGATGTCTTGCTTGCCCATCTGGATCTGTTCCATGGCGGTACCGATGCAGTGAGCACTGGTGGCGCAGGCAGAAGCGATGGAGTAGTTCAGGCCCTTGATCTTGAAGGGCGTGGCCAGGCAAGCGGAAACGGTGCTGCTCATGGTCCGCGTGACGCGGTATGGGCCAACGCGCTTCACGCCTTTCTCGCGCAGGATGTCCAGCGCTTCCATCTGGTTCAGCGTGGAAGCACCACCGGAACCGGCGATCAGACCGGTACGCGGGTTGGACACTTGCTCTTCGGTCAGACCGGAGTCAGCGATAGCGTCTTTCATGGCCAGGTAGGCGTAAGCCGCTGCGTGGCCGACGAAGCGATAGATCTTGCGATCAATCAGCTCTTCAAGGTTGAGGTCGATGGAGCCGGAAACCTGGCTACGCAGACCCATTTCGGCATATTCCGGGTTGAACCGGATGCCAGGGCGGCTTGCACGCAGGTTAGCGGAGACGGTCTCTTTGTCATTGCCCAGGCACGAAACAATGCCCAGACCAGTGATAACGACGCGGCGCATGCGAATAACCCTTAGAAGTTGTCAGTGGAGGTGAACACGCCGACGCGAAGGCCTTCGGCGGTGTAGATTTCGCGACCGTCGACAGTCACCGAACCATCGGCAATGGCCAGGTTCAGCTTGCCCTTGAGGACGCGTTTGATATGAATGTTGTAGGTGACTTTCTTGGCGGTCGGCAGCACCTGACCGAAGAATTTCACTTCGCCCGAACCCAGCGCACGGCCGCGGCCCGGCAGGCCTTGCCAGCCCAGGAAGAAACCGACCAGTTGCCACATGGCATCCAGACCCAGGCAGCCCGGCATGACCGGATCACCTTCGAAGTGGCACGCGAAGAACCACAGGTCAGGATTGATATCCAGTTCGGCGACCAATTCACCTTTGCCGTACTTGCCGCCTTCTTCGCTGATCAGGGTGATTCGATCCACCATCAGCATGTTCGGGGCGGGCAGTTGCGCGTTACCTGGGCCGAACAGCTCACCGCGACTGCAGCGCAGCAGATCTTCCCGAGTAAAGGCGTTTTGTTTGGTCATGCGAGCTCCTCAATAATCCCATGCGGCAGGTGGGGCAAATCTTCCCGACCGTTCGAAGCGTTCATGCCTCGAACCGGCAGCCTACTCATAGACTATTGCGTTGTGGTGAAAGTCACAGCACCAAGGACATGAATGTACACTTGTGCACTGAAATTTTTATTCAAGCCCCTTTTGAGGCTCGTTCGGGTGCCTAAGACTGCCGCACTTTCGCTTTTCACGCCAGTCGCAGATGGTCGAAAAGCCGTCACTACGACACCCAGCGCTGCAGAATCTGCTGTAGGTCATTGCGTTTGAACGGCTTCGCCAGATAATCGTTCATGCCCGCCGACAGGCAGGCCTCGCGGTCGCCCTGCAAGGCATTGGCGGTCAATGCGATGATCGGCACCGCGCTGCGTCCGGGCAAGCGGCGAATCTGCCGGGTCGCTTCGTAGCCATCAATGATCGGCAAACGGCAATCCATGAGAATCATTTCGAAATCGCTTGCTTCGGCATTTTGCACCGCTTGTGCGCCATCGGTGGCAACACTGACAGTAAAGCCCAAACTGCGCAGCATCGCTTCAATCACGGTCTGATTCACCGGATTGTCTTCCACGAGCAACACATGACGCCCCTCGCCGTGACCGCTGCTGTTCAATGCGCGTGGCGCTGCCAGTTGCGGCAACGCCTGCTTATAAAGAGCCAGCGGAATTTCCAGGGTGAATACCGAGCCGCGACCTTCTTCGCTCTGCGCGCGCAATGTCCCGCCCATGCGCTCGGCGAGAGTGCGGGCAATCGGCAGACCGAGGCCGGTGCCACCGTAACGCCTTGAAATAGAACTGTCGGCCTGCTGGAAAGCGTTGAACATCAACTCCAGGCTCTCGGACGAAATACCGATGCCGCTGTCGCGCACCGAACAGGTGAACCACAGCAGTTCGTGATCCAGCGACTGCCACTGCGCCTCGATGCTGACCCGACCCTGTTCAGTGAATTTCAAGGCGTTGCCGACCAGGTTGACCAGAATCTGCCGGATCCGCGTCGGATCGCCCTGTACCTGCAAACCGTGCATGTCTTCAGGGATCCGCAGATTGAGCGCCAGGCCACGCTGAACCGCGCTGTGCTGGAACGACTGGGCGCAGGCTGCGATGAGTTCGGCGAGGTTGAACGGGATATGCTCCAGTTCCAGTTCCGAACGCTCGATGCGCGAGAAGTCGAGAATGTCGTTGATGACCTTGAGCAGGTGTTCGGTGGACTCCGAGGCAAGCGCGGCGTACTCGACCTGTTCTTCGGTCATGTCGGTGGTTTCGAGCAATTGCAACATGCCCAGCACGCCGTTCATGGGGGTGCGCAGTTCATGGCTCATCATCGCCAGGAAGTCGGATTTGGCGCAGTTGGCCTTTTCCGCTTCCTCACGGGTCTGGATCAGTTGGGCCATGGCTTGATGCTGTTCACGACTGGCCTGTTCCAGCGCCTGAGCGAGGTTGTTGATGTGTTGCGACAGGGCGCCCAGTTCGGTGTCGTCGACAATCGGTAGCGGCGTTTTATAGTCGCCTTGCTGAATCGCCTTGACCGCATTGCCGATATCGCGAATCGGCTGCGACAGGCTGCCGGCCAGACGCCGCGCGACGATGAAGGTGAAGAGCAGGGCAAACAGCGCCAGAATAGCGGCCTTGAGCAGGATTTCCTGCTGACGCTGACTGAAGGCATCGTTGGACAGACCGACGATCACTCGCCCCAGATAATCCTCGTTGGCCGCGCCATTGCTGACTTTGGTGTCCTGGAAAAAATCATTGTGCAGGGCGATCCGTTGCAGCCTTACCGGCGCTTGAAAAACTTCGACCTGATGCGCACGGCTATGGACATTCGCCGGTTGCTCGACGTAGACCAGAATCCGGTTAGCACTGTCTTGCACTTCGATAAAGCGCACGTTGGGTGTTGCCAGCGAGGCTTTGAGCAGGCTCTCCAGCACTTCGTTATTGCCGGAAATCACCCCGTACTCGGTGGCGGGTGCCAGTTGGTTGGCGATCAATTGGCCGGTGTGGTTCAGCTCCTGGCGCAAATCCTGAATGCGCACGAAGGTAAAAAAGCTGATCAACAACAAGGTCAGCAACAGCGCCGGGCCCAGGCTGATCAACTGGGTCCGGGTGTTGATGTCCCAACGGCGACGGAAACTCATGGGCGGCTTTCTCCTTCAGCCAACGCTCTGGCGACTGACGCGTCATTTAACGGTTCGATCCCAAGGGAACGAGCCACCTGCGCATTACTTGAGACTTTAAAACGTTTGGGATAGAGGGCTGGCGGCCAA
Source organism: Pseudomonas sp. EA_65y_Pfl2_P78 (assembly GCF_963970495.1). Classification (NCBI taxonomy): domain Bacteria; kingdom Pseudomonadati; phylum Pseudomonadota; class Gammaproteobacteria; order Pseudomonadales; family Pseudomonadaceae; genus Pseudomonas; species Pseudomonas sp. EA_65y_Pfl2_P78. The sequence continues at coordinate 74,445 of NZ_CAXAON010000003.1, read as the reverse complement.
TTGCCCGGCGGCTGGTCGAGCAGTTGGTCGAGTACCGCCAGCCAGTCGCTCTGATCGCTGTAGCTGCTGACCAGGCTACCGGCGCGGACAAACGCAACGTTGGGCCCCACCAGCGCCATTTGCTGCGAGTAACTGCTGAGCAGCAGGTTTTTCGCGGTTCTCGGGTTGTACAGATCAGGATCGTCGAGGCCCAGCAGCACGTCGCTGTTTTTCAGTACAGCTTGCAGGGGTCGGTTGTCGTGGGTGTTGTCCCAGCGTTGGCTGACGATTTGCAGATTCAGCGATTGAGCGGTCAGGCGCAGTTCCTTGAGCAGAAATTCGCTGTGCGGGTGGAACAACACGCCAACCCTGCGCGCCTGCGGCAACATCCGCCGGATCAACTGCAATTGACGGCCCAGTGGTGGATCGCTCCACAGCAGAGTCAACTGCGAGGGTTGTGCCGAGCCGAAACGCTGATGTGCTTGCACGCGGCTGATACGCAGCACCAGCGTTGCCGGGCCCTTTGAGTCTTGCAGGCGCCAGTCGAGGCTTGGCAGATCGAGCAGAATCAGGCGCAGTCTGGAAGGTAATTTTCCCGGTGCCGGGAGACTGGCCAGCGGCTGGAAACGCACACTGTCGGTCGGACGCAACTCGCTGAGGGCCTGAACGAAAGCCTGCACGCCGGGACTTTCTTCAGCCCCTGTGAGCAGAATATCGGCCGCTTGCACTGCGATGCCGTGCAGCCACGCGGCCAGAAACAGGCACAGCCCGGCCAGGCAGTGGCCAAGGGTTGGCGCCTTGCGTGACAGGCCGAGGCGCACCCTAGAACTCCAACTCGGCGCTGAAATACATCACCCGGCGTTCGTCGTATTGGTTGTCCACGAACGTCGTTGGCGCGTGATCGAGGCGCTGTTGCAGCACGCCGGCCAGTTGCAGTTGGGCTTTGCCCAGCGGGATGCGTTTGGCGATCCGCGTGTCGACCCGTTCAAAGCGATAGCCGTTGAGCGCGTTGTCGCCGTAATAGAAGAGGGCGCTGTTCCAGCCTTGGCCCCAGTCGCGCAGCCAACCGGCCGAACCGCTGTTGCGCGAGGTGAATTGCTGATCCAGCGGATTGCTCGCTTGGGCGTCGACGTAGGCGTAAGTGAAACGCAAGCGGTCGACCCTGCTCACGCGCCAGTCGAGTTGGGTTTCGGTGCCGCGAAAACGTGAGCTGTTGGCATTGCTGGCGATGTATTGGTTGTTGCGCAACGGCTCGCTGATCATCCCGGTGATTTCGTCGTAGAACAGCTTCACATCCAGTGCCAGTCCCCACTCTGCGAAATTGCCGTTGTAGCCCAGTTCACGCGAGCGCATGTGTTCCTGATCGAGATCGCCGGGGCCACGGGTCTTGACGAAATAACGCGCTGACGACTGGCCGTACGCCGTGGGCCGCAGGTTGGTCACCTGATAGCTCCAGTTGACGTTGTTCTCGAACATGTCCGGCGAGCGGATCGCCTCCGAGTACACCGCACGCAGACCATGGCGCGGGTTGATCAGGTAGTTGATCGCGAAGCGCGGGGTCAGCGAACTGCCGATCAGCTGCGTGTCTTCGAACATTGCACCGCCCTGCAACAGCCAGTGTTCGGTCGCGCGCCATTCCAGTTGGCCGAAGGCGCGCCAAGTGGTGTCGTCCAGCGTGCCGTTGAAGTAGGTCTCGGAATCGGCCCGGTCGTAACGATAGTTCATGCCGCTGACCAGACGCAGGCTGTCGGACAGGCTGAGGGTGTCCTGCAATTCGAGGTCGTAACGCGACTCCCGGGCACTCTGGTCGATATCGCCGCACAGGGTTTGGCTGGCGCCGTTGCGCCATTGATCAAGCACCTGATTGGCCAGCGCCATTTTCTGCGGGCTGCCGGGCTCGGCGCCGGGGCCGGTGAACCGGGTGATGTTGCGCGCCAGGCGCTCGGTGTAATTGGGGTCGAGTTGCCACAGCTGCGTCAGTTCCGGGCTGAACGACACTTCGGCGTCGCAAGCTCGCCAGGTTTGCTGACGGTCCCAGTGCTGCGCCGATCCTTGTACATAAAGGCTATGTTCGGGATTGATGTCGAGATTCCAGCGCACCGACCCGGCGTAGTCCTTGGCCACCACGTCGGAGTTGTTCCCCGCGTCTGTAATCCCCGAGAACACCGGTCGGTAGGTATAGGGCCGCTGGTTGGTGCCGTCCTTCGCGTTGACCTGCCAGTCGAGGCTCTGGCTGTCGCTCAGGGTATGACTGACCGCGAGACTGAAACGGTTCAAGCGGCGGCTGTCGCGGTAATCGGCGCCTGTGCGATCGCTGTCGAAACCGTCGTCTTCTTGACCTGACAGCGACAGACGCAGGTCGCCGCCATTCCAGCCCGTGCCCTGGCTGGCATGGAAATCGTTGATGCCGCGCTGGCCTCGAGTGATCTTCAGCCGTGTGCCGTGGCTGTTCGCCGGGTGGCGCGTGATGATGTTGACCACCGCCATCAGTGCATTGGCGCCGTAGCTGACAGTGTTCGGGCCTCGGAAGACTTCGATGCGCTCAATGTCTTCCACGGCCACCGGAATATCGCTCCAGTCCACCGTGGCCAGACCCGCGCGGTAAACCGAGCGGCCGTCGATCAGCACCTGCATGCGCCGCGCTTCGCTGGCGTTGGTGCCGTGGTAATTGACCACAGCCTGATTGCCGCTGACGTTGCCGACCATCATCCCGGGCACCAGGCGCAGCAGTTCACTGATGTCGCGGGCGCCGCTGGCGTTGATCAATTCGCTGTCGAGGACGGTCATGCTTCCCGGCACTTGCGCCGGTGTCTGTTTAAGGCGTGTGGCCGTCAGCACCTGCGGTAGCGACTCGCTGTCCATGAACAGGTCATCGGCCTGCACGACCGGGCTGAACAGCAGCGCGAGCAACAGGGACGAGCGCGATGAGGGAGAAGCAAAGAGCACGACACAGCCTATAGAGCGAAGAATTGGCGGGCATGTTAACCGAGGGCAGCGACTTTTCCAGTCACGTTATAGGCATTTTCCTAGGTTTTGTTGGTCTTCTTCCTACAAGTATCGGTAATTGACGCGGGGGCTGGCCGCGACGGGGTCGCCCCGTATAATGCCGACATCGCCACTGGTATGGATTAACGGATTGCATATGACTGAACAGCGCCCGATTGCGGTCCTGGGAGGCGGAAGTTTTGGTACCGCCGTGGCCAATCTTCTGGCCGAGAACGGCCATCAAGTCTTGCAGTGGATGCGTGACCCCGAGCAGGCCGAGGCCATCCGGGTCAATCGCGAAAACCCGCGTTACCTCAAAGGCATCAAGATTGTGCCGGGCGTGACCGCCGTCACCGACCTGCAAGCCACCCTCGATGCCTGTGACCTGTGCTTTGTCGCCCTGCCGTCCAGCGCGTTGCGCACGGTGCTGGCCGCCCACGCCGAACGGCTGAGCGGCAAAATGCTGGTCAGCCTGACCAAGGGTATCGAAGCCCACACCTTCAAGCTGATGAGCCAGATCCTCGAAGAGATCGCTCCGCAAGCGCGCATCGGCGTGTTGTCCGGGCCGAATCTGGCGCGGGAAATCGCCGAGCACGCACTGACCGCCACCGTGGTTGCCAGTGAAGACGAAGACCTGTGCAAACAAGTGCAAGCCGCGCTGCATGGCCGCACCTTCCGCGTCTACGCCAGCGCCGATCGTTTCGGTGTCGAGTTGGGCGGTGCGTTGAAAAACGTTTACGCGATCATCGCCGGCATGGCGGTGGCTCTGGAGATGGGCGAGAACACCAAGAGCATGCTGATCACCCGGGCCCTGGCCGAGATGACCCGGTTTGCGGTGAATCAGGGTGCCAACCCCATGACCTTCCTGGGGCTTGCCGGCGTCGGTGACTTGATCGTGACGTGTTCGTCGCCCAAGAGCCGCAACTATCAGGTCGGTTTCGCCCTCGGTCAGGGGCTGAGCCTCGACGAAGCGGTGTCGCGCCTTGGTGAAGTCGCCGAAGGGGTGAATACCTTGAAAGTACTCAAGGCCAAATCCCAGGAGGTGGGTGTCTACATGCCGCTGGTCGCCGGGCTGCACGCCATTCTGTTCGAAGGGCGCACGCTGGACCAGGTCATCGCGTTGTTGATGCGGGCCGAGCCGAAAACCGACGTCGACTTTATTTCCACCAGTGGTTTCAACTGAATCAGCAGGGAACGACCTATGAACGATCCAAAAATCGACACCAAGTACGAGTCCATCCTCCTGCGGGTGTTGTGGATGCTCATTTACGTGCTGGTCTGGCAAGTGGCGCAGTTCATCCTTGGCGCAGTGGTGCTGGTGCAACTGATCTATCGTTTGATCTATGGCGCTCCGAGCGCCGGCCTGATGAATTTCGGCGACAGCCTGAGCCAGTTTCTGGCACAGATCGGCCGTTTCGGCAGCTTTCACAGCGACCAGAAACCATGGCCGTTCGCCGACTGGCCTGCGCCGCGTACCCCCGAAGGCGAAGCGCCGCATGCCGTGCCGCCAGCACCGCATCCGGCCCGAGATGAGGAACCCAAGCTATGAAACTCTGGGTATTGCGTCACGGTGAAGCCGTGCCTTATGGCGCGTGCCCCGATGCCGAGCGGGAGCTGACCGAGCATGGCCGCCAGGAAGCCTTGAGCAGTGCGGCCCGTCTGATGGGCCAGCCGTTGACCGCGATCTACGCCAGCCCCTATCTGCGCGCGCAACAGACCGCGCAGATTGTCCGTGAGGCGCTGGGTTTCGAGCCGCCGATTCGCACGGTCGAGTGGCTGACGCCAGAGGTCGATCCGGACAAGGTCACCGATCAACTGGTCTCGGTGAGCAATGTGCTGCTGGTCAGCCATAACCCGCTGGTGGGCAATTTGCTCAGCTATCTGCAGCATGGCGCCGGGTATCCGCCCGAGAGGGTCAGCACGGCCGGGCTTGCGGAGCTTGAACACAGTGAGTTGCTGATCGGCTCGATGAAGCTCAATAGCCTCAAGCATCCATAACGTTGTAAACACCGCTCCCACATTTCGCTGTGTCGGTGGAAATTATTTGTTTGAATTTTCCAACCAAGCACTTGCTTGGTTGACTACGCTTGCTCCAGACCTAAAAAACAGGAGCGAGTCGCATGTCTGCCGCATTCCGTTTGCCGCTGGACGTGTTTTACGAACGCGAGGCGCGGCACCCGCGCCAACGCTTCCTCGTACAGCCAGTCGGGGGCGGGCAGGTCGAAACGCTGACCTGGGCCGACGTCGGCCATCAGGCCCGCTGCGCCGCGCATTGGCTGCGAGCGCGCGAGTTGCCGCAGGGCAGCCACATCGCGCTGATCTCGAAAAACTGCGCGCACTGGATCATCGCCGACCTCGCCATCTGGATGGCCGGGCACGTCTCTGTGCCGCTGTATCCCAACCTGACCGCCGACTCCGTGGCTCAGGTGCTCAACCACTCGGAAAGTGTGTTGGCGTTTATCGGCAAACTGGATGATTGGCCCGGCATGTCGAAAGGCATGCCTTTGGGCCTGCCGACCATCAGCCTGCCGCTGCATCCGGCCGGCGACTTCGATTTCAGCTGGGCCGACCTGCAACGCAGTTCACCGATCCAGGACGACCCGCGTCCCGCCGCCGAGCAACTGGCCACCATCATCTACACCTCCGGCACCACTGGCCTGCCCAAAGGCGTGATGCACAGTTTCGCCAACCTCGGGTTTGCGACGACCCATGGCACGCAGTTATTCGGGCTTAACGAGCATGATCGATTGCTCTCCTACCTGCCGCTGTGCCACGTCGCCGAGCGGATGTTTGTAGAGTTGGCGTCGATCTACACCGGGCAGACGGTGTTCTTTGCCGAAAGCCTCGAGACTTTTATCACTGACTTGCAGCGTGCGCGGCCGACCGCAATGTTTGGTGTGCCGCGAATCTGGAGCAAATTCCAGATGGGCGTTTACAGCAAGATTCCGGCAAAGCGCCTGGATTTGCTCCTCGGCCTGCCGTTCATCGGCAAGCGGGTCGGGCACAAAGTGCTTGCTGGCCTCGGGCTGGATGCCTTGCACGTCGCCCTGTCGGGCGCCGCGCCAGTGCCGCAAACCTTGCTTGCGTGGTATCAGAAACTCGGGCTCGACGTCCTGGAGGTCTACGGCATGACCGAGAGCTGCGGCTATTCGCACATCTGCCTGCCGGGTCAATACAAGCAGGGCTGGATCGGTAAACCGTGCCCGGATGTTGAAGTGCGTATCGATGAGTCCGGTGAAGTGCAGGTACGCAGTCAGGCGAACATGCTCGGCTATTTCAAGGAGCCGCAGAAAACCGCCGAAACGATCACCGAGGACGGTTTTCTGCGCACCGGTGACAAGGGCGAGCAGGATGCCGAAGGGCGCCTGCGCCTGACCGGTCGACTCAAGGAGATCTTCAAGACCAGTAAAGGCAAATATGTGGCGCCGGCACCGATCGAAAATCGGCTGGCGGTGCATTCGCGTATCGAACAGGTCTGCGTGGTGGGCGATGGTTTGAGCGCGCCGCTGGGCTTGTGCGTGCTCTCCATTGTCAATCAGGAAGAGGGGCGGGCGAGTCTGCATTCGAGCCTGGAAAAACTGCTGGAGGAGGTCAACGCGGTGCTCGACAAGCACGAGCGCCTGCGTCGACTGGTGGTGGTCAAGGACAGTTGGGCGGTGGAGAACGGGTTTCTCACGCCGACCCTGAAAATCAAACGCAACGTCATCGAAGACACCTACGGCGCGCGCTTCGAAGAATGGAGCGAGCGCAGCGAGGCGGTGCTGTGGCAGGATTGAGCGACCACTAAAACAACAAAGGAAGTCTGTGATGAGCCTGTGGCGCACCACTCCCGACATCGAGCAGTTGAACGCAATCCAGAAAAACACCATCGGCGAAGTGCTGGATATCCGTTTCGAGGCGTTCGACGAACAATCACTGACCGCGAGCATGGTCATCGACCATCGCACCCACCAGCCTTACGGCCTGCTGCACGGCGGCGCCTCGGTGGTGCTGGCTGAAACTGTCGGTTCTATGGCCAGTTATTTGTGTATCGATGCCAGCCAGTTTTATTGCGTGGGGCTTGAGATCAACGCCAACCATTTGCGTGGTTTGCGCAGTGGCCGGGTGACGGCTGTGGCCAAGCCGATTCATATCGGTCGCACCACGCATGTCTGGGATATTCGACTGACCAGCGATGAAGGCAAGGCCAGTTGTGTCTCGCGCTTGACCATGGCAGTGGTGCCGTTGGGGCAGACACCACCCTTGAGTTGAGTCATACGCTACGTCGTCTGATAACACTCATGGGCAGGTCGCCCGCGTCGGGTGTTTCCGAGTGATAACCGGCGGGTGTCGCATCTCTCCAAATCCGGTTCGCTGGAGTGAAACGATCCAGAGTGAAGTCCCCATCGTCGTACCTGGCCAGCTCGAAGGCGCCACGCTGCACATGCTGGCCCAGGTATGTGCGGGCCTCGGTGGGGGTGGCCAGGCTTTCGACGACTGCTGATTGTAAGTGGGCGTTTTCGATTGTGTTCGTTAGAGGTTCGGCGAGCAATGTCAGTGAGGCGGTCAAGGTTGAGCCGGCGGTACGTGTTACGACGCCGTATAGCCATTCCGCTGCATTCGGCACAGAAAGCCGATTGCGTTCCGGGCTGCTGTAGTCACCTCCACGCAATGAGTTGATCGTGGTTGTGGACGCTCCATCCAGGCCTTCCACGGTAGCGGCGACAGTGATATCCAGGCCAGGTGGCAGATTTGCCCCGAGCGCACCGTCAGCAAAAAGAACGGCTCCATAGAAGGCGGTGCGCCAAGCGGTCGTGGTACCGCTTGGCGCAATCGTGACACTGGGGCCGACGCTGGCGAACGCGCGCTGGCCTGCTTCCCTTGTCATGCTCTTGGGCACACTGGCAAGTATGCTGATGGCTGTCATGTTCAAGGTTTCCCGCTCAGACAGGTACGCATACAGTGGAGCGGCGGCTCCCGCCGCAGCGCCCGCCAGCCCCAAGATACCGGCCATGACTTTCTGTGTGGTGCGGTTGTAGTTGCGGCTGCTGGCAATACGACTGCCTGCTCCTATCCCCATGGAACCACCGGCCAACGCACCCACCATGCTGCCTGCTAGGGTCAATCCCAGATTGACACCCGGGTCTGGCGGTGAGTCCGGATCGCCGGTTGCCCATTGCTCCAACCCTCTTGCAGCAAAATATTTAACCGCTCCTGCGGCCAGTGCACTCACACTGTCCCGGCCAAAGGTTGCCAGAGCGGCGCCCACGCCTTCTTTCAGTGTGACCAGTCCCTGGAAGTCCACGTTCCCGACAGGGTTGCCGTGCACCATGGCAAACAGATTCAGTCCGTCCTGCACCCCCAGCGGGTCCGCATTGAGCCAGCGCTGAAGCCATGGCGTGTAGTAACGAAAACCGTAGTAATACAGGCCACTGGCATCCCGTTCCTTGCCCGAGTAGCGCAGGGTCTTGTAGCTCGCTTCGACCAGGCTTCGGCCCGCCCACCAACAGGTACCGCCAAACGGGTAATAGCTTTCCCGGGAGATCATCTGTGCCTGGGCGTCCAGTTCAATGGTGCTGGAGTTCAATTGATCGGTGAAGCTGTAGCGCTGCTGATGCTGGGGTATGCCGTGTGGTGGCGGTTTTTCAAAGTGCAACATCTGGATTGTCGCGCGACCGGCCTTGACGGTGATGACGTGTACGGTCTGATTCGGATCGGTGCGAATTTCCAGACCGGGCAAGTAGCGCGTTTCACTGAGTCGTTGCACCGATGCGGTACAGGCCTGACGGATTTTTCGCAGGCGTTGACCGCTGCCGTCATAGATGTAGAACTCGCAATCATTCGGTTCACCCTCTCGAACCACCTGATCAACCTGTTGCAATTCATTGCGTCGATCCCATTGCAGCGTTTGCCCTTCGTCTTGGAGAAACACGCGGTTGCCATTGGCGTCGTAAGCGGCGGCAATCGCCTGCTCATCGGGCAGATGGCCGTCGGGGCTTTCCGGCAGGCTGCGATTGCTGGCGCTGGCCACAACCGTGCGCTCGGTGCGGTTTCCACTGGCGGCGCGGTGCTCCATCAACAGCAGATTGCCGGACGGATCATAGGTGTAAGTGCGCGTGTAGTTTTCCAACTGACCCGGGTCGGCAGGAGAGGCAAATGCCGGCAGCTGTGGCCCGCCCGCAGCGTTGCGGATCTGCCGGCCACTGGCCTCGATCAAGCGCGAGAGGCTGTCGTAACGGTAGCGGCAGATCGCGTCTGTTCGCTGGTTACGGTGATAGACAGCCGCCTCTGCGCTATCGCTGATGCGAGTGATATTGCCGACTGCGTCGTACGCGTAGGACAGATCCTGGAGGATCGAGCCATGACTGGTCTGGCTCCTCAGACGTTGCAGGCGGCCATCGTCGAGGCTGAATGTCGCTTGGGAGATCACGTCATTTCCCGCGCGTTGCTGCTCAATAAGCCCAAAGGCGTTGTAGTGGATATCGCTGACCAGCGTCTGGCTGTCGTCGTTTGCGGCCAGTGTCAGACGGGTTTCTTTCACATGGCCCGCCACGTCTTGAAGCTGTATCTGCCGATTTCCCAAGGCATCTGTCTGACCAACCGACTCGCCAAGGGCGTTGTAGCTGAAGTGGGTCGCGGCCGATCGGGTTTCCAGAAAAAAATCGCGATCGACTTCCACTTCCGGCCAGTCCACCGCCCACGCGGGATCGGCACTGAAGGTGCGACAAAGTTGCAGTGGTTGCCCGCTCATACTGAGTTCAGTGAAGTGCAGGGTGCCTGCGGTGTCGTCATGCCGAATCAATCGGCCACGGCGGTTATGGTGGACTTCATCCGGATCATCGAAATAGGTGAAGCGCTCCGTACAGTGTTCAGGCTCGTCGCCAGACTGCTCGAAAGTGGCGCTCGGTCGTCGCAGAGCATCATGGACGATACGGCTGTGGTTGCGTTTCTGATCCCATCCGTCAATGTGAGCGCCGTCCTCTGCGAGCAAGCTCAGGCGCCAGCCTGCATCGCTGTTTTCACTCGACAGCATGGCGCCTGACAGGCTGAACACATTGCTCTGATTCGCCGGGCCGGGTTTTTCAGGTGTGTGCTCGCGGAACAGTCTGGGATCGCGACTCAATACCGTGCGCCCCGCTGCATCATGCGTCTGGTGAGTGATGTAACTCTCGGGTGCCAAAGTCTCATCGCGACGATGGTAATTCACGCTGCGTAATACCAGGCCTCGAGCGTCGAAGGCCTGGATGGCGGGTGTATTCGCGTGAGTCATGGGCGCCGGCAGCTTTGATGAGGGTAATCCTCTTATCAGCCTGAACACGGCGTGGGTCAACTGACAGAACTGACAGTTGACAAAAACACCCACACGGCGGTGCGTCGGATATAGCCATGGCGCGACTGTCATCATTCCTGGCCGTTACGGTCATTGCTGTGAGGCGCACTCTTGCGGACAATCAACGCCACGTTTCCCGCTCATGGATCTACCCGCATGTCGCAACCGATCTTTTTCGCCCACGCCAACGGATTTCCTTCGGGTACCTATGGCAAGTTGTTCGCGGCGCTGGCGCCCGAGTACCGGGTCGCGCATCTGGAGCAGCATGCCCATGACCCGCGATTTCCCGCGGACGATAACTGGTACAACCTTGTCGATGAGTTGATTCACCATTTGCAGCAGCAGGATCAACCGGTGTGGGGCGTCGGCCACTCGTTTGGCGGCGTGCTGCACCTGCATGCGGCGCTGCGTTGCCCTGAGTTGTATCGCGGCGTGGTCATGCTCGATTCCCCTGTGCTGACCCGTACCGATCAATGGGTGATCCGTGCGGCCAAGCGCTTCGGCTTCATCGACAGACTGACTCCGGCTGGACGCACCCTGGGCCGGCGCGAAGAGTTTGCCGATCTCGACAGCGCACGCAGCTACTTTGCCGGCAAGACATTGTTTCGCAGTTTCGATCCCGAATGTTTCGATGCCTATCTGCAACACGGTTTGCATCAGGTGGGCGACAAGCTGCGGTTGCGCTTCGACCCGGCCACCGAGATCAGCATCTATCGCGGGGTGCCGCACACCAGTCCCGGCCTTACCCGACAGTTGCAAGTGCCGCTGGCGGTGGTACGAGGGCACAAGAGTCGGGTGGTGATGCGTCATCACACCCGTTTCGTTTCGCGTCTTGCCCAGGGCGAGGCGCTGAGCATGCCCGGTGGCCATATGTTTCCGCTTGAACGCCCGCAAGACACGGCGCGGTTGCTCAAGAGCCTGTTCACTCGCTGGGAAAACCCTCAGGACAAGGATTGCGCATGAGCCCGACCTTCGAAGAAGTACGCCTGAACCTGCCGCATATCGAGTTGGCTGCGCACTTGTTCGGTCCCGAGGACGGTTTGCCGGTCATCGCCCTGCATGGCTGGCTCGACAATGCCAACAGCTTTGCCCGCCTGGCGCCGAAGCTCAAAGGCTTGCGCATCATGGCCCTGGACATGGCCGGGCATGGGCACTCCGGGCATCGACCGAGTGGCGCCGGTTACGCGTTGTGGGACTACGCCCATGACGTGCTGCAGGTTGCCGAGCAGATGGGCTGGAAACGTTTCGGCCTGCTCGGGCATTCGATGGGCGCCATCGTGTCGCTGGTGCTGGCCGGTTCGTTGCCGCAGCGTATCTCGCATCTGGCGTTGATCGACGGCGTGGTTCCTCCTACAGACAAAGGCGAAAACGCTGCCGAACGCATGGGCATGGCCCTGCAAGCGCAACTGGAACTGCGCGAGAAGCGCAAACCGGTCTACAACAGCCTCGACCGAGCCATCGAAGCGCGGATGAAAGGACTGGTGGCGGTCAGTCGTGAGGCGGCGGAACTGTTGGCGCAACGGGGATTGATGCCCGTGCCCGGCGGTTACACCTGGCGCACCGATAATCGCCTGACGCTGCCGTCGCCGCTGCGCCTGACCCTGGAACAGGCGATGGCTTTCGTCCAGCGCATCGACTGTCCTGCGCAATTGGTCGTCGCGGCCGACGGCATGCTGGCCAAACACCCAGAACTGCTGGAGCGTCTACCCTTTAACCGGGAACAGCTGCCCGGCGGACACCATTTGCACCTCAACGATGAGGCCGGTGCCGATCTTGTCGCAGACTGTTTCAATCGGTTCTTCGCCATTCCTTGACTTGCTGCGGGCAACTGTCGAGGCTGGGCGGGTTGAAATGGGAGATAACCATGATGGATCTTTACACCGCTACGACCCCGAATGGCCAAAGCGGCACCCAGGCCATGTCTGTCCGATGAACCTATCCATGCGTTCACTCAGTCTCTTGGCACTGTGCTGTTTCAGTTCCTTTTCAATCGCCGACGATGTACCGGGCAGTCAGGATCTACCGATCGTGCCGCGTCTGGCCGATGCACAAATCGTCGACTATCGTGCCCCGACCGAACTGGAGCGTGTCTATCCGCTCGGATCGATCCGCAAAATCAGCGGCAAGCTGCGCTTCGAAGGGCAGGTCAGTGCCAGAGGCCAAACCACGTCAGTGACCTACGAACTGCCACCGGAACACTCCGCCAACGAAGCGTTCACTGCCGCCCGTGAAGCGTTGCAAAAAAAACAGGGCGCCGAGTTGCTGTATTGGTGCGAGTCCCGTGATTGTGGCGAAAGCAGCCTGTGGGCCAATGAGGTCTTTGGTAATTCGAAACTGTTTGGTTCCGATGAGCAGCAGGCCTATCTGTTGCTAAGGCTGGCGGCTCCAAGGGATAACACGCTGATAGCGCTCTACAGCATTACGCGCGGCAATCGCAGGGCTTATCTACATGTTGAACAGTTCGTTGCCGAAGCGCCGCTGGGCGAGTTGTTGCCGACGTCTGCGACCTTGTTGCGGCAGCTCAAAAGCACCGGTGAACTGGACTTTCCAAAGTTGGTTGGCGATCCGGACGACACCTGGCTGCGGCTGATTTCCCGTGGCTTGAACCTGGATATTACGCAACGGGTGACAGTGTCGGGCCCCAAGGCCGAGGCTTGGCGACAAGCACTGATCGAGCAGGGCGTGCGCGCGAGGCGGCTGGAAGCCGGCAGTGTCGAAGGCCCTGGCTTGCACATTAATCTGTTGCGATAAGGTGTATCGGGCGGGCACGCTGTGTGTTCGCCTTTTTTTTGTCTGACTGACTTTTTCGAGACCTTACATGCTCAATAACGATCGGCTGTTGGTGCAAATCCTTCTGCTGGTGCTGTTTGGTGCCAGCCTGTGGGTGATGGCGCCGTTCTGGTCGGCGTTGTTCTGGGGCGCAGTGCTGGCGTTTGCCAGTTGGCCGCTGATGCGTCTTCTGACCCGCTGGCTCAATGGCCGCGAATCGCTGGCCGCCGCCATTCTGACGTTGGGCTGGATGTTGCTGGTGGCGGCGCCGCTGGTCTGGCTGGGGTTCAACCTGGCGGATCACGTGCGCGATGCCACGGCATTCATCAAGGATGTGCAAGTCGATGGTTTGCCGCAGGCGCCGACGTGGCTGGGAGGTTTGCCGTTTGTGGGTGAGCGGCTGGTCGGGCTCTGGAACAGCATTGATGAGCAGGGCGCCGCGTTGATGGTGTCGATCAAACCTTATCTGGGGCAGGTCGGTAACTGGTTGCTGGCGCGCAGTGCGCAGATCGGCGGCGGGATTCTCGAACTGACGTTGAGCATTGTCTTTGTCTTCTTTTTCTATCGCGACGGGCCGAGGCTGGCGGCGTTTGCTCATCGCTTGCTGGAACGCTTGATTGGCGAACGCGCCGGGTACTACATCGAATTGGTCGCTGGCACGGTTCAGCGGGTGGTCAACGGCGTGATCGGTACGGCGGCGGCGCAGGCGATTCTGGCGTTGATCGGCTTCCTGATTGCCGGCGTACCGGGGGCGTTGGTATTGGGGGTTGTGACGTTCCTGCTCAGCCTGATTCCGATGGGACCACCGCTGGTATGGGTGCCGGCCACGGCTTGGCTGGCCTGGAAGGGTGAGTATGGGATGGCGGTGTTTCTCGGGATCTGGGGGACGTTCGTCATCAGTGGCGTGGACAACGTGCTCAAGCCGTACCTGATCAGTCGCGGGGGGAATCTGCCGCTGGTAATTGTATTGCTGGGTGTCTTTGGCGGGTTGATTGCGTTTGGGTTTATCGGGTTGTTTATCGGACCTACGCTGTTGGCTGTTGCTTATAGTTTGCTGACGGACTGGAGCAAGAGTCAGGCTCGGGTTGAAGACCGCCGTTAGTTTTTTGGAATGGGACGGTATGCGCGGGCCTGAGGACTGACCTGTCTCTGGCAGGAGTCCCCAGTCCGGACTGTGGGCACCGCACGTTTCAGCTCGTCCTGATCCACCGCGCCATCGCTGTTGCTGTCGAATTTGGCGAACAGTTGCTTTTGCAGTTGCTGGCCTCGGGCGTTTTGCGTGGAGGCGCTGCGGGTGCTGGTATAGCTCGTGTAGCTGCTGACGCTACCGATCATCGGGCTCACTCCTGAACTGGAAAACCGGTGGGTGTACCGGCGCAGGCAGCCTCAAGGGGCAGGTGAGTACACACGAGGGTGGAGTTCTCAGGGTCGAGGCAGGCGGATGACTGCCGTGAGGCCGCCACCGGGGGTTTGTTCCAGGTTTAGATCTCCACCCAAACGCTGCGCGGCTTCCCGGGCAATGGTCATGCCCAGGCCGACGCCGCCGGAGTTGCGGTTGCGCGAGCCTTCCAGGCGATAAAACGGTTCAAACACTGCCTCGCGCTTGTCCTCGGCAATTCCCGGCCCATGGTCGATCACGCGGATCAGCAGTTGGCCGCGCCGATCCAGCAGTTCGATGCATGCCTGCCCGGCATAGCGCAGGGCGTTGTCCATCAGGTTATTGATGCATGAGCGCAGCGCCATCGGCTGTACCGCAAGTGGTGCGCAATGGCCGCTGACCTGCACATCCGAGCCTTGATCCTGGGCGTTTTCGCACAGAGATTCGACCAGCGCCTGCACGTCCATTAATTGCAAGGCTTCGCTGGTGCGCTGTTCGTGCAAATAGGTAAGGGTGGCATCGAGCATGCCGATCATGTCGTTCAGATCCTGGCGCATCTGGCTTTGCAATTTGTCGTCGCTGATGTTTTCCAGGCGCAGTTTCAATCGCGACAGCGGTGTGCGCAGGTCGTGGGAGACGGCGCCGAGCATTCGCGCGCGTTGCTGAATTTGTTCGCGTATCCGTTGTTGCATCAGGTTGAAGGTATGCGCTGCTTGCCGGGCTTCCCGCGGGCCGGATTCGTCCAGCGGTGGGCTGTCGAGGTCTTCACTGAGGCGCTCGGCGGCGTCACTCAAGCGCTGGATCGGGCGACTGAGCAGCTTGGCGCCATACCAAGCGGCGATCATCAAGGTAATGAACTGAAAGGTCAGTGGCACCACGGGGCCGCCGAACCAGGGTCGCGCTGGCCGTGGCGGATAGCGCGGATCCTGGTGAGGCCGTTGCCCCTCGGCATTTGGGGAAAACGCCGGGGGCGGCGGAGGTGGCGGCGGACCGTAGAGGTGAAACCAGGTGAACGCCAGCAGGTGCGCCAGGACGATCGCCACGAACAACACGCCAAACAGGCGGCCGAACAGGGTGTCGAAGCGCGCCCGCATCAGCCGATGTCTCGTGCGTCGAACAGGTAACCCTCACCGCGCACGGTTTTGATCAACTGCGGTGCTTTCGGATCGTCGCCGAGTTTCTGTCGCAGACGCGAGACCAGCAAGTCGATGCTGCGGTCGAACGCTTCAATCGAACGGCCTCGGGCGGCATCAAGCAATTGTTCGCGGCTGAGTACCCGGCGCGGGCGCTCGATGAAGACCCAGAGCAGGCGGAATTCAGCGTTGGACAGCGGCACCACCAGGCCATTGTCGGCGATCAGTTGGCGCAGAACGCTGTTCAGGCGCCAGTTGTCGAAACGAATATTGGCGCGCTGCTCGGTACGATCGTCGCGCACGCGGCGCAGAATCGTCTGAATCCGGGCGACCAGTTCACGCGGCTCGAACGGTTTGGCCATGTAGTCATCGGCACCCAGTTCCAGGCCGATGATGCGATCGGTGGGTTCGCAGCGGGCGGTTAACATCAGGATCGGGATGTCCGATTCGGCGCGCAGCCAACGGCACAGCGACAAACCGTCTTCGCCGGGCAGCATCAGGTCCAGCACCACCACATCAAAATGTTCGGCTTGCATCGCCTGGCGCATCGCCGCGCCGTCAGTGACGCCACTGGCGTGGATATTGAAACGGGCAAGGTAATCGATCATCAGCTCGCGGATCGGCACGTCATCGTCGACGATCAGGGCGCGAATGCTCCAGCGCTTGTCGTCTTTGGGCTCATCCGTTCCGGTGGTTTGGGTGTTGTGCATGGGGCTGTTCATCTGCCAGTAGGCCGCCAACCACAAAGATGGGCTGCGAGGTTGTGGTTTCAGCATAGGTGTCCGGCCGCGAAGCGGGAAGTGCTGATGTAAGGACGTGTTTCGGCTGGCGAGGCTAGCGCGGGCGCTTGTTGGCGACATGTCGGTTGTGTATCGGAGTCGACACAATAGCGTCGAACGCTATGCTGATCACGTTTGGCGCGACGAATTACCGATCATCGGGTGCCGCGCCGCCGCCGGTTCCGCTACAATGCGCGCCGATTTCGACTTGCCTGAGAGCCCATCCATGTCCGCCTGCCAGACTCCTATCATCGTCGCCCTGGATTTTCCCACCCGTGACGCCGCACTGAAGCTGGCCGACCAGTTGGACCCGAAGCAGTGCCGGGTCAAAGTGGGCAAGGAACTGTTCACCAGTTGCGCCGCCGAAATCGTTGGCACCCTGCGTGACAAGGGTTTTGAAGTCTTCCTCGATCTGAAATTCCACGACATTCCCAACACCACCGCGATGGCCGTGAAAGCCGCCGCCGAGATGGGTGTGTGGATGGTCAACGTGCATTGCTCCGGTGGCCTGCGCATGATGGCCGCCTGCCGTGAAGAACTGGACAAGCGCAGCGGCCCGCAACCGTTGCTGATCGGCGTGACCGTGCTGACCAGCATGGAACGCGAAGATCTGGCCGGTATCGGTCTGGATATCGAGCCGCAGGAGCAGGTGCTGCGTCTGGCGGCACTGGCCGAGAAGGCCGGGCTGGACGGTCTGGTGTGCTCGGCGCTGGAAGCCACCGCACTGAAAACCGCGCATCCGTCGCTGCAACTGGTGACCCCCGGAATTCGCCCGGCGGGTAGCGCGCAGGACGATCAGCGCCGTATTCTGACCCCGCGTCAGGCGCTGGATGCCGGCTCCGATTATCTGGTGATCGGCCGTCCGATCAGCCAGGCGGCAGATCCGGCCAGGGCGCTGGCCGCTGTCGTGGCCGAAATCGCCTGATCAAACGCTGAAGATCCAAAATGTGGGAGCGGGCTTGCTCGCGAAGTAGGCGTATCAGTCGACACAGATGTTGACTGACACACCGCCTTCGCGAGCAAGCCCGCTCCCACATTGGTTTCTGGTGGCTTAAACCTTCAGCACCAACTTGCCGAAATTCTCACCGCTGAACAATTTCATCAGCGTCTCGGGGAAGGTCTCCAGGCCTTCGACGATGTCTTCCTTGCTTTTGAGCTGCCCCTTGGCCATCCAGCCGGCCATTTCCTGTGCCGCACTGGCGTATTGCGCGGCATAGTCCATCACCACAAACCCTTCCATGCGCGCACGATTGACCAACAGCGACAGATAGTTGGCCGGGCCTTTGACCGCTTCCTTGTTGTTGTACTGACTGATGGCGCCGCAGATCACCACTCGCGCTTTCGGCGCCAGGCGGCTCAGCACAGCGTCAAGGATGTCGCCACCGACGTTATCGAAATAAACGTCCACACCTTTCGGACATTCGCGTTTAAGCCCTGCCACCACGTCTTCGTTTTTGTAGTCGATAGCGCCGTCGAAGCCCAGTTCATCGATGAGGAATTTGCACTTGTCGGCGCCACCGACAATGCCCACCACACGGCAACCTTTGATCTTGGCGATCTGTCCGGCAATGCTGCCCACTGCGCCCGCAGCCCCGGACAACACCACCGTGTCGCCAGCCTTAGGCACGCCCACCTCAAGCAGCGCGAAGTAGGCGGTCATCCCGGTCATGCCCAGTGCCGACAGATAAACCGGTAGCGGCGCCAGTTTCGGATCGACTTTGTAGAAACCTCTTGGCTCGCCGAGGAAATAATCCTGCACGCCGATGGCTCCGTTGACGTAGTCCCCGACGGCAAAGCCCGGGTTGTTCGACGCGAGCACTTTTCCTACGCCGAGCGCACGCATGACTTCACCGATGCCGACCGGTGGGATGTAGGACTTGCCCTCGTTCATCCAGCCACGCATGGCCGGGTCGAGGGACAGGTATTGGTTCTTGACCAGAATCTGTCCCGCAGCCGGTTCACCGACCGGCACTTCCTGATAAGTGAAGGTCTCGCGGGTGGCAGCGCCCACCGGGCGTTTGGCGAGCAGGAACTGGCGATTGGTCTGGGAAGTCATGGCAGGTTCTCGAATTGAATTAAGCCTTGTTGATAGACCTTCACCGGCGATGTCGCAAGGTTGGCTGATGCGGCGAATGCACATCGATCCAGTGCAGTGATAGTGATCTACGGGGTTCTATCACTGGGGCGCATGGGCGCCTAAACAGGCTTTTGATAGTGCTGACGTCTGGTAGAACCCTGTGGCTATGCTGCACTTGAACCCATCCCCTGCATTTACCCGTTCGAGGACATAACAATGAGCATGACGTTTTCCGGTCAGGTTGCCGTAGTCACTGGTGCGGCCAACGGCATTGGCCGTGCGACCGCACAGGCCTTCGCCGCCGAAGGCCTGAAAGTGGTGGTGGCCGATCTGGATGCGGCAGGGGGCGAGGGCACGGTGGCGCTGATTCGTACAGCGGGCGGTGACGCCACTTTTGTGCGTTGCAATGTCACCGACGAAAACGACGTAAAAAACCTGATGGAAGAGGTGATCAATGTTTACGGCCGCCTCGACTACGCCTTCAACAATGCCGGGATCGAAATCGAGAAAGGCAAGCTGGCCGAAGGCTCGATGGATGAGTTTGACGCGATCATGGGCGTCAACGTCAAAGGCGTCTGGCTGTGCATGAAATACCAGTTGCCGCTGTTGCTGGCGCAGGGCGGCGGAGCAATCGTCAACACTGCCTCGGTGGCCGGGCTGGGTGCTGCGCCGAAGATGAGCATCTATGCAGCATCGAAACACGCGGTGATCGGTCTGACCAAATCGGCAGCCATCGAATATGCGAAGAAGAAAATCCGCGTCAACGCGGTATGCCCGGCCGTGATCGATACCGATATGTTTCGCCGTGCCTACGAGGCTGATCCGAAGAAGGGCGAGTTTGCCAACGCCATGCATCCGGTAGGCCGCATCGGCAAGGTCGAAGAGATCGCCAGTGCCGTGCTGTATCTGTGCAGCGATGGTGCCGCGTTCACCACGGGACATTCTTTGGCCGTGGACGGTGGTGTCACCGCGTTCTGAAAAAGCGCCGCTTGAAAGAACCCGCCTTCGTGCGGGTTTTCTTTTTATGGACCGCCGTCAGTTCCGTTAAACCGATAAACAATGTGTATCAAATGATTAGAACGGTCGCTTTTGGCGGCGTTGTCGCACAGCCTGTGCGGCGTGGCTGTGATTTACTGCCGCCAGCAAAACGGACAGGAGTTTGCTTGCTCATGGAATTGAGAATTGATCGACAGGCAATGGTGCCGGTCGTACAGCAGATTGTTGACGGACTGACTGACTGGATCCTGCAAAGCGGGGTACCGCCGGCTACCCGCTTGCCCTCTGTTCGGCAAATCGCCCGGGGTAATCTGCTCAGTCAGTCATGTGTCGTCGAGGCTTGTGAGCGGTTGGTAGCGCAAGGCGTTCTTTACGCCTGTGATCCGCGCGCCCGCCAGTTTTTTCGCAATACCGGTTCGGATCGACCTCAAGTGTTCTGAAAACGACGCGGGCGTAGCTTTTTGCCATTATTCCGACGCCAGAGACTTGTGCTGGTTCATGGCCATTGCGACTCTTCATCAACAGACTTTGGCAGGGGACTACGCGCAATGATTTCGGCCGTGCAAGCACGTTTTGCCAACCTTGGTATGGCAAAAAAACTGGGTATCGGGTTTGCGTTGGTCTTGCTGCTGACCGCGCTGGTGGCAGCCATTGGTGTCTGGTCTCTGCAAACCATCAGCCAGCGTTTCGACGGGCTCAAACAGATGTCCTCGCTCAATAGCGGCCTGCTCAACGTTCGCTTGCTCGAGCAGGAATACGCCTTGCGCGGTGATCCTAAAACCGCCGATGCCGTGCGTGAGGGCGTGGACGGGCTTATTGCCCGGGCCAATGAGCTCAAGGCGCAATCACCGGTCAACGTGCCAGTGATGACGGATGTCGAGCAGTCGCTGGCGGCCTATCGAAAGGCATTCGATGAGTTCGTTTCGCTGACCCAGGCCAAGGATCTGGCGCTGGAAATGGCCAGTTGGTCGGTTTCCAGTGTGGCCAACAATCTCGACTTGTTGCAGGCCGGGCTGGCGGACGACGGTGCGTATACCTTGAAGGATTCCGAGGGCAAGGATGGCGCGCAATTCATTGAGCAGGCCAGTCAGGTCAGTCAGGTGTCGAAGCTGATGCTGCAAGCGATGAATGAGGCACGGGTTCGACTGGATCAAAGCCGCAAAGGTGATGCCGACAATGCCGACAAAGGCAAAATCGAACAGGCTGCCCAAGCCCAGGCGCAGGCTGATGAGTTGAAGTCCACGGTCAAGGACGAAGGCTATCTGACGGTGCTCAATGAAGTCTTGGGGCACATCGCAGGTTTCAACGAAAAACTGGCTGAGTACACCGGGCTGCTGGCTCAGGAAAAGACTGTTTATGAACAATTGCACGAGCGTGCTGCGCAGGTGGTAGAGCGGGTGAATCAGGCTTATGTCGCGCAAGACAGCGCGATGCAGGCTGAACTTAAGAAGAACGCGCTGCTGATCATTGGCTCATCGGCGCTGGCACTGCTTGTCGGTTTGATCGCTGCGTGGGTGATTACCCGTTTGATCGTCGCGCCGTTGCGCAGCGTGATTCAAGTCGCGCAGCAGATTGCTGCCGGAGATCTGAGTGCAACGGTCGAGGTCACCCGTCGTGATGAAATTGGCCAACTGATGTTGGCGATGCAGCAGATGGGGGCGGGCTTGAGCACGATTGTCAGCGGGTTGCAGGCCGGTATTGAGCAGTTGGCCAGTTCGGCACAATCGCTGTCGGCCGTGACCGAACAGACCAACCTTGAGGTCAGCAGTCAGAAGGAAGAAACCGAGCAGGTGGCCACGGCCATGAATCAGATGACCGCTACTGTTCACGATGTTGCGCGCAACGCGGAAGAGGCGGCGTTGGCGGCGCAGACGGCGGATGACAAGGTCGAAAGTGGTCAGCAGGTCGTGCGCCAGAGCATGGCGCGGATCGAGCAACTGGCTGATTCGGCGACTTCGGCCAGTTCCAGTATCGAAAGCCTCAGCGCTGAAATCCAGAATATCGGTACGGTGCTGGAGGTGATCAAAAGCGTGGCCGAGCAGACCAATCTTTTGGCATTGAATGCGGCAATCGAAGCGGCGCGGGCCGGTGAGCAGGGCAGGGGCTTTGCAGTGGTGGCCGATGAGGTTCGTGCTTTGGCCCGGCGTACGCAGCAATCGACTGAGGAGATCGAGCGCTTGGTCAGTGCTTTGCGCTCGGCGGCGCATTCTTCGGTGCAGCAGATTCAGAGCAGTGGTGAACTGGTGAAGCTGGCCGTCAGTGATGCCTTGCAGACGGAGAGTGCGTTGGGGAGTATTGCGGCGGCGGTTTCGCTGATTCAGCAGATGAATCAGCAGATTGCGGCGGCGGCCGAGGAGCAGAGTTCAGTGGCGGAGGAGATCAATCGCAGTGTGACGAGTATTCGCGCGAGTGCCGATCAGTCGTCGATTGCAATGCGTGGGAATGCAGCCTCGAGTGTTGAACTGGCGCAGTTGGGGGGCGAGTTGCGCGGGATGGTCGGGCATTTTCGGCTTTGATGACTTGACGACCTGGCAGGTGTACTCGCTTCAAACTGTGGGCTTGCTCGCGAAGAGGGATGTAACTTCTGTGAGGCTGGGCCCCAACCGCATGACCACAAAAAAGCCACCTCTCGGTGGCTTAGCTTTCAACGTCAGCGATCAGTCGTAGATCACTTTCTTCTTCCAGTCCGCATCGGTTTCGGCATCTTTGAGGCCAGCGGTCAGTTGGTTCTCTTCTCCTTCAACTGGCGCAATCTTGTCCATGACTTGGGCATTGGCGCGGGCGAGGAGTTTTTCCAGGTATTGCAACTGTTCGGAATAGATCTGCGGATCCTGTTGTTTGCGCAGGTATTGCACGCCGCGCTCGAAGGCGAGGCGGGCCTGGCCAGGTTGGTTTTGTTGCAAAGCTTGTTGGCCGAGGTTGTTGAAAAACTCAATGTGCAGCAGCACCAGAATGTGGCGGACTTCGCGAACCCAGTGCTTGGCTTCGTTCGGCGGCAGGAAGCCGTCATGGGCGGCACGGGTGATCTGTCCGTGGAGGGCTTCGAGCAGGAAACGCACGTCTTTGGCTTTGGCTTCGGTCAGAATCGGTGCCGGCGGGTTGTTGATCGGGATCGACTCGCCTTGGGCCACCAGTGCGCTCAGTTCAGTGATGCGTGCTTTAGTCGTCGCACTGGTTTTCTCAAGATTCAACAGACGCTGGCAGACATTGAGTTCCAGGCGGGTCAGCAGCAGCTTGAGTGCAGGCGTCATGAATTGACCTGGAAAGGTCTCGGTCAGTTCGCCGCAGCGACGCAGGCGGTCGTTGAGTTCGACTTTGGTGCGGGCCTTCTCCAGTTTGCTGTTTTCCACCACATGGTTCATATAGCCAATGGCGATCAGAATTGCTATCCCGGCTATGACTAGCAGGGTGATCATGAGTGGTGTCACCGGTAAGACCTCTTTATAGGGTTCACATGCGAGTGTAGTGGCTGGGGCATTTATGCGCCTAGCGCCGCTCGACGAATTGGATCGGCAGGTGCAATCTGTATCGGCCGTTTGTTGCTTATATGAATGCTGGCCCTTGATGTGCAGATTGCCATCACTGTGCGGTGGACTATAACGTCTTGTCGACCGCCGGAATATAGGCGTCAAACGCCGGGCGACGGAAAAGCCCGATTGGCTTCGTAAAGCAGGTCGAAGTCATTGATTTAAATAAATTTATATCAGGGGGTTGACGACCTCTCAATCCATCCATAGAATGCGCGCCACTTGCAGCGTAAAGCACACAGCGAAACGAAGCAGGGAGTGAATGTTGTAGTGTGTCCCCTTCGTCTAGTGGCCTAGGACACCGCCCTTTCACGGCGGTAACAGGGGTTCGAGTCCCCTAGGGGACGCCAATGCGGGAATAGCTCAGTTGGTAGAGCACGACCTTGCCAAGGTCGGGGTCGCGAGTTCGAGTCTCGTTTCCCGCTCCAATTTTAAACAGCACTGCTTTCGGGCGGAGCTGAGTGAAACCAGAGCCAAGTCTTCGGATGCGGGTCTGGACACCGAAACACACACCATGTGTTCCGGGTAGCGTGTCCCCTTCGTCTAGTGGCCTAGGACACCGCCCTTTCACGGCGGTAACAGGGGTTCGAGTCCCCTAGGGGACGCCATTTGCGGGAATAGCTCAGTTGGTAGAGCACGACCTTGCCAAGGTCGGGGTCGCGAGTTCGAGTCTCGTTTCCCGCTCCAATTTCACAAAAACGCCGCTCTATTGAGCGGCGTTTTTGTATGCGTGTGTTTTTACTTTACGGATTGAAGTCATCGAGTCAGTCAAAAAAAGAGGCCCGCCGAAGAGATTCGGCGGGCCTTTTGCGTTTCAGTTCGGATTACCAGGACAGCATCAGTCGGCCGGCAAACAAAATCAGCACGACGCCCATGGTGCGTTCGAACCAATGCCCCATGCGCATGAACAGCAAACGCACTTTGTTGCTGGAGAAGAACAGCGCGACGATGACGAACCACAACGCGTTTACAAAACACATCCACAGACCATAGAACGCCTGGATTTGCAGGGGCGTGCTGGCGCTGATGATCGTGGTGAAGATTGCGAGGAAAAACAGCGTCGCCTTGGGGTTGGTGGCATTGGTCAGAAAACCGGTACTGAACGCCTTGAACAGAGATTGCTCAACCAACGTTTGCTCCGCTGTTTTTTCGCCATCGAGGGTGGTTTTCGGTTTGCTGCGGATCAGGCTGACACCGAGATACAGAATGTAGGCGCCCCCCACCACTTTAGCCGCGGTCAGCAGCCACGGCGTGGTGTGCATGAGTGCGCCGACACCGAGCAGCGTGTACAGAACGTGCACGGAAATCCCCGCCCCAATGCCCAGCGCCGTGCAAATCCCGACCAAGCGGCCAAAGCGCACACTCTGGCGAATAGTGACCGCAAAGTCAGGGCCGGGAGCGACCACGGCCAGAAAATGGATGGTGGCCAGCGCCAGAAACTCGCCCAGGTAATTCGATAACATTTCAGCTCCAGAAGGTCAGGGGTGAAGCATTGCCGCGATAGCCGACAAAGAAGGACAGGCTCAAGCGCGGATCCGCTACACCCGGAGTCACCGAGTGCATGCAGCGCGAATTGAACATGATGAAATCGCCGGGTTCGGGCCGAACCTCAAGTGTGGGCGGTCCAAGCAGGGTCGGGTCGATGCCGTAACTGTCGCCTCGCATTTCGTCGAACAGTTCGGGCGTTATGTCGTCGTCCCACATCTGCAACGCGCCACCTTCGGTCGGCATGTTCAGGTACACGTTGCAGGCAAACTGTGCTTCCAGGCTGCGCGCTTGAAAGCTCTCCGGTGCGTCCTTGGCGAAAATGTCGTGGTGGGCGAGGAAGCACACGCCGGGTTTTACGACACGCGACAGGCCTACATACATTTTGCGACCGTATAGATTTTCCAGATGCGCACCGGCCGGCCACGACTCGTCGAGCATGCAGCGCAGTGTGTCGACCGGTGAAGAGTAGGGGGCGCAGCGATTACGCAGTTCGGCGATGTTGCTGGTGGCGCGTTCGAAGTAATCCTCGATCAGCAGCGGCTGGTTTTCCGCCTCGTAAAACGCCATACCGATACGGCCGATACTCGGTGCGTTGATGTAGCCCTCAAAGCCTGGGGCGAGAATCTTGTCGCCAATCTGGATTGCCAGCGGTTCGGGCAAAAAGCCTTTGACGCGAATGGCGAGGACTTCTTCGTTGGCCAGTTTTTTTATGCACGTCTCATCGAGACGCTCGACGTCTAGCATCATTTTTTTAGGTCCATCTATCGATAGTCAACGGAACCGGCGAATGCGGTTCCCCGGCGCCGGACATTGCGCGGAGCAATGTCCGGAAATGCTCAATCCACGCTGTAGTGGACGGACAATGTGCCTTTCTTCTGTGAAAGGGACGCGATCGTGACTGTGCCCAGATCCTTCAGGCTTCGTACATGGGTGCCACCGCAGCCATAGGCTGGCAGTTCACCAAAACCGATTTCCCGCGCGCCTTCGCGCAGCGAGGTCAGGCGTGGCAGATCGTGCTCGATCCACTGATCGATACCGAGTTGAACGGTGTGTGCGTCAACTTCCTGTGCGGCATCACCTGGCTTGAATTGCACGCGGCCTTCATTCGGCCAGTGGTGCGCTTTGACAGGCGTCCACCCCATGGCCTGGACGAAGTGCCCGATCAAATGCCCGGCCGAATGCAGGCGAGTATTGAAGCAGCGGCGATCTTCGTCGACGCGAATACAGGTCATGCCGAGCGTGACCGGTCGATCAACGAAATGGATGATTCGATCTGCTTCTTGCACTACGCGCAGCACCTGGCTTGCGCCGATCCAGCCGGTATCACAGGGTTGGCCGCCACCTTGCGGATGAAACAGGGTAGCGCGCAGTTCTACCGCGAATTCGTTCTCGTGGGGCGTGCAGTCGAGGACTTCTACATTGGCCTTGAGGTCATCACTATGGAAAAAGAGGCGAAGCGTCATATTCCATGCCCTTATTAAAGTTTCTATTTTTATTATATGAATCGTGCAATAACGTGATAATCCGTTCAAACATCAAAGGACTTGTGCGCTGTGAGCATAAATCTACCGCTGCCGTTACTCGGTGAAATGGCGATTTTCGTCAAGGTCGTGGAAACCGGCAGCTTTTCTGAAGCCGCCCGCCAACTCGGATCGTCGCCTTCAGCGATAAGCCGCAGCATTTCCCGACTGGAAAAAGCGTTGGCCACACGGTTGCTGCAGCGCACCACGCGCAAACTGCGCCTGAGTGATGGGGGCGAAGAGGTGTTCAAGCGCTGTCAGGAAATGGTCAGCGCTGCCAAGTCCGTGATGGAAATCAGCGGCCAGTTCACCCATGAGGCTGAAGGGCTGGTGCGGGTCAGCGTACCGAAAGCGGTGGGGCGTTTCGTGATTCATCCGCATATGCCCGAATTTCTGCGCCGTTATCCCAAGGTCGATGTGGAGTTGTTACTGGAAGACCGGCAGGTCGATCTGATCGACGATCATGTCGATCTGGCGATTCGCATCACCGATCGGCCACCCGCCGGATTGGTCGGGCGTCAATTGTTGACGATTGACCATTTGCTCTGCGCAACTCCGCAATACCTGGCTGAAAACGGCACGCCAAAGCACCCTCACGACTTGCTCGATCACAGCTGTATTTATCTTGGGGAAACCCCAAGCGATGCGCGCTGGAAATTCAAAAAAGGCAGCAACGCCGTGACGGTCGGCGTGCGTGGCCGATATGCCGCCAATCACACTGGCGTGAGGCTGGGAGCGGTGTTGCAGCATATTGGAATTGGCAGCCTGCCGTACTTCACCGCACGGTATGCCCTGGAGCAGAAGTTGATTGTGCAGGTATTGCCAGAGTGGAGCTTCCTGGCTTCTTACCATGGCGGACTCTGGCTGCTGCATTCGCCGACGCGTTATTTGCCGCCGAAGCTGCGGGTGTTCATCGACTACCTGGTGGAGTGCCTGGAGAAGGAGCCGACCTTGAGCAAGCCCGGTAAATCGGGCGGTGCGAGTAATGCTGCGATGGTCTATGAATTGCCTGAGAGTGAAGGGCTGCTCTAACGGCAACTCAAAAAAAAGGCCCGCGGACAACCAGGCGGGCCTTTTCATTACCGAAAGAAAATCAGTGCTTGCTGTCCTGAGCGGACATTGCCATCAGTTGCTTTTCCTGATTCCAGTCGAACGGTTCGTCGTTTTGTTCGGCTTCGTAGCGGCGTTCTTCCAGGGCCTGATACAGGTCGATTTCTTCATCGGCCAGGTAGTGCAGGCAGTCGCCACCGAAGAACCACAGCAGATCCCGTGGGATCAGGTGGGCAATTTGCGGATAGCGAGTAATCACTTGAGTCAGGATGTCCTGGCCCAGGTATTGGCTTTCGATCGGATCGATCGGCAGTGACGCCAGCAATTCGTCGAAGCGCTCCAGGAACAGGGCGTGGCTTTCTTCGGGAACCTGATCGGCCTCACCTACGGCGACCAGAATACTGCGCAGGTGGTCGAGCAAAACAAGATGGTCGGCGACGACGTTGGACACGAGATAAGTCCTCAAGAGCAAAACGGGCGCGGGAGTATAAAGCCCCTGCGCCCGTTTTTCACAAATAAACGGCTACACGTTGAAGGATTAGCGGACTTTGCCGTCGGCCAGCACCAACTGCTCTTTGTCGAAATCATCGACATCGATCACCTTGCGCCGTGCCGCTTCGGCTTCGTGCAGGCTCTGCGCTTGCGCTGCCTGGAGAACCCCAGCCTCAAGCGCTGCATCGATCGCGTTTTCGCCGGCGACCGGTTTGACCTGACCGCTTTTCAACGAAGTGTGCAGTTTTTTCTGCAGCGGTTGCACAGCACTCAGCAGGTCGCTGGCGTGTTGCAGTGCGCCGACGGCATCCTCTGCCGATTGCGGGCGATAGCAGCCGGCAAGCAACTCTTCCAGCGCCGGATCGCCTTTGGTTCGACCAATAATGCTCGCCACTTCGGCACCGAGTTTGTCCGATGGGCCTTTGTGGCGCCGGCCGAACGGAAACACGATGACCCGCAAAATGCAGCCAAATATCTTGTTCGGGAAATTGCTCAGCAGCTCATCGAGAGCACGCTCCGACTGGAAAAGGCTTTCTTCCATGGCCCAGCGCAACAGCGGTTCCATATACCCTGGCGAATCCAGATCGTGAAAACGCTTGAGCGCAGCGGACCCCAGATACAGGTTGCTCAGCACATCGCCAAGACGTGCCGAGAGACGCTCGCGGCGTTTCAGTTCGCCCCCCAGCAGCATCATGCTGAAGTCGGCGAGCATGGCAAAGGCTGCCGCCTGACGATTGAGCGCGCGGAAGTAACCCTGACTGATCTTGTCGCCCGGCGCAGGTTCGAAGTGGCCCAAACCCAGGTTCAACACCAGGGTGCTGGCGGCATTGCTCACGGCGAAACCGATATGCTTGAGCAGCAGGCCGTCGAATTCTTTCAGTGCCTGATCCTTGTCCTCGCGGCCGGCGAGGGCCATTTCCTTGAGCACGAACGGATGGCAACGAATCGCACCCTGACCGAAGATCATCAGGTTACGCGAGAGAATGTTCGCGCCTTCCACGGTGATGAAGATCGGCGCGCCGTTCCAGCTACGCCCGAGGTAGTTGTTCGGGCCCATGATGATCGCCTTGCCGCCGTGTACGTCCATCGCGTGGCTGATGCATTCACGGCCGCGTTCGGTCAGGTGGTACTTGAGGATCGCCGACAGGACTGACGGTTTTTCGCCCAGATCGACCGCGTTGGCGGTCAGCATTCGCGCAGCGTCCATCATCCACGCGTTACCGCCGATGCGCGCCATGGCTT
The DNA here is from genome assembly GCF_963970495.1 of Pseudomonas sp. EA_65y_Pfl2_P78. Classification (NCBI taxonomy): domain Bacteria; kingdom Pseudomonadati; phylum Pseudomonadota; class Gammaproteobacteria; order Pseudomonadales; family Pseudomonadaceae; genus Pseudomonas; species Pseudomonas sp. EA_65y_Pfl2_P78. The sequence continues at coordinate 45,721 of NZ_CAXAON010000003.1, read as the reverse complement.
CCTGTATGCCTTCGAAGGCCGACAGGGGCACATTGAACTGTTCACGAATCTGCGCGTATTGCCCGGTCACCAGGCTGGTGAACTTGGCTGCACCCGTACCCACTGCCGGCAGCGAGATCGAACGGCCGACCGACAGGCAGTTCATCAGCATCATCCAGCCTTTGCCGAGCATCTCCTGGCCGCCGATCAGGAAGTCCAGCGGGATGAACACGTCTTTGCCCGAGTTCGGGCCGTTCATGAACGCAGCGCCCAGTGGCAGGTGACGGCGACCAATCTCCACGCCTGCGGTATCGGTTGGAATCAGCGCAAGGCTGATGCCCAGGTCTTCCTTGTCGCCCAGCAGGTGATCCGGGTCATACGCTTTGAACGCGAGGCCGAGCAACGTGGCGACCGGACCCAGTGTGATGTAGCGCTTTTCCCAGTTAAGGCGCAGGCCGAGGACTTCCTGACCCTCCCATTGGCCTTTGCAGATGATTCCGGTGTCCGGCATCGCGCCTGCGTCGGAACCGGCGAGCGGGCCGGTGAGGGCGAAGCACGGGATGTCGTCGCCACGGGCCAGCCGTGGCAGGTAGTGATTGCGTTGTTCGTCGGTGCCGTAATGCAGCAGCAGTTCTGCCGGGCCGAGGGAGTTGGGCACCATCACGGTGGAGGCGAGATCGCCGCTGCGGGTCGCAAGTTTCATCGCTACTTGCGAGTGGGCATAGGCGGAAAAGCCCTTGCCGCCGAATTCCTTGGGAATGATCAGGGCGAAAAAGCCGTGTTCCTTGATATGCGCCCAGGCTTCGGGCGGCAGATCCATCGACTGGCCGATTTGCCAGTCAGTGACCATCGCGCAGAGCTCTTCGGTCGGACCATCGATAAAGGCCTGTTCTTCTTCGCTCAGTTGCGCCTTGGGATAGGACAGCAGTTTTTCCCAGTCCGGACGACCGCTGAACAGCTCGCCATCCCACCAGACGGTGCCGGCATCGATCGCGTCGCGTTCGGTCTGCGACATCGGCGGCAGGGTTTTCTGGAACCAGTTGAACAGCGGCGCACTGAAATATTGGCGGCGCAGGTCAGGCAGCACCAATGGCGCGGCCACCATCGCCAGTACGATCCAGAGCACCAGCAACAGCCAGTCCGGTGCGTGGCTGAAAATCCCCATCGCCAGCAGGTAGACGGCAACGATGCCCAATGCGGGCAGCGGGGAAATTCGCCGGTGGGCGAGATACGCCACGCCAACGACCAAAACCAGTATCCACAACAACAGCATATTCAGTCCTCCGTGAACCAAGGCAAATCGACCCTTCAGAGCTTAGACGGCATCTGTAAAACCGGGTGGTCAGACCATGGTGATTGAAATCGTGGGAAACCTCTGACGGTTTTCGTAGGTTCGGTGGGCAACACGCGTGGGAAATCGTTCGTTCACTGCGCAACTTTGCGTGCATGTTTGGCCGAAACGTCGTTATCTCTGTGCTTGAGCGGTCGCTAGACTCGGGGCTCACCCAGGAGATTGCCGTCATGCACGAGTATCTGAGTCCCGGCCGCTTCATCGATAGTGACCACCCGGCGGTGGTGGAGTTCGCCGAACAGCACCGTGGCGCCAGCGGTGATCCGCTCAAGCAGGCGATCAATCTCTACTACGCCGTGCGCGAGGCGGTGCGCTACAACCCTTACACCTTCAGTCGGGATCCGCAGACGTTGCGCGGCAGTTACGCTTTGGCAACGGGAGAGAGCTATTGCGTGCCAAAAGCCACGCTGCTGGCCGCTTGCGCGCGACATTGCGCGATTGCGGCACGCATCGGTCTGGCGGATGTGCGCAATCATCTGTCGACCCCGCGTTTGCTTGAACTGCTCAAGAGCGATGTGTTCGCCATGCACGGTTACACCGAGCTGTTTCTTGGTGACCGCTGGGTCAAGGCGACGCCTGCGTTTAACCAGAAACTCTGCGAACTGTTCAACGTCGCGCCACTGGATTTTGACGGTATCAACGACAGTGTTTTCCACCCGTACAACCGGGACGGTGCGCAGTTGATGGAGTACCTGGTCGATCACGGCCAGTTCGCCGATGTGCCGCAAACCTTCTTCTTTGAGCATCTGGAAAAATGTTATCCGCACCTGTTCGGCGATCAACAGCCGCCACTATTGGGCGACATGCAGAGTAATGTCAGCCGCCTCTGATCCGGCGTATGCTGCCTGCCCACGCATTTGCAAAGAGGCGGTCATGCTGAAGATCTGGGGACGGAAAAACTCATCGAATGTCAGGAAGCCATTGTGGGCCGCCGAAGAACTCGGCCTGGCTTACGAGGCGATCGATGCGGGTGGCGCGTTCGGTGTGGTCGACACGCCGCAGTACCGGGCGATGAATCCGAATGGCCGGGTGCCGGTGATCGAAGACGACGGTTTTGTGCTGTGGGAGTCCAACGCCATCGTCCGCTATCTGCTGGCCAAACATGCGCCTGACAGTGCCTGGTACCCGGCAGACCCACAAGCCCGGGCTATCGCTGACAAGTGGATGGACTGGACCACTTCGAGTTTTGCCGGTCCCTTCCGCACCGTGTTCTGGGGCGTTTTGCGGACACCGGCCGACCAGCAGGATTGGGCGGCTATCGACGCGGCGATCACGCAATGTAACGAGCTTTTGAGCATGGCCGACGCTGCTTTGGCCTGCCAGCCTTACCTCGGCGGAACAGAAATCGGCATGGGCGATATTCCGCTCGGCAGTTTCATTTATGCCTGGTTCGAGATGCCCATCGAGCGGGCTCCGCAACCGCATCTGCAAGCCTGGTACGAGCGGCTCAAACAGCGTCCGGCCTACAAAAAAGCCGTCATGACCGCGTTGACTTGATAATTACTATCGACACACTTGACTGTACTTGTGCGGCGGGGGCAAGCACCATTGCGCTCTTGCGCTGCGGTTGTATCCCTCGCCGCTTGCCCTTATTTCTCTCTTTCCTCCCTTCACCATGGTGCGTAAATCAGATATGAGTTCCGCTCTGTCCATCCGGCAGCTAACCAAAACCTACGGCAACGGGTTCCAGGCCTTGAGTGGTATCGATCTGGACGTCGCCGAAGGTGATTTTTTCGCCTTGCTCGGCCCCAACGGCGCCGGCAAATCCACGACCATCGGCATTCTTTCCACCCTGGTGAACAAGACCAGCGGCACGGTGAATATCTTTGGCAATGACCTGGACAAGAGCCCGGCCGCGCTTAAGCGCTCGATCGGCGTGGTGCCCCAGGAATTCAACTTCAACCAGTTCGAAAAGACGTTCGACATCGTCGTGACCCAGGCCGGTTACTACGGCATTGCGGCGAAAATCGCCAAGGAACGTGCCGAGCAGTACCTGACCCAGCTCGGCCTGTGGGACAAGCGCGATGTGCCTTCGCGTTCGCTGTCGGGCGGCATGAAGCGCCGCTTGATGATTGCTCGGGCGCTGGTGCATGAGCCGCGCCTGTTGATCCTCGACGAACCGACGGCCGGCGTCGACATTGAACTGCGTCGTTCGATGTGGACGTTCCTCACCGAACTTAACCAGAAAGGCATCACCATCATCCTCACCACGCATTATCTGGAAGAGGCTGAGCAGTTGTGCCGCAACATCGGCATCATCGACCACGGCACGATTGTCGAGAACACCAGCATGCGTCAGTTGCTCGGCCAACTGCATGTGGAAACCTTCCTGCTCGACCTCAAGGGCAATTTGAGCGTCGCGCCGCAACTGGTCGGCTATCCGTCCCGTTTGGTGGATGCACACACGCTGGAGGTGCAGGTCGACAAATCCATGGGCATCACCGCGTTGTTCGGCCAACTGGCTCTGCAGAACATCGAAGTGTTGAGCCTGCGCAACAAAACCAATCGCCTTGAGGAGCTGTTCGTGTCCCTGGTGGAGAAAAATCTGTCGAAGGTGGCGGTATGAGTTCCGAATTCCGTCCCAACCTCGTCGCGCTCCAAACCATTGTTTACCGCGAGGTCAAACGCTTCACCCGGATCTGGCCGCAAACCCTGCTGCCGCCGGCGATCACCATGGTTCTGTACTTCGTGATCTTCGGTAACCTGATCGGTCGGCAGATCGGCGACATGGGTGGCTTCACTTATATGGAGTACATCGTGCCGGGGCTGATCATGATGTCGGTGATCACCAACTCCTACGGCAACGTGGTGTCGAGCTTCTTCGGTAGCAAGTTCCAGCGTTCCATCGAAGAGTTGATGGTCTCGCCGGTCTCGCCGCACACAATCCTGATCGGCTATACCTGTGGTGGCGTGCTGCGCGGGTTGATGGTGGGTGTGATCGTCACCCTCCTGTCGCTGTTCTTTACCCACTTGCAGGTGCATCACCTGGGCGTGACCCTTCTGGTGGTGGTGCTGACGGCGACGATTTTCTCGTTACTGGGCTTTATCAACGCCGTGTTTGCGCGCAATTTCGATGATATTTCGATCATCCCGACCTTCGTGCTGACACCGCTGACGTATCTGGGCGGCGTGTTCTACTCGATCACTTTGCTGCCGCCGTTCTGGCAGACGGTGTCGCTGGCCAATCCGGTGCTGCACATGGTCAACGCCTTCCGCTACGGCATCCTCGGTGTTTCGGATATCCGCATCGGTATTGCGATCACCTTCATGCTGGTGGCGACGGTGGTGTTGTATTTCGGTTGCGCGCGTTTACTGGTGAGCGGGCGCGGGATGCGGACCTGACGCTATGCCCAGTTGCATGCCTGGCTAGTCCGGGCACCACAAAAAACGGCCTCCATTGCGCAGGCCGTTTTGCATTCAAGGCGTTCGGTTTTTCTTGCGCCGCGCCCATTGCCGTGCGACCCACCAGCGCCAATACATCATGACCACGAAGTAGGCGAGGGCGCCCAGCACCAACCCGGACAGCACCGAACCGAGCAAAAACGGTTGCCACAACGTCGACAGCTCACCGCTTATCCATTCCCAGGTCAGTTGATCGGGCAAATGCCGTATCGGCACGTCCATCAGCCACGCACCCACCTTATAAGTGCAAAAAAACACCGCTGGCATGGTGATCGGATTGGTCAGCCAGACCAGGCTCACAGCAATTGGCAGGTTGCCGCGCACCTTGATTGCCAGCGCTGCGGCCACCAGCATCTGCAACGGGATCGGTAGGAATGCGGTAAACAGACCCACTGCCATTGCTCGAGCGACCGAGTGGCGATTGAGGTGCCAGAGGTTCGGGTCATGCAGCAACTTGCCGAGAAATCGTAAGGATTTGTGTTCCCTGATCCTCGTTGGGTCGGGCATGTAGCGTTTGAATAAGCGCCGGGGCATAAGGCTTCTCGGTCGATTAAGGCGGCAAGTATGTCTGGATTCTACGAACCGCCCATTCAGACTTTGTGACAATTGTTGACGACGGTCGTGCCCAAGACCCGCTATGCCTAAGTGCGCGACTCTCAAGGACGGGCTTATGCGCACAGGGATGATGGCGTTGGCAGTCGGTCTGCTGGCCCCGATAGTTTTGCCGGCTTTGCCGCCGGTCGGGTTGGCCGTGTTGCTGGCGGTGGTGGGGTTGATGTTGCTGCCGTTTCGCAGCTATCCATTGGCATTTTTATTGTTTGGTTTCACTTGGGCCTGCGTCGGCGCGCAATGGGCGCTGGATGAGCGACTTTCAACCCGTCTGGACGGCGAAACCCGCTGGCTTGAGGGGCGGGTGGTTGGTCTGCCGCACAATGGCGACGGTGTGGTGCGTTTCGAATTGGCTGATGCGCGCTCGCGTCACGAGAAACTGCCGTCACTGATGCGTCTGGCCTGGTACGCCGGGCCACCAGTCAACAGTGGCGAGCGCTGGCGCCTGGCGGTCAAGCTCAAACGCCCGGCCGGTTTGCTCAATCCGGATGCCTTCGATTACGAAGCCTGGCTGCTGGCGCAACGCATCGGTGCGACCGGTACGATCAAGGATGGCCGGCGTTTGGCCGAGGCGCGGTGGGCGTGGCGCGACAGCATTCGTCAGCGCTTGCTCGCGGTGGACGCTCAGGGTCGGGCCGGCGCATTGGCCGCGCTGGTGCTGGGCGATGGCTCTGGGCTCAGCCGCGACGATTGGCAGATTCTGCAGGACACCGGCACCGTCCATTTACTGGTGATTTCCGGCCAGCACATCGCAATGCTGGCGGCGGTGATGTACCTGGTGGTTGCCGGGTTGGCCCGTTATGGGCTGTGGCCGCTGCGTTGGCCGTGGCTGCCATGGGCCTGTGCGCTGGCGTTCGCCGCGGCGCTTGGTTACGGGCTGCTCGCCGGGTTCGACGTGCCGGTGCGCCGGGCCTGCGTAATGGTCGGGCTGGTGCTGTTGTGGCGCCTGCGCTTTCGCCATCTCGGCGCGTGGTGGCCGCTGTTGCTGGCGTTCAACGCCGTGCTGTTGCTTGATCCGCTGGCCGGTTTGCGCCCCGGTTTCTGGTTGTCGTTCGCGGCGGTGGCGGTGCTGATCCTTACCTTTGGCGGTCGTCTCGGAGGCTGGCGTTGGTGGCAAACCTGGACGCGGGCGCAGTGGCTGATTGCAATCGGTTTGTGTCCAGTGCTGATGGTGCTGAGCTTGCCGATCAGCCTGAGTGGGCCGTTGGCGAATTTGCTGGCGGTGCCTTGGATCAGTCTGGTGGTGTTGCCGCCGGCATTGCTCGGCACTTTATTGTTACCCGTGCCGTATGTCGGCGAAGGCCTGTTATGGGCGGCCGGCGGTTTGATCGACGGGTTGTTTCGAGCCTTGGCGTTGATTGCCGGGCAATGGCCTGCGTGGATTGCACCGTCGATTCCCGCGTGGGCGTTAGCCATGGGCAGTCTAGGCGCCTTGCTGTTACTGCTGCCGCGCGGTGTACCGATGCGTCCTCTGGGCTGGCCGTTACTGCTGGTTCTGGTCGTGCCGCCACGCGAGCGATTGGACGAAGGCTTGGCCGACATCTGGCAGCTCGACGTCGGCCAGGGGCTGGCGATTCTGGTCCGCACCCGGCATCACACCTTGCTCTACGACGCCGGGCCGCGTTTCGGTGATTTGGACCTCGGCGAACGCGTTGTGCTGCCCGCCTTGCGCAAATGGAGGGTCGAGAAGCTCGACTTGATGCTGCTCAGCCACGCCGATGCCGATCATGCCGGTGGTGCTCTGGCAGTGGCGCGCCACTTGAAGGTGGATCGAGTCATCAGCGGCGATCCGCCCGGGCTGCCAGCCGAACTGAACGCCGAAGCTTGTGAAAGTGGCCGCCGATGGCAGTGGGATGGCGTCGGTTTTCACCTGTGGCAATGGGCGGATGCCCGCGACAGCAACCAGCGCTCCTGCGTATTACAGGTCGAGGCCAACGGCGAGCGCCTGCTGTTAACCGGCGATATCGACACCCATGCCGAACGTGTCCTGCTCGACAGCCCGCTGGCAGTCCCGACGCAATGGTTGCAAGCGCCGCACCACGGCAGCCGCAGTTCTTCATCGATGGCCTTGCTGAAAGTGTTGAAGCCCGGCGCCGTGCTGATTTCCCGAGGTCACGGGAATTCGTTTGGCCACCCCCACCCGACGGTGCTGGCACGCTATCGCAAACAGGGGCTGCGCATTTATGACAGTGCTGAACAGGGCGCCATTCATCTGCAATTGGGCCGCTTCAGGCCACCCTGGACAATGCGCCAACAGCAGCGTTTCTGGCGTGATCCACCGTCATTGACCCATTGATCGGGGCGTGGACGAAGGCGACGTCACGGTCGTCGGGGCGGCGGGTCTTAATCATGAACCGGTATGGTAAAGTGGCGCACTTTTTCGAGGGGACTGTCACTGTGTGGGAATTGGTCAAATCCGGCGGCTGGATGATGTTGCCGATCATTCTGAGTTCCATCGCGGCCATGGCGATTGTCGCCGAGCGCCTGTGGACCCTGCGCGCCAGTCGCGTCACTCCCGAGCATCTGCTGGGTCAGGTCTGGGTCTGGATCAAGGACAAGCAGCTCAATAAAGAAAAACTCAAGGAATTGCGCGCCAATTCGCCGCTGGGGGAAATCCTCGCCGCAGGCCTTGCCAACTCCAAACATGGTCGCGAGATCATGAAAGAGTGCATCGAAGAGGCCGCTGCCCGGGTCATTCACGAGCTTGAACGCTACATAAATGCACTGGGCACCATCGCCGCCATGGCGCCCTTGTTGGGCCTGCTCGGCACCGTACTGGGCATGATCGATATTTTCAGCGCGTTCACCGGTTCCGGCATGGGCACCAACGCCTCGGTGTTGGCTGGCGGTATTTCCAAAGCGCTGATCACCACCGCAGCGGGCCTGATGGTCGGTATTCCGGCGGTTTTCTTCCACCGTTTCCTGCAGCGCCGCATCGATGAACTGGTGGTGGGCATGGAGCAGGAGGCGATCAAACTGGTTGAAGTGGTGCAGGGCGACCGTGACGTCGATCTGGCTGAGGGCAAAGCGTGAAATTCCGTCGCAAACCCCGGGAAACCGTGGACATCAACCTCGCGTCGCTGATTGACGTGGTGTTTATCCTGCTGCTGTTTTTCGTCGTGACCACCACCTTTACCCGTGAAACCCAGTTGCGCGTCGATTTGCCGGAAGCGGTCAGCGGCTCGCCCGCCGAAGATCAGCAGGTCAAACAGATCGACGTCGCCATCAGCGCCGAGGGCGTGTTTTCGGTGAACAACAAGATTCTGCCGAAAAACGATCTGGCCACCCTGATGGAAGCCATGCAGAAAGAATCCAACGGCGACACCAGCCTGCCGTTGTCGATCAGTGCCGATGGCAAAACTCAACACCAATCGGTGATCACTGCCATGGACGCGGCCGGCAAGCTCGGTTTCAGCCATCTGCGCATGACCACGGTCGAGGCGGCGCCCAAATCCTGATGAGCCTGTCTGATCGCTTGCTCGCCGCGTGGTATCAGGGGCACCCGGCCCTGACGCTGCTGCGGCCGCTGGAAATGTTGTACCGCCGCGTGGTGGTCAACAAACGCCAGCGTTTTCTTGATGGCGAAGGTGAAATCTACCAGCCACCAGTGCCGCTGATCGTGGTCGGCAACATCACCGTCGGGGGCACGGGCAAGACACCGATGATTCTCTGGCTGATCGAACACTGCCGGCGCAGCGGTTTGCGTGTGGGCGTGGTCAGCCGTGGCTACGGCGCCAAGCCTGCGCAACTGCCATGGCGAGTCGAGGCTGATCAAAGCGCCGATATCGCGGGCGATGAACCGCTGCTGATCGTTCAGCGCACCGGCGTGCCGCTGATGATCGACCCCGATCGCAGCGCCGCCGTCAAAGCCTTGCTCGAAAGCGAACCGCTGGATCTGATTCTGTCCGACGACGGCATGCAGCATTACCGTTTGGCCCGGGATCTGGAGTTGGTGCTGATCGACGCCGCCCGAGGCCTGGGCAATAAGCGCTGCCTGCCTGCCGGGCCATTGCGCGAGCCGATTGAACGTCTGCAAAGCGTCGATGGTGTGCTGTTCAACGGTGCGCTCGATGATCGCGACGACGGTTTCGCCTTCCGTCTGCAACCCACCGCACTGGTCAATCTGCGCAGCGGCAAACGTATGCCGCTCGATCATTTTCCGGCCGGTCAGGCTGTGCACGCGGTCGCCGGGATCGGCAATCCGCAACGTTTCTTCAATACCCTCGAAGCGCTAGACTGGCGAGCAGTCCCCCATGCGTTTGCCGACCACGCCGAATACAGCGTGCAGGCCTTGAATTTCACACCGTCATTGCCATTGGTGATGACCGAAAAGGACGCGGTGAAGTGCCGTGCCTTCGCTGCTGCCGACTGGTGGTACCTGGCGGTCGATGCGGTGCCGTCGCCGGCCTTTGTGGCCTGGTTCGACACACAACTGATGCGCCTGTTGCCGGATCGTCTTTTGCCTTAACTCTTTTATCCAGGGAATGTTCATGGACACCAAATTGCTCGACATCCTCGCGTGCCCTATCTGCAAAGGCCCGCTCAAGCTCAGCGCCGACAAGACCGAACTGATCAGCAAGGGCGCCGGTCTGGCATACCCGATCCGCGACGGCATCCCGGTGATGCTCGAGACCGAAGCCCGCACCTTGACCACCGACGAGCGCCTGGATAAATGACCACAGCCTTCACCGTTGTCATCCCGTCGCGATACGCCTCCACTCGGTTGCCGGGTAAACCGCTGCTGTTGATTGCCGGCAAACCGATGATCCAGCACGTCTGGGAACAGGCGAGCAAAAGCAGCGCCACCCGCGTGGTGGTCGCAACGGACGATGCGCGCATCGTTGAGGCGTGCAAAGGGTTTGGCGCCGAAGTGGTTTTGACCCGTGAAGATCACAACTCCGGCACCGATCGTCTGGCTGAGGTCGCGGCGAAACTGGGGCTTGAACCCGACGCGATCGTGGTCAACGTGCAAGGCGATGAGCCGCTGATCCCACCGAGCGTGATCGATCAGGTCGCCGCCAATCTCGCCGCCCACACCGAGGCGCGCATGGCCACGTTGGCCGAGCCCATCGAAGACGTGGAAACCCTGTTCAACCCGAACGTGGTCAAGGTTGTCAGCGACCTCAACGGCCTGGCGCTGACGTTCAGCCGTGCCACGTTGCCGTGGGCCCGCGATGCCTTCGCCAAGAGCCGCGAGCAACTGCCCGAAGGCGTGCCGTACCGTCGCCACATCGGCATTTATGCCTACCGTGCTGGTTTCTTGCAGGACTTCGTGAGTTGGGGCCCGTGCTGGCTGGAGAACACCGAATCCCTCGAGCAACTGCGTGCCTTGTGGCATGGCGTGCGTATTCATGTGGCTGACGCTCTGATCGCGCCGCCGACCGGTGTCGATACCGCCGAAGACCTCGAGCGCGTCCGTCGCCTGCTGGAGGCCTGATGCGCGTTCTGTTTGTGTGCCTGGGCAACATTTGCCGGTCACCGACTGCCGAAGGCGTGCTGCGCCGCAAACTGCGTGAGGCCGGGTTGGCGGATCAGGTTGAAGTGGCTTCTGCCGGTACTGGTGACTGGCACGTCGGCAACCCGCCGGACAAGCGCAGCCAGGCCGCGGCCAAAGTGCGCGGCTATGACCTGTCGGCGCAACGCGCGCAACAGGTCAGCCGTGCCGATTTCGCCCGTTACGACCTGATCCTGGCCATGGACAACAGCAACCTGCGCAACCTCAAGGCCTTGCAGCCGTCCACCGGCAAGGCCGAACTGGATCTGTTCCTGCGTCGTTATGCCGGTGTGGTCGATGACGTGCCAGATCCGTACTACGACGGCGATCAGGGCTTCGAGCAGGTGCTGGATCTGATCGAGACGGCGTGTGACCAACTGTTGATCGAAGTGAAGGGCCGGTTATGAGTTTGCAGGTGCAACCCGGGGTTTCCCTGAAACCGTTCAACAGTTTTGGCGTTGATGTGCAGGCGCAACTGTATGCCGAAGCCCACAGCGACGCCGAGGTGCGTGAGGCGCTGAGCTATGCTGCTGCTCACCAGGTGCCGTTGCTGGTGATCGGTGGCGGCAGTAACTTGCTGCTGACCGCTGACATTGCGGCGCTGGTGCTGCGCATGGCCACACGCGGTATCCGCGTGATCAGTGATGACGGCAACCGTGTGGTGATTGAAGCCGAAGCGGGCGAACCGTGGCATGCGTTTGTGCAACACACCTTGGCACAGGGTTTCTCCGGACTGGAAAACCTCAGCCTGATTCCCGGCACCGTTGGTGCAGCGCCGATGCAGAACATCGGTGCCTACGGTGTCGAGATCAAGGATGTATTTGCCGGGCTCACCGCGCTGGATCGTCAGAGCGGCGAGCTGCGCGATTTCACCCTGGAAGAATGCAACTTCGCCTACCGCGACAGCCTGTTCAAACAGGAGCCGGGGCGTTGGCTGATTCTGCGGGTGCGCTTCAGACTCGATCGCGTGGCACATCTGCACCTGGAGTACGGCCCGGTGCGTCAGCGCTTGACCGAACAGGGCATCGAACAGCCGACGCCCACCGACGTCAGCCGCGCCATTTGCAGCATACGCAGCGAAAAACTGCCGGACCCGGCAGTGCTCGGCAATGCCGGTAGCTTCTTCAAAAACCCGCTGGTGTCGGCGGCGCGGGTGGCGCAGATCAAGGAGCAGCACCCGGATCTGGTGGCGTACGCGCAGCCAGACGGGCAGATGAAGCTGGCGGCCGGTTGGCTGATCGAGCGCGCAGGCTGGAAAGGTTTTCGTGAGGGCGATGCCGGTGTGCATAAATTGCAGGCGCTGGTGCTGGTCAACTACGGGACGGCGACAGGCCTGCAATTGCTCGATCTGGCGCAACGTATCCAGAACGATATTGCCGAGCGTTTCAATGTCGAGCTTGAAATGGAGCCCAATCGTTATTGAGGCTACGCTTGCAGAACACCATCCCAAGCCCTGCACCGATTAAAAAGTGCAGGGCTTTTTTGTTAACGCTGGGTTAACTTAGTGAGCTAACGATACCAGCCATTTGCTCCATCAAAGGCCCGGTGCAGGCGTTCCCGTCGGCACAAGAGAGCCGCATTAGCCTGAGTCGATCTGCGTGAACCCTCCGTTGCTTTTTCGGCAGCAGATTGCTCGACCCCATAACCTCCATGAATATGCGGGCGTGCCCATGATTACCCTGAAACTCAATGGTCAAGACCATTCCCTTGACGTCACCGAAGACATGCCGCTGCTGTGGGCCATTCGCGACGTCGCCGGTTACAACGGCACCAAGTTCGGCTGCGGCATGGGCTTGTGTGGCGCGTGCACGATTCATATCGACGGCTTGCCGGCACGCAGTTGCATCACGCCGATCGGCTCGGTCGTCGGGCAGAACGTTACGACCATCGACAACCTGCACGCTGATCCGGTCGGGCAAGTCGTCCAGCAAGCCTGGCTCGACAGCGCCGTGGCCCAGTGTGGTTTCTGTCAGGGCGGGCAGATCATGTCGGCCACTGCATTGCTGAAAACCAACCCGAACCCGAGCGACCAACAGATCGAAGAAGCGATGGTTGGCAATATCTGCCGCTGTGGCACCTACAACCGAATCAAAACCGCGATCCGTCAGGCTTCCACTCATTTGAAGGAGGCCAAGGCATGAGTCGTCTACCCCATGATTTCGCCCTGAGCAATCTCAGCCGTCGCGGTTTTCTCAAAGGCGCCACCGCCACCGGTGCACTGGTGTTGGCAGCGAGTTGGGGTTGGCAGGATGCGTTGGCTGAGGACAAACCGAAGAAGTTCGGCGCCGACGGCATGCCCAACGGCTGGATCGACGATCCGAAGGTTTACGTCAGCATCGCCGCGGATGGCACCGTGACCGTGGTCTGCAACCGTTCCGAGATGGGCCAGGGCGTGCGTACCAGTCTGACCATGGTGGTGGCCGACGAGTTGGAGGCCGATTGGGCTCACGTCAAAGTCCAGCAGGCACCGGGCGATGAAGTGCGTTTCGGTAACCAGGACACTGACGGTTCGCGCAGCATGCGCCACTGGTATGAACCGATGCGCCGCTGCGGCGCGGCAGCCCGGACGATGCTGGAACAAGCGGCGGCCGAGCAGTGGAAAGTGCCGGTTGGCGAGTGTCATGCACAGTTGCACAAAGTGCTGCATAAACCGTCCGGCCGTGAGCTGGGCTATGGCGAACTTGCCGCTGCGGCCAGTGCGTTGGCGGTGCCGGCGCGTGACAGTCTGCGCCTCAAGCAGCCGTCCGAATTTCGCTACATCGGGAAGGAGGGCTCCAAAGCCATCGACGGTGATGACATCGTCAAGGGGCGCGCGGTGTACGGCGCCGATGTGCATTTCGATGGCATGTTGTACGCCACCATTGCCCGGCCAGCGGTGTATGGCGGCAAGGTCAAATCGCTGGATGACAGCGCCGCGCTGAAGGTCCCCGGCGTGCTTAAAGTGATGCAGATCGAAAGTCGTCCGTTGCCCTCGGAGTTCCAGCCGTTGGGCGGAGTGGCGGTGGTCGCCAGTAACACCTGGGCTGCGATCAAGGGGCGCGAGGCGCTGAAGATCGAGTGGGATGACGGCCCGAACGCCAGTTACGACTCGGTTGCCTACCGCAAGGAACTGGAAGCCGCTTCGCTGAAACCCGGCAAAGTGGTGCGCAACACTGGCGATATCGACAAAGCCATGAGCGGCGCCGCGAGCACCCTTCAAGCCTCTTATTATTTGCCACATCTGGCGCAAGCGCCGATGGAGCCAATGGTCGCGATTGCCCGCTACCAGGACGGCCACTGCGAAGCCTGGGCGCCGAGTCAGGCACCGCAGGTTACCCGTGAGCGAATCAGCGAGCGTTTAGGGCTGCCTTTCGACAACGTGACCGTTAATGTCACCTTGCTCGGCGGCGGTTTCGGTCGCAAGTCGAAACCCGACTTTGTCATCGAAGCGGCAATCCTCGCCAAGCAATTCCCCGGCAAAGCCGTGCGGGTACAGTGGACGCGCGAAGATGACGTTCACAATTCGTACTTCCACACCGTGTCCGCTGAATACCTGAAGGCTGGCGTCGACAAGGACGGCATGCCGTCCGGCTGGTTGCACCGCACCGTGGCGCCAAGCATTACCGCGCTGTTCGCGCCGGGCATGAATCATGAAGCGGCGTTCGAGTTGGGCATGGGCTTCACCAACATGGCGTATGCGATTCCCAATGTGCGTCTGGAAAACCCCGAAGCCACGGTGCATACGCGGGTTGGCTGGTATCGCTCGGTGTCGAACATTCCCCATGGTTTCGCGATCCAGAGCTTTGTCGACGAACTGGCGCACAAGGCCGGTGAGGATCCGCTCAAGTACCAGATCAAGCTGCTTGGCCCGGATCGGCAGATCGACCCGCGCACGTTGAGTGAAGAGTGGAACTACGGCGAATCCCCTGAGCGTTATCCGATCGACACCGGGCGTATGCGCACCGTGCTGGAAACCGCTGCCAAGGCGGCCGGTTGGGGGCGCAAACTGCCCAAGGGCCGTGGTCTGGGATTGGCGGTGCATTACAGCTTCGTGACTTACGTGGCAGCGGTGATTGAGGTCGAGGTCAAGGATGACGGCACGCTGATCGTGCACAAGGCTGACATCGCTGTGGATTGCGGGCCGCAGATCAACCCTGAACGCATCCGGTCGCAGTTCGAGGGCGCGTGTGTCATGGGCCTGGGGAACGCGGTGCTGGGTGAAATCAGCTTCAAGGACGGTAAGGTTCAACAAGACAACTTCCACATGTATGAAGTGGCGCGCATGTCGCTGGCGCCCAAGGACGTCGCGGTGCATCTGGTGACGCCGCCGGGTGATGTGCCATTGGGCGGCGTCGGTGAGCCAGGTGTGCCGCCTATCGCGCCGGCGTTGTGCAACGCGATTTTTGCGGCGACCGGCCAACGCATCCGGAACCTGCCGGTGCGTTATCAGTTGCAGGGCTGGCAGAAGGCGAAAGCGTGATGGACAGCGTCGACCTGAACGTCCTGCGCAGCGTGCTCGAATGGCGCCGCGCCGGGCAGCGGGTCGTGCTGTTCAGCGTGGTGCAGACCTGGGGCACCGCGCCCCGGGCTCCTGGCGCGATGTTGGCGTTGCGCGAAGATGGCGTGGTGATCGGCTCGGTGTCGGGCGGGTGTGTCGAGGATGACTTGATCGCCCGTCTGCACGACGGACGCATCGCTACCGACGGGCCGCCCGTGCAATTGATCACTTACGGCGTTACCCGTGAAGAAGCGGCGCGCTTCGGCTTGCCTTGCGGTGGCACGTTGCGTCTGACTGAAGAGCGCGTCGGCGATTCGGCGTGGGTGGCCGAATTGCTCGCACGTTGCGAAGCCCACGAGATTGTGGCGCGCGAGCTGAATATCGACACCGGTGAAGTGGTGTTGTCGCCAGCCAGCCAGTCCGATTCGCTGCTCTTCGACGGCAAAACCCTGCGTGCCATCTATGGCCCGCGTTGGCGTCTGCTGTTGATCGGTGCCGGGCAATTGTCACGTTACGTCGCGGACATGGCGCGGTTGCTGGATTTCGAGGTGTTGATCTGCGATCCGCGCACCGAGTTCGTCTATGGCTGGGAAGAGCATCACGGTCGTTTCGTCCCCGGCATGCCGGATGATGCAGTGTTGAGCATTCAGACCGACGAACGCACGGCGATTGTCGCGCTGACTCACGACCCGCGCCTGGATGATATGGCGCTGCTCACCGCGCTCGACTCGCGAGCTTTTTACGTCGGCGCGCTGGGGTCACGGGTCAACAGCCAGAAGCGTCGGGAAAATCTGGCCCAGCTAGGCTTGTCGGCACAGGCCATCAGTCGATTGCACGGTCCGATCGGGCTGCACATCGGCAGTCATTCGCCGGCGGAAATTGCTTTGTCCTTGCTGGCAGAAATCGTCGCGATCAAAAACGGCGTCGAGCTGAAACAGAAAAGGGCAGTGGAGGGCGCATGAGTCGATCCATTGCTGTGATTGTGCTGGCAGCGGGCGAGGGCCGTCGCTTTCGCGAAGTGGCGGGCGCCGACAAGGATAAGTTACTGGCTGATTGCGCGGGTCGTGATGGCGCCGTGCGCTCGGTGATCGAGCAGGTCTTGGTCAATCTGCCGGCCAGTCTCGACAAGCGAATCCTTGTGACGACTGAAGCGCGGCCGCAGGCGATGCGCATGGCGCAGGCTTATGGTTGCGAGGTGCTGTCAATTGCATCGACCGGGATGGGCGACAGTATTGCAGCGGGTGTGGCGGCGTGTCCGGATGTGGATGGCTGGCTGATCGTGCTGGGGGATATGCCGTTTATCTTGCCGTCGAGTATCGAGCAGGTGGTGGCGGCGATGGCCGATGATGCGGTGAGCGTGCCGGTGCTGGATGGCGAGTTTGGGCATCCAGTCGGGTTCGGCCGTTCGTTGGGGGCGCGGTTGCAGGCGTTGTCGGGTGAGCGCGGTGCCAGGCCTTTGTTCAAGCAGGGACGGGTGGTGGAGGTGGTGGTGGAGGATCCCGGGGTGCTTTGGGACATCGATGTGCCGCAAGCCTTGGTCTTTGCTCAAGCTTGAGCTTATTGGGGGTTCTTGATAGCCCTCACCCGAAAGGCGAGGGGACTGACCAGGCAGTTTTTTCGAGGTTTTTTTGCCTGCGATTTATCCGCTTCACGACAAAACCCGCTATCGTCGCCGCCATTCGAAACAGAGGCGAGCATGGGCTATCTACTTTTTGTCACGCTGATCCAGGCGTTTTCTTTCAGTCTGATCGGTGAATACCTGGCCGGTCATGTCGACAGTTACTTTGCGGTGCTGGTGCGTGTGGTGCTGGCCGGGCTGGTGTTCATCCCGCTGACCCGCTGGCGTTCGGTGGAGCCGGCGTTCATGCGCGGCATGCTGCTGATCGGCGCCTTGCAGTTCGGCGTGACCTACGTCTGCCTGTACCTGAGCTTCCGGGTGTTGACGGTGCCGGAGGTGTTGCTGTTCACCATCCTCACGCCGTTGCACGTAACGCTGATCGAAGATGCGCTGAATCGCCGCTTCAACCCATGGGCGCTGGTCGCCGCACTGGTGGCGGTGGGCGGCGCGGCGGTGATTCGTTTCGACCGGGTCAACCCGGACTTCTTCATGGGCTTCCTGCTGCTGCAACTGGCCAACTTCACCTACGCCGCCGGGCAGGTGCTGTACAAGCATCTGGTGGCAAAACATCCCAGCGATCTGCCGCATTACCGGCGCTTCGGCTTCTTCTATCTCGGTGCGCTGGCGGTGGTGTTGCCAGCGTTCCTGATGTTCGGCAAAGCCAACTTCCTGCCGGAAGCGCCGCTGCAATGGGGGGTGTTGCTGTTCCTCGGTCTGGTCTCGACGGCGTTGGGCATGTACTGGTGGAACAAGGGAGCGTGCCTGGTCAACGGCGGGACTTTGGCGGTGATGAACAACCTGCATGTACCGTTGGGCTTGCTGCTGAATCTGCTGATCTGGAATCAGCATGAGGCGCTTGGAAGATTGTTCCTCGGCGCGAGTGTGATTCTGGCAGCGGTGTGGATCAGCCGGTTGGGGATCCGCAAACCACTGGCCAGCGCATAACCCACTGTGGGAGCGAGCAAGCCCGCTCCCACCGTTTTTGCTTCGCGGTGTTACATCAAGTGTTTCTGGGCTTCGGGAATGTGGCTTGCACCCAACACCGCCGGCAGCAAGCCCGTCCGCAGATCCCCGCCGCTTGGCTGCTGATACAGGCTCAGGCCAAACTCCGGCAACACCGCCAGCAGATAGTCAAAAATATCTCCCTGAATCCGCTCGTAATCGGCCCACGCCGTGGTGCGGGTGAAACAGTAGATTTCCAGGGGAATGCCTTGAGCCGTGGTCTGCATCTGACGGACCATGCAGGTCATGTTCGGCTGGATCTCTGCGTGGCTTTTCAGATACGCCAGCGCATAAGCGCGGAACGTTCCAAGGTTGGTCATGCGTCGACGATTGGCGGACATCGCCGCGACATTGCCCTGGGCTTGGTTCCACGCCTTGAGCTCGGCTTTCTTGCGGCCCATGTAGTCGGTCAGCAGATGTACCTGGCTCAGCTTCTCTTCTTCATCATCGCGAATGAAACGCACACCGCTGGCGTCGATGAACAGGCAGCGTTTGATCCGCCGCCCGCCAGACTGCTGCATGCCGCGCCAGTTCTTGAACGACTCGGACATCAGGCGCCAGGTCGGGATCGAGACGATGGTCTTGTCGAAGTTCTGCACCTTGACCGTGTGCAGGGTGATGTCGACCACGTCGCCATCGGCACCGACTTGTGGCATCTCGATCCAGTCGCCGACCCGCAGCATGTCGTTGCTGGTCAGTTGCACGCTGGCGACGAACGACAGCAGCGTGTCCTTGTAGACCAACAGAATCACCGCCGACATCGCGCCCAGACCCGAGAGCAGCAACAGTGGCGAACGGTCGATCAGGGTGGCGACGATGATGATTGCGCCAAACACGTACAAGACCATTTTCGCCAGTTGCACATAGCCCTTGATCGAGCGAGTGCGGGCGTGTTCGGTGCGTGCATAGATGTCGAGCAAGGCGTTGAGCAGGGCGGTGACCGACAGCAACAGGAACAGGATGGTAAACGCCAGCGCCACGTTGCCCAGAAAGGTCATGGCGGTGTCACTCAGTTCGGGCACCAGATGCAGGCCGAACTGGATGACCAGCGATGGCGTCATTTGCGCCAGACGCTGAAACACCTTGTTGTGGCGAAAATCGTTGATCCAGTGCAGCGAAGGCTGGCGGCCGAGCATGCGGCTGGCGTGCAGGATCAGGTAGCGCGCCACTCGTCCGAGTACCAGCGCGATCACCAGCAACACTGCCAAAGCCAGGCCGGCCTGCAAGAGTGGATGCTGTTCCAGGGTGCCCCAGAGGTCCTGGGCGTTGAGCCAGAGCTGTTTGAAATCCATAAGAGAAACGATTCTTCTGTAAGACGCGATGGGCGATTAGAGCATTTAAGACGCTGTGTATTACCGTAAGAGACAAATCAGGCAACAAAAAAACACTGATTAGCACCGTTTGTATAAAGAAACTCGGCCTGAGCGCTCGAAACCGGTAACCTATGCAGCTGTTTTTTTGCATATCTTCGAGGTAGCACCCGTGTTTTCCCAATTCGCCCTGCACGAACGCCTGCTTAAAGCCGTGGCCGAGCTGAAATTTGTCGAGCCAACGCCTGTGCAAGCCGCGGCCATTCCGCTGGCGCTCCAGGGGCGTGACCTGCGGGTGACGGCGCAAACCGGTAGCGGCAAGACCGCCGCTTTCGTACTGCCGATCCTCAACCGCCTGATCGGCCCGGCCAAGGTCCGCGTCAGCATCAAAACGCTGATCCTGCTGCCCACCCGTGAACTGGCCCAGCAAACCCTGAAAGAAGTTGAGCGTTTTTCGCAGTTCACCTTCATCAAGTCCGGCCTGATCACCGGCGGTGAAGACTTCAAGGTGCAGGCCGCCATGCTGCGCAAGGTGCCGGACATCCTCATCGGCACCCCAGGCCGGATGATCGAGCAACTCAACGCCGGCAACCTCGACCTGAAAGAAGTTGAAGTGCTGGTGCTCGACGAAGCCGACCGCATGCTCGACATGGGTTTTGCCGAAGACGTGCAGCGTCTGGTCGATGAATGCCCGAACCGTCAGCAGACCATGCTGTTCTCCGCCACCACCGGCGGTTCCGGCCTGCGCGAGATGATCGCCAAGGTGCTGAACAACCCTGAGCACTTGCAGCTCAACGCGGTCAGCCAACTGAACTCGACCACCCGTCAGCAGATCATCACCGCTGACCACAACCAGCACAAAGAACAGATCGTGAACTGGCTGCTGGCCAACGAGACCTATCAGAAAGCAATCATCTTCACCAACACCCGCGCCATGGCCGACCGCATCTATGGTCGTCTGGTGGCTCAGGAATACAAGGCGTTCGTGCTGCACGGCGAGAAAGACCAGAAGGATCGCAAACTGGCGATCGATCGTCTGAAGCAGGGCGGGGTGAAGATTCTGGTAGCGACCGACGTCGCGGCCCGTGGTCTGGACGTCGATGGTCTGGATATGGTTATCAACTTCGACATGCCACGCAGCGGCGACGAATACGTACACCGCATCGGTCGTACCGGTCGTGCCGGTAACGACGGTCTGGCGATCTCGCTGATCTGCCATGGCGACTGGAACCTGATGTCGAGCATCGAGCGCTACCTGAAGCAAAGCTTCGAGCGCCGCACCGTCAAGGAAGTCAAAGGCACCTACGGCGGGCCGAAAAAGGTCAAGGCCTCGGGCAAAGCCGTCGGCGTGAAGAAGAAAAAGACCGACGCCAAGGGCGACAAGAAGAAAACCGCCGCCAAGACGCCGACCAAGCGCAAGAGCGTCAATCGTCCGAAGCCGGACTCTCTGGTGAGCAGCGACGGCATGGCCCCGCTCAAGCGCCGCAAGCCGGCAGAGCCTGCGGCTGAGTAAGTCGTTTCAGGCGCACACAAAAAACCCGGACAGTGTCCGGGTTTTTTACGGCCGGGATTTGTCAGCTCCCGAGCTGCCCGCTGGTGTCGGCATCAAAACGTTGCTTTGCCGTGTCAGCGGCCGGCTTCAGCAGGGCGAGCAGCGCCGCCTCGCTGTACAACCGGGTGCCCGCCAGTTCTTTGGGCGTTGGATCGATTGGAATCAGCACATCTTCACCGTCGGCGTGCAGCCAGATCGCCACAACGTGCAGCGCTGAAACAAACAACACCCGCAGCTCAACGGTTTTACCCTGCAGTTGTGGTGACTGTTCGGCCAGTTTCAGCGCTCCGACAGTCGCGGCGGCGAGCGTCCCGTGGTTCAACGAGGCGAACTCGACGTGACCGCGTACATCGGCCAGTTGCGCATCGGCAATCGTCACGCCATCGGCGAACACCAGGTAATGCCAGTCGCCCACCTTGGCGTCTTTCAGCCCTTTGCCGGTGCTCAGGTCATCCAGACTCAATGAGTAGCCGCGATAGGCTTCGCTGAGGCTGATTTTCGCAGGTGCTGCATTGGCAAACTGGCGATTGGCGCCGAAGCCTTGGGTTTGCAGTGCGGCTTGCAGCGCCGGACGCAGTGTCTGAACGCCGTTGGAAGGCGCCTTTGGATAAGTCAGTTGCATGATGTCGCCCTCCTAGTTTTTGGCGGTGAAGTAAGTGTGGGTCCAGTTGCCGCCACCGTTATACGAACCGGGGAAAGCGTTCAACGCACGGGTCGAATAGCCATAGATCGAGTCGGCGACCAGCACGTAGTTGCCGTTGGTGCCATAGATCGTCAGGAAGTGCGCACCGCCGCCGTACCAGGCACAGCGCAGGCCGACCGGACGGCCCATGTTGATCTGGTTCTGGATGGCCGACATCTGCAGCGAACCCTGATTCATGCCGTTGTAACTGCGCGTGGTGCGCAGGGCGGAATCCAGATAGCCGTAAACGTTGCACGGCCCCGGCTGATTGCAGCAGTTGCGATTCAGTTCCGAACTGGCCACACCGCACTGGGTCCAGGACCCGGTGCCGTAATAGTTGCCGACCGAAGCGGAAACGGCGGCCCAGCACCAGTTGGTCTGGGTCTGTTTCTGCATGCTGAAATTGAGGCTTGCAGTGGCGAGGGCGTTGATCTGTTCAGCCGCTTCGACTTCGACCAGTTGCGGGTCAAGCAGATGGCTGCTCAAGCACCTTGGCAGCGTTTCGCCGGTGAATCGGGTTGCTTCATTGGTTAACATTTTTTCAATCCTCCATGAGTGAAAACAAGCGTCCAGCTTGTGTGGTTGTAGCGGTGTTGCCGAGCGATCGGTGGTTAAAGGTTTTCATCTGCGATGAACGGTGCCGATCTCCTTGCTCGAGATAACCTTAGTCCATGTATGCGTTTATGCAAGTAAAAAATGCATTGATGCATTTTTAGAGTCAAAAGATCGCAGCCTTCGGCAGCTACTACAGGGGGCGGTGTAGGCGCTGCCGAAGGCTGCGATCTTTTGATTCTGCGGTGATTAACCCTCGGTTTTCTTCTCGGCCGAATCCAGCTCTTTCAAGCGCTGATCGATCAACTGACATTTGTCTGGCAGATCCGCACTGGCCGTGCCCAGGTCCATTTTCTTTAGTTCGTCGTTCATTTCTTTGGCTTTGGTCGGATTCTGCTGCGTGAGCTTCGCAACTTCCTTGGCCAGTTGTTCGCGTTTGGCGGTGGCTTCTTCCGGCGTGCAAGCCCAGACGGGCAGGGCGCAGGCGAGCGTGGCGGCGAGGGTGAGCTTGATCAGGGTTTTCATGGGGTAGGCCTTCGTTCCGGTTAAGGCGGGTTAACCGGTTGAGGAGCTTTTCAGGGATAAAGTTCAGCGCAACAAACGTGCTGAACCCATTGACTTGATCGGGTCGAAATTATCTGTTGGATGGTCACTATTTTGAGATCGCTGCTATCTTCGATGATCAGAATGGCGCTCTTGCAGAGCCGTAGCGATTAGCAATTCAGATAACAAATCTGCCCCGTTCTCTAAGTAAACAGCGGATGGCCATGGGCCCCCGCTTTGGCTACTTTGTTCAACCTTCTTTCCCATGACAGCATTGAGACTTGATTGCCGACTCATACCGATCATGATGCCGCACCCACTCCATGATCTCGTCCTCATTCCTGCCCTTGGGCGTGAGGTCGAGGTAGTTGTAGGCACCCACCAGCATGTCCAGACCGCGGGCATAGGTTGAGTAGGTGTGGAAAATGTCTCCTTTTGCATCACGATAAAACACGCTCAGGCCGGGCATTTCTTCCTCGGCACTGTCAGTCTTTTCGTAGTTATACGTAGCCTTTCCTGCAGCGACATCTTCAGCGCGCGCACACACGCCAAAGTCATAGTTGAAATCGCAACCGTCTGACGACACCCAGTCGAATCTCCAGCCCATGCGCTGTTTGAAGGCCTGAAACTGCTCGAACGGTGCGTGGGAAACCGCGACCACGGCAATATCGTGATGCGCCAGATGCAGATTGGCACCGTCGATGTGGTCGGACAGAAACGAACACCCCTGACAGCCTTCCTCCCAGTCCTTGGCAAACATGAAGTGGTAGACGATCAACTGGCTGTGTTTGCCAAACAGGTCAGTCAGTTTCAGCTCGCCGTTCGGGCCGTGGAAGCGGTAGTCCTTGTCGACTTTGACCCAAGGCAATGCGCGGCGTTTGGCGCTCAAGCGGTCGCGCTCGCGGGTGAAGGCTTTTTCTTCGGCCAGGTGTTGTTTGCGCGCAGCGAGCCATTCTTCGCGCGATACCACCGGATGATTCTCAACGTTCATGATGATTTCTCCTGCGGGGGTTGAAACCGTCTTTGTCAGACTAGTCGTTTAACCCTCGATCAATTCGACAGACCGCCGGTCGGTCGCGGCGTGAAATGCGGCTGAACGGCGGCGACAGGCACCGGTCACAACCTATGACAGCGCCCCAAATCACGCGCACCGGAGGTTGAATCAGGATGACGACTTATAACTGGGATTTGATTGAACGCTTGCTGCATGAAGTGCAGAACAGTGCTGGCGAAAGTTTCGCCCCTCGAAAATACGCCGAGGACTATGCGGCCGAGAAAGCCAGTGCAGGCGAGCCGATTGAGAATCTGGATCACCTGAAAACGGTGGCCTGCGAATATGAAGGCTTGTTGCTTGATCGTGGATTTATCGAACCGCGCCCGGATCATATGGGCAGTACCGGCAGCAATTTCATTCTGACGCCACGCGGATCAAGCCTGCTGAGCTTGATCGACAGCAGCATTCCCGGAAATGATCATCCGCGGCAGGTGCTGGACGAGCAGG
This sequence comes from Pseudomonas sp. EA_65y_Pfl2_P78, assembly GCF_963970495.1. Lineage (NCBI taxonomy): Bacteria > Pseudomonadati > Pseudomonadota > Gammaproteobacteria > Pseudomonadales > Pseudomonadaceae > Pseudomonas > Pseudomonas sp. EA_65y_Pfl2_P78. The sequence continues at coordinate 21,649 of NZ_CAXAON010000003.1, read as the reverse complement.
GAGATGCGCTGGATGAAGCGACGTTTGATGAGGTGGCTTCCAAGGCGCAGATTGCCTGATAGCCTTTGTGGGAGCGGGCTTGCTCGCTCCCACATTGGTTTGTGGTCTGATTCAAGGTTTTTGTGTGGCCTTGAGGCATTTGAGGTCATTGAAGTCTTTACGCACCCCTTCGATTTTCTTGAGCAACCGCTGACGCTGCTGCGGTGTGCTCTCGGCCATCAGATCCACCGCCAGCGAGCGCGCTTGCGCTTCGGTGTTCGCATAGGCCTTCTGGTAATCCGTTGTCCATAAACGCTCGCGGTTGACCAGAAGTGTCTCGATTCGCTGTGGGAATTCGGTACTTTTACGCTGGGCAACGGCGTTACTGAACTGCTGCTGCCAATGTGCGCGGTTGGCGATCCATTGGGTGTTCTGGTCGCCCAGCGCGGTCGACCACGCCATTACCCGCTGTTCTTGAGTGACGCTCAATGGCCCGAGCCAGTCGTTGAGGCGTTTGACCATGCGTGCGCCGCGTTCGGCGATCTGCTGGGCAAGCGGCGGGTTCAAATATTCCCGCTGGCGTTTACGCAAATCCTTGGCAAATGCGTCGTTCATTTCCGCGACCTGTTTGTCATCCAAGCCTTGCAGCAACTCGATGGCTGACGGAGTGATTTCCCGTGCGGTTTGATCAATCGCCTGCTTGGCTTCTTCCGTGCGTGTCTGCAGCGCTGTGTCGGTCACCTGATTGTTTTCAACCATCGTTTGCAGGCGGTCGAGCCAGTCCAGATACTCTGGCAATTGCGTGCTGCAGTGCCAGCTCAGGTGTTCTTTGAGGCGTTCGTTGAACCAGCCTTTCTGCTCGCCGTTCATGTCCAGGTAGTCGCTGAGCGTCCACGGGATGATCACGTCGAGGTTGCGATAAGCCAGGCCGACGCGGCTGCAGGCGCCGAGGGCAAGGGTGAAGATCAAGAGGGTAGCGATATGTTTGAACCAGCGAGACATGGGCGAATCCTTGCGATAGCCAGCCTTGGGGATCTGATTCTTATGTGAACGCACAGTGAACCCGGCAGTTCAGCCGATCAATAGAATGCGTGCTCGGCCTTGAATGTGACGAGGCCGTCGCACTGGCTGTTGTGTCCGGAGTAGGCCGAGCAATCGCTGCCGCTGAGGCTGGAGTTGCTGTAGATCAGGTTGAGATCGACGCCCATTAACGGCCGGGACAGCTTCACCGACCAATCGGTAAAGTTGCTGACATAACCGCCGTCAACGGCCACGGGCGTGTTCAACTGGTGGGTGGTGTATTTCATGCTGACGCCGATGCCGAACGGTTGGTTGCCGCCAAGATCGGCAAACAACGTGTTGTTCTGTTTGTCCGGGTCGTGGCTCAGGGCGATGCCGAAACGGCTGCCGAGCAGGGTCAGGCCACCGAACAGTTCCTGGCTGTCGAGTGTGTCTACCTCGGGATAGCTGTAGTGGATCATCCCGATTTCATAGCCGAGGGTTTGATCGAAAGGTTGTTTAAAACCGACATAGGAATCGATTTCGAGGTTCTTGCCCGGCGTGATGCCCATGCTCGGCGCGTACTGGCCGAAATACAGGCCACTGTCGTGGCTGAGGTCGAGCCCGCCATGAAACGAGCCAGCGACCGCCGGTTTGACCAGGCCCTGGGCCATGCTGCGGCTGGGTGTGGTGTCGAGTTTCAGGTCGAAGTCGCCAAGTTCACGCTGGAAAACCTGCGCATGCACAGCTGTGCAAGCCATCAGGCTTGAGAGCAATAAACAGGATGATTTGCGCATGCGTCACTCCATGAACAGCGAGCGCAGGGCGGCGGGCCTGCTGAAACGCTTGATCCAGACGCGTGCAAGGATACCGGCGAATGATCGGCATTGATGTCCGTTCGTCGATTTATGAGTATTTGTTTGTTTTAAACGGGGGGAGTATTGCGTGGTGCCAGTCCAGACGCTTCGAAGCTCAAAGCGCCTCTGGACGGGGGTAAAACCGGGTGTTACTTCTTGCCCAGGCTGATCTGCTTGGACGGGCCGAACGTCTGGCCGCTGACGCCTTTGGCAATTTGCTGAATCTCGCCGCCAGACTTGAGGAACGCGGCGATCTGATCGTTGATCGATTCGCTGGTTTCAACGGCTGGAGCTGGCTTTGCTTTGCTGGTGGATGCTTTTACACGCATGGCGGCCATTAACCTGTAGAAAAGTAACTCGGCCAGGCATCGTACAGGAATAACTTGACAATAGCTTGTTAAATATCCCTCGGAATAACCCATCCCGTGACGGCATTACGCTCGATTCAATACTCGAAATAATCGGCTAACCTGCTGTTTTAAATAACATCACTTATATTCCACCGGGCTGTGGCGAGCTGCCGTAATGCGCCAAACCGGCCTGACGAGCGGCAACCCGCGCAGCCGAGCCCAAGGAAAATCAAGGCTTTGCGCAGATTTTACTGAAACCTGGGAATCTGCCGGCCATCGTTCACGGCAAAACGGGTAGAATGCCGCCCACGCAATGAGGGTTCTGGAAATGGCTTTAGTCGGGCGTTACAACAGTTTGCAAGTGGTTAAACACACTAACTTCGGTTTATATCTGGACGGCGGTGCTGACGGCGAAATTCTTTTGCCTAATCGTTATATCCCGAAAGATATTCCCAGCGAAGATGAAGACTGGCTCAACGTTTTTGTTTATCTGGACAGCGAAGACAAACTTCTCGCTACCACAGAAAAACCAAAAGTTCAGGTAGGTGAATTTGCCAGTCTGAAAGTTGTTGAAGTCAACAGCATCGGTGTGTTCCTCGATTGGGGGCTGCCGAAGGATCTGTTGCTGCCGTATTCCGAAGAAAAGCGTCAGATGACGGCCGGCGAATATTGCGTGGTGCACGTCTACCTCGACAAACACACCCGTCGTATCACCGCCACCGCGCGGCTGGATCGCTATCTCGACAAGACCCCTGCCAACTACAGCCAGGGCCAGGAAGTTGATCTGCTGGTCGCCGAAGCCACCGATATGGGCTTCAAGGCGATCATCAACAACAAGCACTGGGGTTTGATCCACAAGAACGAAATCTTCAAGTTCATGCGCGCCGGCATGATCGAGAAAGGCTTCATCAAGGAAGTGCGCGCCGACGGCAAGATCAGCCTGAGCCTGCAACCGGTTGGCCAGGAAGCGGCCAGCAGCCTGAACTCGAAAATCCTCGCCAAGTTGCGCGAGAACGCCGGCACACTGCCGGTCAGCGACAAGAGTGATCCGGTGTTGATCACTAGCCTGTTTGGCGTCAGCAAAGGCAACTTCAAGAAGGCTATCGGTTCGCTGTACAAGGAAGGCAAGATCGTCATTCATGCTGATCGCATTGAACTAACCTGAGCCTTGCGTGGCCCATGTTTCATGGGCTTACTTGAGGTCGGTTGAATGAAAAAAGCGCTGATTGCCTATGTCGCCACGCTGGTGACGTTTCTGTTGCTCGACGGCATCTGGCTCGGCCTGTTGATGGCGCCGACCTATCGTGAACTGCTCGGTTCACTGATGCTCGAAAAACCGCTGCTGGTTCCGGCAGCGGTTTTTTATTGGCTGTACGTTTTCGGGTGTGTGGTGTTTGTGGTGTTGCCGGCATCGAGTTGGCAGCGGGCAGCGAAGATGGGCGCGTTGTTGGGGCTGGTGGCGTATGGCACGTATGACCTGACCAATTGGGCGACATTGCGCGGATGGTCGGTGCAGGTGACGTTGATGGATTGGATGTGGGGGGCGTTTGCCACCGCTGTGGCGTGTACTGTCGGGTTTTCGGTGGCTCGCAGGTTATGCGCTTCGCATCATTGATCTTTATTGTCTGAACGGGCCTCTTCGCGGGCAAGCCCGGCTCCCACCGTGATTGATGTCGTTCACGAGTCCTGCGTTCGACACAAACATCTGTGGGAGGCACTGTCTTCACCAGCCATTCACTGCTGACGCAATGGAAGAATTAAATGTCTTTTCCGGACGGTTTTTTCTGTCTGGCTGACTGATAATCCTCGGCACTGTTTTTGACCATTGGATGGCTGCCATGTTGTGTGTGTTCGAGGTGTTGCGGTGAGTGCCGAGCGGCGCAATGCCGACCGTTTTGCCTTGCAGGTGATGATCGGCCTGTGTCTGATCTGGGGCGTGCAGCAAGTGATGATCAAGTGGGCCGCACCGGATATCGCGCCGGTGATGCAGGCAGCCGGGCGGTCAGGGATTTCCGCGTTGCTGGTAGGCTTGCTCATCTGCTGGAAGGGTGGCTGGGATCAGGTCGGCAGCACCTGGCGCGGCGGTTTGCTGGCCGGTGCACTGTTCGGCCTGGAGTTCTTCTTTATCAGCGAAGGTTTGCAACTGACCACCGCTGCGCACATGTCGGTGTTCCTCTACACCGCGCCGATCTTCACCGCGCTGGGCGTGCATTTTCTGTTGGCCAGTGAGCGTCTGCGGCCCTTGCAGTGGCTGGGGATTGTGTTGGCATTCATCGGCATTGCGCTGGCCTTCGCCGGCGGTGTGTCGTGGGATAACATCGACCGTCGCATGTTGCTGGGCGATGCCTTCGGTGTGTTGGCCGGCGCCTGTTGGGGCGCGACCACCGTGGTGGTGCGCGCCTCACGCCTGTCGGATGCTCCGGTGACACTGACCCTGTTCTATCAGTTGATCGTCGGCTTCATCGGCCTGTTGTTGATCGCGTTGTTCAGCGGCCAGATCACCCATGTCAGCCTGACCTCCGTGGCGGTGGCCAGTGTGCTGTTCCAGGGGCTGGTGGTGTCGTTCTTCAGTTATCTGGTGTGGTTCTGGCTGTTGCGCCGTTATCTGGCGGCGAATCTGGCGGTGTTCTCATTCATGACGCCGCTGTTCGGGGTCACCTTCGGTGTGTTGCTGCTCGGCGAGCGACTGAGCCTGAACTTCGTCATCGGCGCGGTACTGGTGTTGCTCGGCATCACTTTCGTCAGCGCTGAGCAGTGGTTGCGTCGGCGTTTGCGCAAAGCGCTCGGCCAGTAGTAGTCGATTGCATCGCCAGTCCGCCGGCAATCAACAAACCGCATCCGGCGATGACCAGCGCCGGCTGCAAGCCACCGCTGAAATGGCTGCTCAACGCGGCCAATAACGGGCCGCTGAGTTGGCCGACGGCGAAGCAAGCGGTGAGCATGCCGGCGTTGCGCTGGATGGTGTGGGGCGCCAGTTCCCGCGAGCGTTGCATGACTAGCTGCATGCAGGCCAGGAACGGCGTGCCGCACAGGATGACGCCCAGTGCCAGGCCCCAACCGCTGCCCGACAGGCAGGCAAAAACACCGGCCGCTTGCAGCCACAACGTCGCCATCAACCAGTGACGCGTGGTCCGAGGATCGTGACGGCGCAGACTCACCAGCAGCACCCCGATGGTCGCGCCCAGGCCGAAGCACGGCCAGAGCAAATCTGCCTGCCATTGCCCGTGAAACTGCGCGGTGGCCATCTGCGACAGGAACGTGGCCGGGATGATGTAGCCGAGGCCGTAGAGTGCGTAAATCACCGCCAACCGACCAATGCCACGACTCGACGGACTGACGGAGGTTGCCGCAATGGTCTTGGCGGTGGTTGGTTGCGGCAGCAGGCGCCACACCCCCAACATCATTACCAACGCGGCTGCGGCATAAATCAGCCACAACGTCGCGGACGTCTGGTTCAGCAGATGTGAGACCAGCGCCAGCAACCCTGTCAGAAAAATCCCCAGCCCCGGTCCGGCAAATACCAAGGCCCCAAGCCGTGGACGACCGGCCGCCGCCGCCAGCGGCTGACTCAGCGAGGTGATCATCACCAAGACCCAGGCACTCGCCACGCCGGTGCCAAAGCGCAAAACCAGATGCGACCAGAAGCCGTCAGCCCAGAACGAGGCCAGTGTCAGCAGCACGCACAACCACAGACCGCCGTGCAGTCGGCGCTGAACCTGTTGCGGACGGTGGGCAAACATCGCGTCCACGGCACCGAGCAAGTATCCGAGGTAGTTGGCCGCCGCAATCAGACCGGCGGCAGTCAGGTCGATCTGTCCCTCGCTGAGCAGGTGCGGCATTTGTGGAGTGAGGGCGAAACGCCCGATGCCCATGGCCAGCATCAGGGCAACGAAACAAGCGGATAAGCGAATCAGCGGCGACATGGTCTGGATTCCATTGAAAGAGTAACGACCGTCAGGCTAGGACTGATTGACTTTCTTTAAAATTGAATAATAGTGATTAACTTGTTCTGTTCTGGAGAAAGGTTGTGGAGTTCAGCCAACTGCGGATCTTTCAGGCGGTTGCCGAGGAAGGTTCGATCACTCGCGCGGCCGAACGGCTGCATCGCGTGCCATCGAACCTGTCGACTCGGCTTAAACAGCTCGAGGAGCAAATGGGTGTCGAATTGTTCGTTCGTGAGCGTCAGCGTTTGCAACTGTCGCCTGCGGGAAAAGTCCTGCTGGACTACACCGGCAAACTCTTTGCCCTAAGGGATCAGGCCCGCGCGGCGGTGATGGGCGGACAACCGGCCGGGGACTTTGTGCTCGGCACCATGTACAGCACGGCGGCGATCCATCTGCCGGCGTTGCTGGCGCGTTATCACAAGCAATACCCGGCGGTGAACCTGCAAGTGCAGTCGGCGCCGAGCGGTGAACTGCTCGAAGGCCTGCTTACCGGACGTCTGGATGCCGCGCTGGTGGACGGCCCGCTCGAACTGGCCGGGCTCGACGGCGTGCCGCTGTGCGAGGAGCGGCTGGTGCTGATCACCGAAGCTGATCATCCGCCGGTTTACAGTGCGCAGGATGTAGAAGGGCGCTCGGTGTTCACCTTTCGCCAGGGCTGCTCCTATCGCATGCGTCTGGAGGCATGGTTCTCTCACTCGCATGCGGCGATGGGACGGGCGATGGAGATCGAGTCCTATCAGGGCATGCTCGCCTGCGTGATTGCCGGCAGCGGTGTGGCGCTGATGTCGGAGTCGATGCTGGCCAGTTTGCCTGGGCGCGAGAGCGTCGCGGTGCATCCGCTGGCCGAACCGTTCGAGCGTGCGACAACGTGGCTCATGTGGCGCAAGGGCATGCTGGGCGCCAACCTCAATGCGTGGATTGAAGTGCAGCAGGCCGTCTATCCTGCGGCTCTGGTTGAAACCCGTGAAACGGCTTGAACCGATGGCAACGGATTCTGTTCTATTCAGTAACAGATCATTGCGGATTAGGCCGAGCATTGCGCAGGACTTCGGACTATTATCAGTGCGAGGCGGCCTCAGAATTCCGGTCGCTCGGCACCACCCTGAAGGGGGCATTACGATGAAAGAGAAAATTCAGAATTGGCTGCACGATTTGGGTGTTGCCCTCGGCTTGATCGAACCGCCTCTGCAACCGGTACCGATTCGCACAGACGACGAACAGCGTCGGCGTCAGCCGCGTCGGCGGTAATGCCTCATTAATTGATCGAGAGATCGCAGCCTTCGGCAGGTCCCACACAGAGCGGTGTGGGACCTGCCGAAGGCTGCGATCTTCTGCATTCAGTGCCGCGCAATCATCAGTAAAAACCGGCTCAAGTCATTCGCGGTCTTCGCAGTCTTGAGCAGTTGATCTTCTTCGGCGGTGAATGCCGTCAGTCCGAATTCATCCTCCAGATGAAAAATCAGATCCTCGATATCCGCTTTCTCCAGTCCCAATTGCACCAGACGGGTGTGGTCATCGAATTCGCGGTTTTCCAGCAGTCGGCGAATGAACCGATGCACAGCGGCACGCACGGCAGCTCTTCTCATGGCAAACAGTTCTAGTCATTGTTTTGCTTGATTACAGCAGGCCTCACTGATGTCGGCGCAACCATTCGTCAATCATCAAGCGCAAATGCTCACCGGAAAAACTGCCGAAGTGTCCACCATGCACGGTACGGATCGGTAACGCCTGCAAACGTCGCAGACTGGCGGCGTAATCGTCCAGATTCGAATGGTAGGCGTCTTCGATCAGCGGCCCGTCGTAGATGATGTCGCCACTGAACAGTGTTTGTGTCGCCGCTTCAAACAGGCTGATCCCGCCCGGCGAATGCCCCGGCGTGTGCAGCACCTGCAACGTGCGGTTGCCCAGATCCAGCACATCCCCGTCTTCGACAAACCCGGTCGCCGGTGCCGCTTTGACCCTATATTCGGCGTAGCACAGCGGACAATCCGGGTGTGCTTCGAACATGTCATCGCCGACGAAAGCTCGGCTCAAATCGTTTTCACCATCCGGCGCGGCAAGGATGTCGGCCTCGGCAGGGTGCACCAGCCGCTCGGCAAACTCGTGATGGCCTGCAATGTGGTCGAAATGGCAATGGCTGGCCACGGCCACCAGTGGCCGCTCGGTCAGCCATGGCAGTTGCTCGCGCAGGCTGACCAGCCCTGAACCACTGTCGAGCAACAAATCCTTGTCGCGGCCCTGAACGTGCCACAGGTTGCAGCGGTAGAACGGGCGGATGTACGGCTCGTGAATCAGGCGGATGCCGTCACTCAGGGTTTGCACTTCGAACCACTGATCGCGAGAAACAATCTTCATCAGTACATTCCTTAAAACGAAAAAAAACGGGTGTGGCAACCGACGCCACACCCGTCGAAGAAAGCATCAAGTGGTTACATCAAAGCTTATAGCGCACTCGCCACCATCGCAGGGCGGCGCGAGAACAGGCTGACCAGCACGAAACTTGCCAGGCTGATACCCAGGCTGTAATAGATCGGCGAGTTGGCGTCCATCCCGTCCTTGAACATGAAGATCAAGGAGGTGGCGAAACCCAGGGTCATCGCACTGATCGCGCCTGCGGTGGTCGCGCGTTTCCAGAAAATCGCCCCCATCAATGGAATCAGCATGCCGCCGACCAGAAGGTTGTAGGCCAGGGTCAGGGCACTGATGACGTCATTGACCACCAGTGCGATGCCCAGCACCGCAACGCCGGTCAACAGGGTAAACAGGCGGCTGACGGCCACGCTGGATTGTTTACCGCCGCGCAGTTTTGGCAGCAGGTCTTCCGTCAGCGTGGTGGATGCGGCGAGCAGGCCGGCGCTGGCGGTGGACATCATCGCGGCCAGTGCAGCAGCGATCACCAGACCCCGGATGCCGTCCGGCAGCGAGACTTTGACGATGGCGGCGAAGGCGTTGTTGACGTTGTCCAGATCCGGGATCAGGACGTGTGCAGCCATGCCGATCAGGGCGCAGACCAGGCCGTAGATGATGCAGTAGATGCCGGCCGAAGTGCCGGCGTACTTCGCGACTTTCTCGCTTTTGGCGGTGAACACACGCTGCCAGATGTCCTGACCGATCAGGATGCCGAAGAAGTAGATCATGAAGTAGGTAATGATCGTGTCCCAGCCGATGCTGGTGAAGCTGAAGCTGGCGGCCGGCAATTGCGCCACCAGTTGATCCCAGCCACCGACGCGGTACAGGCAGATCGGCAGCAGCAGGAACATCAGGCCGACGGTCTGGATGGCGAACTGGACGATGTCGGTCAGGGTCAGCGACCACATACCGCCGATGGTCGAATAGATCACGACGATGCCGCCACCCAGCAGCACAGACATCCAGAACGGCAGGCCGAACAGCACTTGCAACACGGTGCCGATCGCCAGGATCGAGGTCACGCCGATCATCAAGGCGTAGGCCAGCATGATGGTGGCGCTGGCGGTACGAGCCATCGGGTTGTAGCGTTTTTCCAGCACCTGGGTGACGGTAAACACTTTCAGTTTCAGCAGTGGCTTGGCGAGGAACAGGTTCAGCGCAACGATGCCGCAACCCAGTGCTGCGCACAGCCAGAACCCGGAAATACCGTGCACATAACCCAAACGCACGGTGCCGACGGTGGACGCGCCACCCAGTACAGTTGCGGCCATGGTGCCCATGTACAGGCTCGGGCCCAGGTTACGACCGGCGACCAGATAGTCTTCGTGGGTCTTGGCTTTGCGCATGCCGTAATAGCCCAGAATCAGCATCGCGGCGGCGTAGATGAGTACGACGATTAAATCCAAAGCCATGATGGCGTGTCTCCGATTGTCTTTTTTATGTGAGGCTCGAATCGATTTGCCCTTGTGGGAGCGGGCCCGCGCCCACAGGGGTTATGTGTTTCTTCAGGCGGCCTGGCGCAACGACGCTTTAGCCGGCGCGTTTGCGCCCTGGTTTCGGGCATCCTGCGGGCCGAACACGTCGCGCGGTTCCGGGAACAGGCGCAGTAGCGTCAGGTACACCACCGAAGCCAGGCCGAGGGTGACGGGCAGGCTGATGTCGATGCCGCCGGCCATTTCACCCAGCGGGCCGACGAACTGCCCCGGCAGGTTGACGAAGCACAGGCCGACCGCCGCACTCGGGATCCAGGCGCCCAGGCCACGCCAGTTCCAGCCGTGACTGAACCAGTAGCGTCCGCCCTGTTCGCCGCGCGTGAACACTTGCAGGTCGTCCGGGCAGTAGAAGCCACGACGCACCAGCAGGCCGATGATCATGATCACCATCCACGGCGTAGTGCAGGTGATGATCAGCACGGCGAATGTCGACACGCTCTGCACCAGGTTCGCCGCAAAGCGCCCGATGAAGATGAAGGCAATCGACAGCACGCCGATCAGCAACGTCGCCTTGACCCGCGACAGTACGCGAGGGAACACGCTGGACATGTCCAGCCCGGTGCCATACAGCGATGTGGTGCCGGTGGACATGCCGCCGATCACCGCAATCAGGCACACCGGCAGGAAGAACCAGCTCGGCGACACCGCCAGCAGACCGCCCACATAGTTGTTCGCCGCGATGTAGTCCGGCGCCTTGATCGCGACGATGGTCGCGGTGGCCAGGCCGAACAGGAACGGGATGAACGTGGCGATCTGCGACAGCACGACGGCGGCCATGATCCGCTGCTTGGAGGTGTCACGCGGGATGTAGCGCGACCAGTCGCCGAGGAACGCGCCGAAGGAAATCGGGTTGCTCATGGCCACCAGTGCGGCGCCGATGAACGCGGCCCAGAAACCGGGCTGACCGAGACTGACCGTGCCGGCGTATTGCGCGTCGAAAGGAGCGGCGAAAGCGACCGCGCCCAGCAGAAACAGCAGGCTGGCGCTCCATACCGCGATCTTGTTCACCCACAGCAAAAAGCGGAAGCCATAGATGCACACGGTCAGTACCAGGATCGCGAACAGGCCGTAGGCCAAACCCAGTGTCAGGTCGGTTTCCGGCAAGCCTATCAAGCGTTTCGCACCGCCGATCAGCGCATCGCCCGAACTCCACACCGAGAGCGAGAAGAATGCGATGGCGGTCAACAGCGACAGAAACGAGCCGACGATCCGCCCGTGCACGCCGAAATGCGCACCGGACGACACGGCATTGTTGGTGCCATTGAGCGGGCCGAACAGGCCCATCGGTGCGAGGATCAGCGAGCCCAGCAGCACGCCCGAGACAATCGCCCAGACGCCAGCCTGAAACGACAGGCCGAACAGCACCGGGAAGCTGCCGAGCACGGCGGTGGCAAAGGTGTTGGAACCACCGAAGATCATCCGGAACAAATCCGTCGGGCCTGCGGTGCGTTCGTTGTCCGGGATCTGTTCGACCCCGTGGGTTTCAATTTGCGTAAGGCTTTGGTCGTTGTTGTTGTTATTCATGATCTGCTCCGATCATAAAGGCGCGCTCATCGTGTGTGAGCGTCACCTGTTTGGGTAGGGTCTCCGTCGCGGTCGTCACCCAACGTCAGCAGACCCTAGGGATGGCAGCCCTTCCGGCATCGCGGATAAATGTTCATGACAGGCCAGCCAAAGGCCTTGTTGTTCTAGGCTCGACGCTTGTTTCTTGAAAACAATCGTCTCGCGCTCCTGGCTGAAGTGTTGCTCCCCTTGCATGCGCAGCTCGGTGGCCACGTCATGGATGAAAATCGCCACGTCACCTTGCAGGCTGACGAAGGCGTTGCTCGAAGTGCACGAGAGCACTTCAAAGCCATCCTCGGCGCGCCAGTTGTCCCACAACGCCTGATAGGCGTCGCGCGACAGCAGCGGCTGTTCGAGGGTGTAGAACACGAAACTCGCATCAGCGCTGAACGCGCCGAAGTAAGCCTCGCGATCGTTACGGGCGAAGGCGCACACCAGCTCGGCGGCCGCTTTCAATACCTGATCACGTTCGCTCATGACCCGACCCTCAGCGGTGAACTACGCCAGGCAGTACGCAGAGCATTTCGTACAGCAGGTTGGCGGCCAGCAGCGAGGTGTTACCGGTGGTGTCGTAAGCGGGCGAAACTTCTACCAGATCGCAACCGATCAGGTCGAGGCCTTGGCAGCCGCGAACGATTTCAATCGCCTGAATGGTCGTCAGACCGCCGATTTCCGGGGTGCCGGTGCCAGGCGCCCAGGCCGGGTCGATGCCGTCGATGTCAAAGCTCAGGTACACCGGACCGCCGCCGACTTTCTCCCGCACTTCGGCCATCAGCGGTGCCAGCGACTTGTGCCAGCACTCTTCGGCCTGCACCACGCGGAAACCCTGATCACGGCTCCAGTTGAAGTCGTCAGCGGTGTAACCCTGCGCGCGCAAACCAATCTGCACCACACGATCGCAGTCCAGAAGACCTTCTTCGACGGCGCGACGGAAGGTGGTGCCGTGGGCGATTTTCTCGCCGAACATGTGATCGTTGACGTCAGCGTGGGCGTCGATGTGTACCAGACCGACCTTGCCGTGTTTCTTGTGGATGGCACGCAGGATCGGCAGGGTGATGGTGTGGTCGCCACCCAGGGTCATCGGGATGACGTTGTGCTCGAGGATGTTGTCGTAGGCTTCTTCGATGATGCGCACGGCGTCGAGCAGGTTGAAGGTGTTGATCGCCACGTCACCGATGTCGGCCACCGACAGCGAGTCGAACGGCGCGGCGCCGGTGGCCATGTTGTAAGGGCGGATCATCACCGATTCGGTGCGGATTTCACGTGGCCCGAAGCGGGTGCCGGGGCGCAGCGAAGTGCCGATGTCCAGCGGCACGCCAACGAAGGCAGCGTCCAGGCCGGCAGCGCTCGGTACATGGGGGAGTCGGAGCATGGTGGCGATGCCGCCGAAGCGCGGCATTTCGTTGCCGCCCAGTGGTTGGTGAAGAATTTTGTCCACGGGTAGGGCCTCATCGTCTTGTTTTATTTATGTCGGCGCGCCGGCTGGCGGGCACCGCTGTGGGCCGATTCTGCGAAATGCAGGGGTGGGGAAGAATCGCTACGGGCAAATACTTAGTTCAGATTTTTCTAAACTAACGGCGAGGCTGAAGATAGACTCGTTGTCGTTCACCGGGGTGAACATGGCGCCTCAGTGGGAGCGGGCTTGCTCGCGAATACGGTGTGTCAGGCAACGTGGATGTCGGCTGGCCCGACGCTTTCGCGAGCAAGCCCGTTCCCACATTTAAGGCGTTTCGACAGGAACATGGAGTAGACATGGCCAACGCTTTACCCGACCTGAAACTGTTGCGCATCTTCGTCAGCGTGGTGCGTCATCAGGGTTTCGCCAACGCGCAGCAGGAACTCAACCTGTCGACCTCGGCGATCAGCACCTACATGAGCCAGCTCGAAGCCGCGCTCGGTCTGGTGCTGTGCCATCGCGGCCGTGGCGGCTTCAGCCTGACCAGCAAGGGTGAGCTGTTCCATCAGGAAACCCTGCGCCTGCTCGGCGAACTTGAAGGTTTCGAGCAATACGCCGCTGCGCTCAAGGGCGAGTTGCGCGGCACACTCAACCTCGGCGTGATCGATTCCACGGTCAGCGACAAGGCCTTGCCCTTCGCCGAAGCCATCGGCGCCTACAGTCAGGAACACCCGGCAGTGCATTTGCACCTGTCGGTGATGAGCCCCTACGAACTGCAACTCGGCGTACAGGACAACCGCCTCGATCTGGCGATCGGCGCGTTCTCCACACGCATGAGCGGTCTGGTCTACATGCCGCTGTACCGCGAGCAGCACTGGCTGTATTGCAGCAGTCGCCACCCGTTGTTCAACGAACGGCGCATTCCCGAGCAAGTCATCACTCAGCAACGCATGGTCGGTCGCGGCTACTGGAGCCAGGCGGAACTGGCACGTCACGGCTTCAAACACAGCGCCGCCACCGTGGAAAGTATGGAAGCGCAGCTGATTCTGGTGCTGTCCGGCGCCTACATCGGGTATCTGCCAGAACACTACGCTCAGGCCTGGGCCGACAAGGGTGATTTGCGCGTGTTGCTGCCAGCGACTTTCGGTTATCAGGCGCCGTTTTCGATGATCATGCGCCGTGGCCGAAGCCGCGAGCCGTTGATTCAGACGTTCCGCGATTTGCTCAAAGCCCAGCTCAATCAGGCGTAGCTCGAAGGAAAAAGAAGTATGTCCAGACCCCAATGCCCGCGCTGCCTGCGCCCACAAACCCATTGCCTGTGCGCGCTGATTCCGCGTCTCGATAGCCGCACCCGAGTGTTGGTGTTGCAGCATCCCAGCGAGGTCAATCATGCGCTCAATACTGCGCGCTTGGCGGCGCTGGGTTTGACCAACGCCGAGCTGATCGTGGGTGAGGTGTTCGAGGATTTACCGACGCTGTTGAATCAACCGGGCTATCAGGCGCGGTTGTTGTTTCCGGCGGACGATGCGCAGGTGATGCAGGCCTATGGTGAGTCTGATCAACCGCTGTTGCTGGTCGTGCCCGATGGCACCTGGCGCAAGGCGCGCAAAATGCTCCATCTCAATCCATTGTTGGCGGCGTTGCCACGTGTGACGCTGGCAGAGGGCGGGGTGTCGCGCTATCGGTTGCGCAAGGCTCCAGGGCCGGGGGCGTTGTCGACGGTTGAGGCGATTGTGCAGGCATTGCACACGCTGGAAGCACCGGCCTCGTTTGAGCCATTGCTCAAGCCGTTTGAAGCGTTGATCGAGGGGCAGATTGCGGCGATGGGGGAGGAGACCTTTCAGAAGAACCATGGCGAAAGATAGGTGTTGATAATGCCGGCCTTTTCGCGAGCAAGCCCGCTCCCACAGGGGGAACGCATTCCAAAATGTGGGAGCGGGCTTGCTCGCGAAAGCGCCAGATCAATCATCACAAAATCAGGAATCACTAGCGTTCGCGCATCGCCTCGGTTCGGGCCTTGAGCACTGGTTTGAGCAGGTAATCCAGCACACTTTTCTCCCCGGTAATGATGTCCACCGTCGCCACCATTCCCGGGATGATCAGCAGGGGGTTCACATCCCCGCCCAAATGGTTTTTATCGGTACGCACCTGAATCAGGTAGAAGCTGTTGCCCTTGTCATCAGTGATGGTATCGGCGCCGATCAGCTCAAGCTTGGCGCTGAGCCCACCGTAGATCGTGTAGTCATAAGCGCTGAACTTGACCATGGCTTTCTGACCCGGATGGAGGAACGCGACGTCTTGCGGACGCACCTTGGCCTCGATCAGCAGGTTGTCTTCCAGCGGCACGATTTCCAACATGTCGCTGCCCGGCTGGACCACGCCGCCGATGGTGTTGACCTTCAATTGCTTGATCACCCCGTGTACCGGTGAGGTCACGGTGGTGCGGCTGACGCGGTCGTCGATGGCGATGCTGGTTGCAGTGATTTTCGACAGGTCGGTGCGTTTTTCATTCAGCTCTTTGGCGGCTTCCGAGCGGAAGGTCTGCTCCGATTCGTCGATCTTGCTGCGGATCTCGGCAATCGCCGATTCCGCACGGGGAATCGCCAGTGTCGTCGCATTCAGCGAGCCACGGATTTCCACCGCGCTGCGCTTGAGCCGCAGGATCTCCACCGGCGATACCGCGCCGGCCTTGACCAGTGGCTCGGACATGTTCATCTCTTGTTGCAGTAATGACAGGCTTGAACTGAATTGGCCTTGCTTGGAGCGGAACTCCGCCAGTTCCTGAGTCTTTTGCCGTAACTGTTCGGTCAAGGTGCGCTGTTCGCTGGCCAGTCGCCGCTGGCGTTGTTCGTATAGTGAGCGCTCGTCTTCAGCCACTTGCGGGGCCTTGGCGATGACCTCTTCGGAGAGTTTGAGCGGCCGACCTTCCGATTCTGCCGCCAGCCGTTCGACCTGTGCGGTCAATGCATATCGGTCGACTTCGCTCTCGCCCTTGTTCGATAAAAAGCGCGTGTCATCCAGACGCAACAGGGTGTCGCCCTTGTTCACCATCTGGCCTTCACGGACGAAAATCTCGGTGACGATGCCGCCCTCAAGGTTCTGAATCACCTGAACCTTGCTCGACGGAATCGCCTTGCCTTCGCCCATGGTCACTTCTTCCAGCACCGCGAACTTGGCCCAGACCAGCGCGCTGATCAGCAACCCCGCCGCCAGCCACACGGTAATCCGCGACCAGCGCGGCGAATCCTGCAACGAGGCGCCGGCGGTTTCCGGCATGAAATCGGCTTCGGCACTTTTGCTGAAACTGTCGAAGTAGCCGCGTGATTTGCTATCTGAAGAAGCAGACATGGGGCAACTCCTAGACCGCCGCCGAGCCGACACGGCCCTTGCGCAGCGCATCGATGACCGCTTCTTTCGGACCGTCGGCGACGATCCGGCCGTTGTCCAGTACCAGCAACCGGTCCACCAGGCTCAGCATCGAGGTGCGGTGGGTGACCAGCAGCAGGGTTTTGCCTTGTACCCAGTTGTGCAGTTTCTGACGCAGAAGGTCCTCACTGCTGTTGTCCATGGCGCTGGTCGGTTCGTCGAGCAGCATGATGGGCGGGTCGAGCAGCAATGCCCGAGCGAGTAATACGGCCTGGCGTTGACCGCCGGACAGCAATTGCCCGCGCTCGCCGACGGGGCGGTCGAAGCCTTGTGGATGCTGCCGGGCGAGTTCGGTGACACCGGTCAGTTCGGCCACTTCAAGCATCCGTGAATCGCTGACGTAGCGCGCGCCGAGGGTCAGGTTGTCGCGCAGGCTGCCCGCCAGCAGCGGCAGGTCATGGGCGACGTAACCGATCTGCTGGCGCAGGTCGGCGACATCCAGTTGCCGCAGGTCAAGGCCGTCGAGCAGCAACTGGCCTTCCTCCGGTTCGTAGAACCCCATCACCAGCCGCGCCAGGGTACTTTTGCCTGAGCCGCTACGGCCAATGATACCGACCCGTTCTCCGGGCTTCAGGCTGAAAGTGACGTTGCTCAGGGCCGGCGCATTCTGGCCGTTGTAGTGAAACGTCACACCGCTGACGTCCAGTGCGCCTTGCAGTTGCGTACGCTCCAGCGGTCGCTGTTTGCCGTCGCGTTCCTGTGGCAACGACATCAGCGCGTCGGTGCTTTTCATGGTCAGTTGCGCTTGCTGGTAGCGAGTGATCAGCCCGGCAATCTGCCCCAGGGGGGCGAGCACGCGGCTGCCGAGCATGTAGGTTGCCACCAGCGCCCCGACACTGAGGTTGCCGGCGATGATGCTGTAGACCCCGGCGACAATCGTCGCCATCCCCGAAAACTGTTGAATGAACAGCGTGCCGTTGGTCGCCAGCGCCGAGAGGTTGCGCGCGTGGCTGTCGAGGCGGGTGAGGGCGCCGTGGGTGCTTTCCCATTTGTGCTGGCGCTCGCTTTCGGCGCTGCAGGCCTTGAGGGTTTCCAGGCCACCGAGGGTTTCGATCAGCAGCGCCTGACGCTCAGCGCCCAGGCTCAGGCTTTTTTGCACCGTGTCGCGCAGACGCACCTGAATGATCATCGCGAAGACGATGGTGATCGGGAAGGCCAGCAGCGGGATCATCACCAGCCAGCCGCCCAGCAGGCCGATGACCACCAGCATCAACACCACGAAGGGCAGGTCGATCAGACTGGTCAGGGTTACCGCCGTAAGAAATTCGCGCAGGCCCTGGAAGTCATGAATGCTCTGAGCGAAACCGCCGATGGTCGCCGGTCGTGCCTTCATCGACATGCCGGTGATGCGCTCGAATAACGTCGCGGAAAGGATCACGTCGGTTTTCTTGCCGGCGGTGTCGAGCAGGTGCGCGCGCACCACCCGTAATACCAGTTCGAAACCGGTGCCGATCAGCAGACCGATCGACAACACCCACAGGGTCGAGGTGGCTTGATTGGGTACCACGCGGTCGTAGGTCTGCATGACGAACAGCGGCACCATCAGGCCTAAAAGGTTGATCAGGAAACTGGCGAGAATTGCATCGCTGTACAGCCATTTCGACAGCTTCAGGGTGTCGCGAAACCATGCATGTACCCGTGGCACCAGCGGTGAGCGCAGGTCTTCGAGTTCATGCCGAGGTCGAGCGAACAAGGCCTGGCCGCTGTAGTGCTCGCTGAGCTCTTCGCGACTGACCCATTGCTCGCCGCCATCGGCTTCACTGGGCAGGATCAGCGCTTTGCCGTCGTCGCCGAAACGCCGCAACACGGCGGTGCGACCGTCGTTGAGCAGCAACAGAAGCGGCAGGTTCAGCGGCGAAATGTCGTTCAGGTCTCGCCGCAACAACCGTGCCTGTAACCCGGCACGGGCGGCGGCGCGGGGCAGCAGATCAAGGCTCAGGCGTTGTTTGTTCAGCGGCAGACCGGCACTCAGGCTGGCGCGACTGACCGTCGCGCCATGGAGTTTGCAGAGGATCAACAGACCGTCGAGTAACGGATCATCGAAGCTCAGCCGCGGATCGACTCCGCAATGGCCGGGTTCCATGCTGGTCATATTGATTGTTCCCCTGTTACCGCTTCATTGGACTTACTTCAGTTCAGGCAAGCGCGCTTCGTTTTTCACCTCGGTCGCAGCGATCGCGTCGGCAGGCAGCACCACCCGTTGCTTGCTCAGCAACTGACCCATGTTCGCCAGCACGCGGTACATCGAGTATTCCTCGGTGTAACGGATTTCGGTGTAGCGGCGGTTGGCGTTGTAGAGCTCGTTTTCACTGTCGAGCAAGTCGAGCAGGGTGCGTTGGCCGAGGCCGAACTGGTCCTGATACGCGGCGCGCACGCGTTTGGTGGTTTCGGCGTATTCGCGGGCGGTCGGGGTTTGTTTCTTGGCGTTGACCATGGCGTTCCAGGCCAGGTGAATGTTCTCGTTGAGCTGGCGCAGGGCGTTGTTGCGGATGTCCATGGCCTGATTGATCTGGTGTGCATCGGAGGCCAGTCGTGCCTTGTCGCTGCCGCCGCGGAACAGGTTGTAGTTCATCACCACGCCCACGCGCCATTCGTTGTCGTGGCCCTGGTCACCCTGCACGTTGTTGTTCGCGCCCACTGCCGCTTCCGCGTCGAAGCGAGGGTAGAACGGCGATTTGGCCACTTCGTACTGGCTCTCTGCCGACTGCACATCGGCCTGTGCGGATTTCAGATACGGGTTGTTCTCGACCATGCTCTGCTGGGCTTCCGGCAGGGTGGCGGGCAACTCGCCACGGGTCGATGCCGGCGCTTCCAGCTCGTCGGGCATGCGCCCGACCACGCTGTAGAAATTCGATTCGGCATCGGCCAGATCGACTTCAGCGGTATCGAGGTTGTTTTGCGCCAGTGCCTTACGGGCACCCGACTGGTCGGAGTCGGCGGTGCTACCAACACCGCGCTCGGTACGCAGGCCAATCTGGTCGTTTACACGCAAGTGCGCCTGCAGGTTGTTGCGGGCCAGGGTCACCAGTTCGCGGCGCTTGAGCACTTCGAGGTAAACCTCGATGGTGCGCAGGGCCAGATCCTGAGCGGTGCCTTGCGCGTAGTAAGCGCGCGAGTTGGACACGCCTTTGGTGCGTTCAACCTCGTTGGCGGTGTTGAAACCGTCGAAGAGCATCTGCCGCAGCCGCAATTCGGACTGTGTGTAGTTGAGGATCGAGGTGTGGTGGTTACCCAGCGACCGGGTCGTGGTGTTGTCGCTGTAGCCGCGCCCGTAGGATGCGTTCAAATCGACGGACGGGTAGAAACCGCCCTTGGCGACTTTGATTTGTTCATCTGCAGCCAGGCGTGCGTCCACGCGTGAAGCCAGTTCCGGGTGCGTGGCGATGGTGCTTTGAATCGCCTCGGTGAGGTTCATGGCCTGAGCTTGAGAAGTGCAAGCCATGGCCAGCAAAACCGCGCTGCAGAGGGGGGTTAGAACGCGCATGGGTGCATCTCCCTGATTCCTGATGGTGTGTTACTGTCGCCAAAAATTTGGCGATATTTTTAGCTGTAGGCGTTTCACTCTTGTAACAACAGAGCTAAGAACATCCTGAAGCGTAGCTAAGAAAAAATTTTCATAAGGCTTATGCCGAAAAAAACTTATGCGCTTTGTAAAAACCGGCACATTGTTCAGGTCGAAAGCCTTTGTTTTATGTGCTTTAGGGAGCGCGAAAAGGCTTGAGGAAAGTTCCATTCACTTTGCGACATACGGCGAAGTACTGCTGAAGGGGAGGGACGCGTAGCGGTTGAGGGGTGACAGATTTTTGTCACCTGGGTGATTCACCACCGTTACGTAGCGTTAGTCGGTGTGCTGCTTCAATCGGGGTTTGCAAGTGCTTGATAGCACTGAAGTTTCCCCTTGAGGCGTCACCGGCCAAACGAACTGTCGAGGGTGCGAGCGTCGCCCCGACAACCCGATTGAGCCATGGGCTGCTTCGCGAACCAGTGCCGACGGTGGTCGGCAGCGGAGGAATTCACATGGCAACGCTCATTGGTATCGTCACTAAAGTCATTGGTCAGGTTTTCGCGCAAGGTACTGACGGCACTCGTCGCGCCTTGGTCGAGGGCGACCGTTTGTTTGCTGGCGATCAACTGATCACCGGGGCCGAAGGCGCCGTCGCCGTTCATCTGCAAAATGGCCAGGATTTGACCCTGGGCCGCGACAGCAGCCTGACCATGACCGGCCAATTGCTCGCCGATCAGGCCGCCCATGTGAACGCGCCGGAGGCTGTGACCCCGAGCGAAGCGCAACTGACTGACGTCGAGCAGATTCAGAAAGCCATCGCCGCCGGTGACGACCCGACCAAAACCGCTGAAGCCACCGCCGCTGGCCCCAACGCCCCGGGCGATACCGGTGGTGCAGTGGGCGGCGGGCACAGTTTTGTCTTGCTGACGGAAGTCGGCGGGCGGGTTGATCCGATCATCGGTTTCCCCACTGCCGGGTTCAATGGCATTCCCGAATTTCCCGAAGAGCGCCACAACGCTGTGATCGATAACGGCGATGGCACCCCCGCGCCTGTCGTGCCGCCCGTCAACAACCTCGTGACCCTCACCGGCCTTGCCGTGCCCGGGGGCGAACTGACACTCAACGAAGCGAATCTGCCAGACGGCTCGGCGGCCAATGCTGGCGCGCTGACCCAAAACGCAAGCTTCACGGTAACGGCACCGGACGGTTTGAACAGTCTGAGCATCGGCGGCATCAACGTGATCAGCGGTGGGGTGGCCGTCGGTTTCCCGCAATCGGTCACCACGCAACTGGGCAACACCCTGACCATCACCGGTTACAACGCGGCGACCGGCGTGGTCAGTTACAGCTACACCCTCAATGGCAACGACACCCATGCGACGGGTGGCGGCGCCAATAGTCTCAGCGAACAGTTCACCGTGATCGCCGGCGACAGCAATGGCGATACCGCGACCGGTACGCTGGACATCAACATCATCGACGACGTGCCCAAAGCGTTCGATGACAGCAACGCGTCGACCGCCTCGGAAACCTTGCTCACGCTGACCGGCAACGTCCTGACCAACGACGTGCAAGGCGCCGACCGTGTACCCACCGGGCCGGTGACGGCCGGTACATTCACCGGCACCTACGGCACGTTGGTATTGAACGCCAACGGCACTTACACCTACACGCTGAACACCAGCGATGCGGATTTCAAAGCGCTGCACGGCGGCGGCAACGGCACCG